>NZ_JAVWXA010000012.1:32548-57921 GCF_036662295.1 Stenotrophomonas sp.
GCGGGGGCGGTGGCCGACAACCGCCCGGGGGCGCCCCCCCCCCCCCCCTACCCCCCACCCAACCTGAACAGGCAAACTTGGTATGGATCTCAACTATCCGATAGACTAGGCGGGTCTGCAGCGGCCGTCCGTTTCCCTTCGGGATCGCCGGCGATATGGATCAACGATCCGTCGCCCGCCCCCACTCCGACGCCATTCGTCATGCATTCCAGTCTGCGCACCGCGCCGGCTGCACCCAATTCTCGCAGCGCGGTTCACGGGAACGCTCCGAGTCAGCCGATCTCTCCGATCTGCCTCGCGTCCGGCCATTCGGCCTGGCGTTACTTTGTCTTTGGAGCCTCCACCCGATGTCTTTTGAATCCCTGGGCCTTGCCCCGTTCCTGCTGCGCGCGTTGGCCGAGCAGGGCTATGAAAACCCCACCCCCATCCAGGAGCAGGCCATCCCGCTCGCCCTGGAAGGCCGCGACCTGCTCGCTGGCGCGCAGACCGGCACCGGCAAGACCGCTGCCTTCGGCCTGCCCCTGCTGCAGCACCTTGGCACCAACCCGCAGGCAGTCAACGGCCCGCGCAAGCCGCGCGCCCTGATCCTGGCCCCCACCCGCGAGCTGGCCACCCAGGTGCATGACAGCCTGCGCGGTTACAGCAAGTATCTGCGCATCCCCAGCGCATGCATTTACG
Source organism: Stenotrophomonas sp. (assembly GCF_036662295.1). Taxonomy (GTDB): domain Bacteria; phylum Pseudomonadota; class Gammaproteobacteria; order Xanthomonadales; family Xanthomonadaceae; genus Stenotrophomonas. The sequence continues at coordinate 33,227 of NZ_JAVWXA010000012.1, forward strand.
GCGGCGTCGGCATGGGCAACCAGTTTGACGTCCTGCGCCGTGGCGTGGACCTGCTGGTGGCCTGCCCGGGCCGCCTGATCGACCACCTCGAGCGTCGCAGCGTGGACCTCTCCGGCATCGAGATCCTGGTGCTGGACGAAGCCGACCGCATGCTCGACATGGGCTTCCTGCCCTCGATCAAGAAGATCCTGGCCAAGCTGCCGCGCCAGAACCGCCAGACCCTGCTGTTCTCGGCCACCTTCGAAGAGAGCATCAAGCAGTTGGCGCTGGAGTTCATGCGCGATCCGGCGCAGATCCAGGTCACCCCGAAGAACACCGTCGCCGAGAGCATCACCCACTGCGTGCACCCGGTGGACGGCCCGCGCAAGCGCGACCTGCTGCTGCACCTGCTGGCGCAGGACAGCCGTGAGCAGACCCTGGTGTTCGGCCGCACCAAGCACGGCTGCGACAAGCTGGCCACGTTCCTGGAAAAGTCCGGCATCAAGACCGCGGCGATCCACGGCAACAAGAGCCAGGGCCAGCGCCTGCGTGCGTTGGGCGACTTCAAGGCCGGCCGGGTGACCGTGCTGGTGGCCACCGATATCGCCGCGCGCGGCATCGACATCAACGAACTGCCGAAGGTCATCAACTACGACCTGCCGATGGTGCCGGAAGATTACGTGCACCGCATCGGCCGTACCGGCCGTAACGGCTCCACCGGCCAGGCGATCTCGCTGGTGGCCCAGGACGAGGCCAAGCTGCTGCGCCAGATCGTGCGCCTGCTGAACACGGACATGGACATCCGCGACGTGCCCGGCTTCGAGCCGCAGACCCCGATCCGCTGGGGCAACAGCGCGCCGGGCAAGGCCGAAGTGCCCGGTGGCGATCGTTCGCCGCGCAAGCACGCGCGTCGTCCGCACAGCGAGGCCCCGAGCCGCGCCCATGCCGGCCCGAAGAAGACCGGCGGCGGCCAGCGTGACGGTGCCGGCCGCGGTGCGCCGCGTGGCGGCCAGCCGCAGGGCCAGCGTCGTGGCGGCGGTGGCCGTGGCCAGGGCGGCGGTGGCGCTCGCGCCAGCTGATCCGTTCGTGGACCGGTGAAAAGGAAAAAGGCGACGCATCTGCGTCGCCTTTTTCTTTCATGCGCTGGTAGCGGCAATCAGGGCGGAACGTCGCCGGCACGCTCGGCGATCGGGCGCACGTCGCGCACCAGCGTCAGCAGTGTCTTGCCCGGTTCCTCGATCATCACCTCGTGCGCGGACTGCTCGAACCAGACCAGTTGCTTGCGCGGTGCCTGCAGGGCCTGGAACCACGTCGCGCCCAGTGCCGAGGACACGTTGTGGTCATGCCGGCCAAGCAGCAGAAACACCGGCGTGCGCAGCTGGCGGACCGCGCCCATGTCCAGGGTCAGCACCTCCGACAGCAGGTACTGCGTCGAAAACTCATTGGCTTTCCACACCCCGGCCACGTCGGCCTCGGTGTACTCGGGTGACAGTGTGATGGCAGCGGCCTCGGCATCACCGCCCTTGCGGTTGTAGACCATGCCACCGTAGTGGTTGAGCCACTTGCGCTGCTTGAACAGGTCCGCGAGCGGCACCGGCGTGTGGCCCGATGCATATGGCGCCAACGCCAACAGCTCGGCCTCGGCCTCGGCATTGCCGTCCCGGCGGGCCTGCTCCAGCGTCCAGGCCCAGCCACGTCGCTCGCTTTCCGGCCCGTGGGTAATCTGCCCGATGCCGATATAGGCGTGCAGCCACTCCGGTCGCCGCTGCGCCAGTTCCAGGCCCAGGTAGCTGCCCCAGGAGTGCCCAAGGACGAAGATCCTGTCCTTGCCGAACTCGGTGCGCAGCCACGCCACCATCTCCTCGGCGTCGGCCACCATGCGCTGGCGGGTCATGGTCGGCGCGATGACCTTCGGGTCGTTGGCAAGGTAGGTCTTGCCCGCCCCGCGCTGGTCCCACTGCACCACCGTGAAGTATTCCTCCCATCCCCGCTGAAAATACCAGCTGGTGGGCATGGCCACCCAGCCCGGTCCGCCATGCAGCATCAGCAGCACCGGGTTGCGCCGGTCGTTGCCGCGGATGGAGACCCATTGGTCGATGCCGCCGATGCGGACTTTCTCAAGCCGCTCCACGCCCTTGTCGGCCACCACACGACGCATGTCCGCCACGATCCGGACCGCGTCGCCGCGACTGAACGAGCTGGATGCAGCACTGGCTGAGGCCGGCACGGCGATGACCGCCGCGACGGCGGCCAGTAGACAGGTAACCAAGGCATTCATCAACGCGCTCGAACCAGGGTGCACTGGGTGCCGAGTGTGCCATGCGCCCTGAGCGCCCACCACTCTGCTCCAGACAGTGCTCCCGGAGGAGTCGGTCGCGCGCGGACGACGTGGAGCCGACCAACGGTCGGCTCCACCGTCAGCTACGTTGTTTGGTCGGGTTGAGCTGGTTGCCGAAGAAGATCGCGTTCAACAGCAGGCGCTCGGTGCCGTGCCAGTACTTGCGGTGCGCCGGGTCGTCGGCGAACAGCACCACGTTGCCCTGCCCTTGCGCGGATACCAGCAGCCAGGCGGCACCGGCCACGCGGCGGCGGTTGGCGTCGGAGAGATAGCCGTTGACGCGCGGCTTTTCATCCACGCGCACCACGGTGGAGAACGGGTTGCGGCTGGGCTTGAAGCTGATGCCGTTTTCCTTGTTGACCGCCAGCTGCGTGCGCGGCAGGCCGAAGCCCAGCGGATGGCTGGTATCCACCTCGGCACTGAGGATGTTGCCGCTCACCCGCTCGATCGCGGCGATGTCGCGCTGGTCGCCGAAGGCACGGCGCGCGGCGGCCGGTTCCTTCTCGTCCTCGCCCAGCACTTCGTCGGCCAGCTTCTGTTCGATCGCCCAGCGCGCAGCGGTGCCGTAGGTCACCAGCGAACCGCCCGCGTTGATCCAGCGCTTCAACGCGACCACCGCAGCCGCGTCCACGCCGGTGTAGGTGCCGCCGGCGAGCACGATGGTGGTATAGCGGTCCAGCGACACCTTGCCCAGCTGCGCCGGATCGAGCTTGCTGGCCGGCAGTTGCACCTGCTGGTCGAGCACGAACCACGCCGAGCCGATCTCGGTAGCACTGACGCCCTCGCCCATCACCAGCGCCACGGCCGGCTTGCGCAGCGCCTTGACGCTGTCGCTGCCCAGGTCGATGCCGCTGCGGCTCTGGCCGCTGGCCAGCGCATGCACGCGCACCCCGGCGCCGCGCGCGGCCGCATCCACGGCCGTCAGCAACGCCTCGCCCGCCACCGGCTGGCCCGCCACCGGGATCACCACGCTGCCGCGGGCAAAGGACTGCTCGCCCTCCGCGGTGGCCGCGCTGAACGGCTGGAACGCGGCGCGGGTGAGCAGGCCGCGGACCTGCAGCGCATACAGCGCGCGGCTGGCGTTGTAGTCGCGCCAGTCCAGCACGTAGGCATAGCCGGCCTGGCCGCCGACCACGCCCGCCTGCACCGGGGCCGGGGCGGTGATCGCCGCACCGCCGGCGATGCGACCACGGCTGCCGGCGAATGCCACCCCGTAGGCCGGGGCGATCGCATAGGAGGTGCTGCCGTAGAACACGTCGCCCTTGATCGGCGGGGTCTCGGCGAAGATCGAATGCACCAGCCGGAACTGCGGCTGCGCGGTGGGTACCACGTAGGCGCTGCCCGGCTCGAAGCGCTGGCCGTCCACCGTCACCGGCGCGGCCAGAGCCTGCACGGTGATCCGGTGCTGGAGCAGCAGGTCCAGCAGCCGGGCGGTCAGCCCGGGATCATGCGCATCGCCGAACACGAACGCCTTCACCGGCTGCTGCCCGGCCTGCTTCAGCGCGGACTGGAAGAATGACTTCTGCAGCGTCAGCAATCCGTCGCGCTCGGTCACCGCGCCGCGGATCGTGCCCAACCCGGTCGCGACCTGGTTGCGGATGGTGAAGGGGAAGGTGAGCAGGCCATTGACCGATTCCTGCACGCGCCCGCGCGAACTGGCCTGCTCGACGGTGACGCCCACCGCGCCGTGGAAGTCGGGATAGGTGGAGCCATAGACCGGCGAGAAGTTGTCGAAGTTTTCCCCGGTGTAGTACAGCGAGCCCAGCGCATCCAGCGCCTGGGCGTGGTACCTGGCCAGGGTCTTGTTGAATGCGTAGGACGAGGCCGGCAGCAGCGGGCTGTGCATGCTGGCCGGCGACGGTTCGAAGTAGTAGGTACTGTCCTTGCCCATCTCGTGGAAGTCGATCTGGACGTTGGGATACCAGCGGTGGAAGAAAGCGATCTTCGGCCGCGTGTCCTGCTGGGTCAGGGCCAGCCAGTCGCGGTTGAGGTCGGTGAAGTAGTGGTTGGTGCGGCCTTGTGGGAACGGCTCGACGTGCTCCTTGTCGGCCGGATCGGCCGAGGCCGGCGAGGAGGCATAGGCGTTGTGCCAGCTGGCCGCGCGATCGCGCCCGTCCGGGTTCTGCGCCGGGTCCAGCAGCACCACCGCCTGCTCCAGCCATTGCCGGGTCTGCGCGCTGCGGCTGGCCACCAGGTAGTAGGCGGTGAGCAGGGCGGCCTCGCCGCTGGAGGTTTCATTGCCGTGCACGCTGTAGCCCAACCACACCACCACCGGGCTGTTGCCGGCGGCGGCCAGCGGCTGGGCCGGGTCGGCCAGGGTCACGTGCTGCCGGCGCAGGGTTTCCAGCTGCTGCTGGTTCTGCGCCGAGGTGATGGTGGCGATCAGCAGCGGGCGGCCTTCGTAGCTGCTGCCGATCTGCTCGACCTTGATCTGGTCCGAGTGCCGGGCCAGTTCGTTGAAGTAGGCCACCAGCTGGTCATGCCGCGTGTAGCGGCTGCCGATCTCGTAGCCGAAGAACTGCTGCGGGGTGGGAATGGACGGATCGAACTCGCCGCCCTGTGGAAAGAAGTACGCGCTCTGCGCGAACGCCGGCGCTGCCAGCAACCACAACGAACCCAGCAGCCAGGCGATGGGACGTGACACGACACGATGCAAGGACACAGCAATTCCCCAGGAAACGGGGGCCGGCAGCGACGCCGGCCCCGTTGGATGCGAAGGCGTCAGAAGCGGTAGTCGAAGCCGACGGTGAAGTAGCGGCCACGCAGGTCGTACTGGCTGAAGTCGTACGGGGCGCGGATACCCGGGAAGGACGCGTCGTACGGCGGCGCCTTGTCGGCCAGGTTCTGGATCTTGGCGTACAGGGTGAGCTTGTCCAGGCCGGTATAGCCCAGGTAGAGGTCGAACTGGCTGTACGCCTCCACGCGGTCCTGCACGGCGGTGGCCGCCGCGCTGGCCTTCTGGTCATAACCGCTGGTGTAGTACCAGGTGAGCGCGGTACGGAAGTCGGCGTAGCTCCAGTCCAGCGTGGTGGTGGCCTTGTTCCTGGGCAGGGTGGCGCCGAGGTTGCTGCCGGCATAGTCCACCAGCGGTCCACCGACCACGGTGGGGCGGCTGTAGTTGCGCACGTGGGTGAAGGCGCTGCCCAGGGCGAAGTCACCGGCACGCGCGGTGGGGAAGCGCTGGCGCAGTTCCACGTCGAAGCCGGAGGTCTTCAGCTCGCTCAGGTTCTGGTAGCGGTTGTACACCGCCAGCAGCTTGCCGCGCTCATCGCGCAGCACCGCGCCCGGCACATCGTCGGTGACCAGGGTCTGGGTGTTGTTGGTGCCCACCAGGTTTTCCAGCTCGATGCGGTAGTAGTCCACGCTCAGGCTGGTGTTCTCCCAGGGCGAGAGCACGATGCCGGCGTTGAAGCTCCGGGTGCGCTCGGGCTTGAGGTCGTTGTTGCCCACGGTGAAGAAGGTGGGGTTCTGGCGCGAGCCCGGCACGTCCGGATCGCGCGGATCGATCACGCTGCCGTAGGCGATGCTGGTGCTGTTGGAGTTCTCCGACAGCGAGGGCGCGCGGAAGCCCTTGGAGGCGGCCACGCGCACCAGCAGTGCATCCCACGGCTGCCAGCGCAGGCTCAGCTTGGGCGAGAAGGCATCGCCGAAATCGCTGTAGTGGTCGGCGCGCGCGGCCGCCTGCAACTCCAGCCGCTCGGCCAGCGGCACGTTCACTTCGGCGTAGGCGGCGGTGACCTTGCGCTCGCCGTGGACCTCGGCGATGGCCGGGCGGATCTGCAGGCCGGCATCGATCTGCCAGGGGTTGTTGGAATCGAGTTTCTCGCGGCGCCACTCGGCCCCGGCCGCAAAGCCAATCTCGCCGGCCCAGGTGTGGCCCAGCGCGCCGGAGATCTTCGCATCCACGCCCTGCAGCACCGACTCGGCCGGGCGCAGCGTGCTGATGTTGATCGCATTGAGCACCGCCGGCGAGGTGGCCGACGGGTTGAGCAGGTTGTAGCTGCCGCTGGCCAGCGCATCGGCCAGCGCGTAGCGGTTGGCGAAGCCGCCGGAGACGGTCTCGCGCTCGCTGCTGCGCGCGCCGAACGCGCCCACTTCCCAGTCCCAGTCCTGCAGGCTGCCGCGCAGCCCGACCAGGCCGCGGTAGGCCTGCGAGCGGTTGGTCTTGATGGTGGGGCCCAGGTTGAAGAAGGTGTACTCGATCGGCACCGCGCGCCCGTAGGGGTTGTACGGGCTGCTGGCCGGCAGGTTGGAGGACACCGGTTCGGCCAGGCCGGTATCGGCGTTGAGCGCGAAGCGGCCGCTCTCCAGGGTGAAGAACGGGCTGCTGCCGAACCAGGACACGCCCTTGATGTCGCTGTAGAGCACTTCGCCGAAGGCCTCCACGTTGTCGTTCACCCGGAAGGTGCCGTTGACGTAAGCCTGGTAGCGCTTGGTGGAGGGAATCAGGGTGGTGTACGGGGCCTGGTTGAAGCCGCAGGTGTTGCCGGCCAGGCCATCGATCGGCGCGCTGGCCACCAGCGTGGTGCCGGTGGGGCAGTTGCCGCCGGCATCGAGCATCGGCACCGAGGTGCCGTTGACCAGGTAGCGCGCGCCCTTGGCCGACCAGCCGTTCCAGCGTCCACCGGGCTTGTCGGTGTAGATGCCCGACCGGGTCAGGTCGCGCTGGTCCTGGTCCAGCCGCTCGCGGTTGTAGCCTTCCAGGCTGACCAGGATGTTGTAGCCGTCCGCGTCCAGGTCGCCGATGCCACCGACGAACTTCAGGGTCTGTTCGTCCAGCCCGCCCTGGTCGGCGGTGCCCAGGCTGCCGCCGAGTTCGGCGCCCTGGAAATTCTGCCGGGTGATGATGTTGACCACGCCGGCCACCGCATCCGAACCGTACACCGCCGAGGCGCCGTCCTTGAGCACTTCGATGCGCTCCACGGCCACCAGCGGCAGCGCGTTGAGGTTGACGAAGGTGTCCGACAGGCCGCCGGCGGGGAAGCCGTAGTTGGCCAGGCGGCGGCCATTGAGCAGCACCAGCGTGTTCTTCTGCGACAACCCGCGCAGGCCGATGCCGGCCGAGCCGGAGGCCCAGCCGTTGTTGGTGGTTTCGTTGTTGGCGTTGCCGGTGTTGGCCGAGATCGAGCGCAGCAGGTCGGCGACGGTGACCTTGCCCGATTCCTCAAGCTGCTGGCGGTCGATCACCTGCACCGGGTTGGCCGTCTCGGTGTCGGTGCGCTTGATGTTGGAGCCGGTGACACGCACGGCGGCGAGGGTCTTGCTGTCGCCGGCGGCGGCGGCATCGGGGGCGGCATCGGCGAGCGCGGGCAAAGGCGTAGCCAGAGCGGCGGCGAGCGCCGCTACAAGAAGGGTGTGCTTGGGCATGGACTTCAGTGGGGTGGTGGACGACAAGTTCCGCAGTAATCCATGCCTGGCGATGAACCGGCCAATAACATCTCTTCATACGGATATAAGAGAAGCTACCATCTCTTCATCCGGATGGATAGATTTGGTTTCGCCTGCAAGGGCTGCGTACTGCCACTCCGGCGCGGGCGGACCGCTACAATGCGCGCATGGAAATCTTCAAAGTCTTTACCCTCGAGGCGGCCCACCGCCTGCCCAACGTGCCGCCGGGCCACAAGTGCGCGCGCCTGCACGGCCACTCGTTCCGGGTGGAGCTGAAAGTGGAAGGCGAGCCGGGCGAGCACACCGGCTGGATCATGGACTTCGGCGACGTCAAGGCGGCGTTCCAGCCGATCTACGACCGCCTGGACCACCACTATCTGAACGACATTCCCGGCCTGGACAACCCGACCAGCGAGCGGCTGGCGATCTGGATCTGGAATGAGCTCAAGCCGGCGCTGCCCCAGCTGAGCGAAGTGACCGTGCACGAGACCTGCACCTCCGGTTGCCGCTACCGCGGCTGAGCCTGGGCGGCGCGATGATGCCGGTGAGAGGCGGACTGCGGCCGCCTCGCTGGGCGGTCATTTGAATCCAACCTGTTGATTGGGAACATTTTTCCTCTAAACCGGACCACAACTGGCAACAGGTTGTTGCAATGCAATATATTCGGCGTATGCTGCATTGCATCAAGTCACTTCCGCCGTCCTTCATCGACGCCCTGGTGAGTTGAGTCGAGCCAGCCAGGCCGCCCGTCGCGGGCGCCATCCGGCACGGTGACACCGACATCGAATTTGCGTGGGTCCCTCCCCCCACGCAATCCCAGACCCGACAGAACCCTCCCTCTGTCGGGTCTTTTTTTTGGTGCTTGGCCCATCTGCGGGGTAAGGCGTCGCTGAAGCGCGCGCGTGCATGCCTTGTCGCTTGGGGCGGGTACGCACCGAAAAATCCGGTAGTGCCGGCCGCTGGCCGGCATCCCGCAGCTACCTTTGTTCCCAACGACCACCGACCAACAGCGCGTGACGCGGCCGTTGATCTCCTCGCGGCCAGCAACAGACTGTTGGGGGTGGGGTGTGCGGGTTCGCGTTCGCAACGGTTGCGCCCATTTCAATACGGTCATCACATTACTGATCGCCGCTTGCTTGCGGGTAGACCACCCTATGGCTAGGCTTTGCGCAACACACCCGCCACGCCTCTGACGCGAGCTTTCGCGCCATGCTCAAATCGGCGGGTTTTTTTTGGCCGCGGTCAGGGGGCGGCGTCAGGATGACGCGTTATCTCAAGCAGGCACTTTCGATCCAGGCACAGTTGCAGCAGTTGCAAGGCAGGGGCTGCGCGTTGCCGATGCCGCTACTGCCGATCGATACCTGCAGCGGGTTGGCTACTACAGGCTGATGGGATACCTGTATCCCCTCCGCATGCCAGGGAGCGACCAGTTCGTGCCCGGCGCTACCTTCGCGTGGAGGCGCACCTCCACCAAGGCATGACCTCTCCCGCGCGCATTGCCGGACTGGGTGCAGCCGAGGGATGGCACAACCACGGCCTTTGGCGCGCCTGGAGAAGCCGGTGGGCGTTCCTCCGTTGCGTGTTCCTGTCAGCGCTGCGCCGCTGGCAAGGTGAACACGAACAGCGCGCCCTGGCGGCTCTCCAGCAGGCGGATCTGGCGATGGTGCAGCTGCAGGATGCGGTGCACGATCAACAACCCCAGCCCGCCGCTGTCCGGGCGCGCACTGCCCAGCGCCGGGGGCGTGGTGAACAGGCTGGCGCGGCGCTCAGGCGCGATGCCCGGGCCGGTGTCGGCGATGCTGACCTGCACCTCGCCCCCTTCAGCCCGCAGCACCACCTCGATGCGGCCGCCCTCGGGGGTATGGCGGATCGCGTTGTCGAGCAGGTTGGTCAGCACCCGCTCGATCAGCCCCAGATCGGCCACCACCGGCGGCAACCCGGCCGGGATGTCGGCACTGAGCGCCTGCCGGCGTGCCTGCGCGGCCAGTTCGAACTTCTGGAACACATCCTGGACCAGGTCCGGCAGCGAGAACGCCTGCAGTTCCAGCGTCACCCCGCCCTGCTCCAGCCGTGCCAGCTCGAACAGCGCCTGCGCCAGCGCGCCGACCTTGCGGCTCTGCGCCAGAGCAATGCCCAGGTAGCGCTGCCGTTCCTCGGCGGACAGGTGCTGGTCCTTGAGCGCGAGCGTTTCCAGGTAACCGTGCAGCGACGACAGCGGCGTGCGCAGGTCGTGGGAAATGTTGGCCACCAGCTCGCGGCGCTGCAGGTCCTGCTCGCGCAGCTGCTGCCATTGCTCGCCCAGGCGCTGGCCCATGTGCCCGAAACTGTGCTGCAGGATGGCCAGTTCGTCGCGCTCGCCACTGCGCAGCGGGGTCGGCGGCAGCGGCGTGCCGGCGCCGGCCGCGTCCACGTCGAAGGCCTGGATGCGGCGGGTCAGCTGGCGCAGCGGGCGGGTCACCCAGCGGAAGGCGACCACGCCGGCCAGCAGGCCCACCGTGGCCAGGATCGCCAGCGACCACAGCGTGGTGCGCAGGGTGGCGTTGGCCGCCACGTTGGCCGCCAGTGCCTCGCGTTGCTCGCCCACCAGCACCACGTAGATGTAGCCGGCCTGGCGCCCCTGCACCCACAGCGGGGCGGCGTTGAACACCTTGCGCGCGGTGGCGCTGCGCGGGTCATCGCCCAGGATCGGCAACGGCGCATCGCGCAGCAGCGCGTGGATCGGGGCCAGGTCCACGCGGTCGCGCTTGAGATGCCCATCGGGCGCGTCGTGGCCGAGGATGCGGCCCTGGTCGTCGAGCAGGTACACCTCCACGCTGGGGTTGACCTGCATCAGCTTGCCGAACAACGCACGCACCTCATTGCCGCGCATGCCGCGCGCGTCCATCAGCTCGCCGCTGCGCGCGATGTGCTCGGCCAGCCCGCGCGAGAGGCGCTGCACGGTCTCCTGTTCGTGCATGGCGGTGCTGCGCATCTGGATCCACATCAGCGCCCCGCAGCACACCAGCAGCAGGGCGCAGAACACCACCGACAGCCGCTGGGACAAGGTCAGGCGGATCATGCCGCGTCCCCCTCGGCGTCCACCAGCTTGTAGCCGCGCCCCCACACCGTCTGGATGCGCTGCGGTGCGGCGGGGTCGTGTTCGATCTTGTTGCGCAGCCGGTTGATGTGGGTATTGACGGTGTGTTCGTAGCCGTCGTGCTGGTAGCCCCAGACCTGGTTGAGCAGGTCCATGCGCGAATACACCTGGCCGGGGTGGCGAGCGAAGAAATACAGCAGGTCGAACTCGCGCGGGGTGAGCTCCAGCGCGCGGCCGTCCACCTGGGCGGTGCGCGCGACCGGGTCGATGCGCAGCCCGGCCACCTCGATCTCGCCGGCATCGATGCGCGCGTTCTGCGCCATGGCATCCACCCGGCGCAACAGGGCCTTGACCCGCGCCACCAGTTCCAGCATCGAGAACGGCTTGGCCAGGTAGTCGTCCGCGCCCAGCTCCAGGCCGAGGATGCGGTGCACTTCACTGGCCCGCGCGCTGGTGATGATGATCGGGGTGTAGCGCGCCATCGAGCGCGCGCGCTTGCAGATCTCCAGGCCGTCCACGCCGGGCAGCATGAGGTCCAGCACCAGCGCGTTCCACGGCTGCGCTTCGAGCAGGGCCAGGCCTTCGTCGCCGGTGGCGGCGTGGGTGACCTCGTAGCCCTCGTCGCGCAGGTGCATGCGCAGCAGGGTGGCGATGTGGGCGTCGTCTTCGACGATCAGGACACGCTTGGCGCTGCTCATCGGGGCGGGCGGGCCGATCAGGGGGAGGCGGCCATTGTCGGCCGATCCGGGCCGGGATGTGTCACGGAAAATTTAACCCTGCGTGAGGATTCGTTGACCGGCCCGGGCGCAGCATGGCCGCATCGTATCCAGACCCGGAGATCGGCCATGCGTTACACCCGTCGCAATGTGCTTGGCATGGGCGCCGTCAGCGCCGCCGCGGGGCTGTTCGGCTTGACCGCCTGCAGCGGCCCGGCCCCGGCCGCGCCGGCAGCCCCGGCCCGCCGGTTCGAGGTGATGCGCACCGACGCCCAGTGGCGCGAGCAGCTCAGCCCGGCGCAATACGCGGTGCTGCGCCGGCAGAGCACCGAGCGACCGTTCAGCAGCCCGCTCAACAAGGAGCACCGGCGCGGCACCTTCAACTGCGCCGGCTGCGCACTGCCCCTGTTTTCCTCCTCCACCAAGTTCGACAGCGGCACCGGCTGGCCCAGCTTCTGGGCGCCGCTGCACGATGCGGTGGCCGAGGACCGCGACACCACGCTCGGCATGATCCGCATCGAGGCCCACTGCCGCCGCTGCGGCGGCCACCTCGGCCACGTGTTCGACGATGGCCCCCGCCCCACCGGCCTGCGCTACTGCATGAACGGCGTGGCGATGACCTTCACCGCGGCCTGAGCGCCGCCTGTCCCTGCATCCTGGAAGGATCTGTCCATGTTCCTGCTTGTCCTGGCCTATCTTGGCGGCGTACTCACCATCCTCAGCCCGTGCATCCTGCCGGTGCTGCCCTTCGTTTTCGCCCGCTCGGACCGGCCGTTCCTGCGCAGCGGGCTGCCGCTGCTGGTGGGCATGACGCTGATGTTCGCGGTGGTGGCCAGCCTGGCCGCGGTCGGCAGCCAGTGGGTGGCGCAGGCCAACCAGGTGGGCCGCTGGATCGCGCTGGTGGTGATGGCGCTGTTCGCGCTCGCGCTGCTGTGGCCGTCGCTGGCCAACCGGCTGCTGTCGCCGTTCCAGCGGCTGGGCGCGCGGTTGAGCGCGTCGGCCGATGCGGCCAGCGACGCCGGCCGTGGCGGCGTGGGCACCTCGTTGTTGATCGGCATCGCCACCGGCCTGTTGTGGGCCCCCTGCGCCGGGCCGATCCTCGGGCTGATCCTCACCGGCGCGGCCCTCAACGGTGCCAGCGTGGGCACCACCGGGTTGCTGCTGGCCTATGCGCTGGGCGCGGCCACCTCGCTGGCGCTGGCCATCTGGATCGGTGGGCGGGTGTTTGCCGCCCTCAAGCAGCGGCTGGGCGTGGGCGAGTGGATCCGCCGTGCGCTGGGCGTGGCCGCCCTGCTGGCGGTGGTGGCGATCGGCATGGGCTGGGACACCGGCGTGCTGACCCGCCTGTCCACGGTGAGTACCGCCAAGCTGGAGCAGGGTCTGCTGGACGTACTACCCGGGCAGGCGGCACCGGCCGGCGGGGCGATGATGATGGCCGCCAACGTGCCGGCCGGCGCGCCGCTGCCGGTGGAGGGCACCCTGCCCTCGCTGGCCGGCGCCACCGACTGGCTCAACAGCCCGCCGCTCACCGCCGACGGCCTGCGCGGCAAGGTGGTGCTGGTCGATTTCTGGACCTACTCGTGCATCAACTGCCTGCGCGCCATGCCCTACGTGCGTGAGTGGGCCGAACGCTATCGCGACCACGGGCTGGTGGTGATCGGCGTGCACGCGCCGGAGTTCGCCTTCGAGCGCTCGCTCGGCAACGTGCAGCGCGCGGTGAAGGACCTGAAGGTGACCTACCCGGTGGCGATCGACAACGACTTCGCCATCTGGCGCGGCTTCAACAACCGCTACTGGCCGGCGCACTACTTCATCGATGCCCAGGGCCGCATCCGCGCGCACCACTTTGGCGAGGGCAACTACGCCCAGTCCGAGCAGATCATCCGCCAACTGCTGCGCGAGGCCGGCAACACGTTGCCCGACGAGCCGGCACCGGCGATGGCGATGGCCGCGGCCGCGCCGCGCGATGGCGTTGAACAGCAGGCGGACATGCGCAACCTGAAGTCGCCGGAGACCTACCTGGGCCACGCACGCGCACAGAGCTTCGCCTCGCCGGGTGGCCAGCAGGCCGGACACGCGGCCGATTACCGCGTGCCGGCCACGCTGGCCTTGAACCAGTGGGCGCTGGGCGGGCGCTGGACGGTGGGCGATGAAGATGCACGCCTGGACGCCGCCGGCGGCCGCATCGCCTTCCGCTTCCATGCCCGCGACCTGCACCTGGTGCTGGCCCCGGCCGTGGAAGGCAGGCCGGTGCGCTACCGCGTGCGGATCGACGGGCAGCCGCCGGGCGAGGCCGCCGGCGGCGATGTGTCGGCCGATGGCAGCGGCCAGGTCGGCGAGCACCGGTTGTATCAATTGATCCGCCAGCGCGGCGATGTGCGCGAACGCACCTTCGAGATCGAATTCCTCGATCCGGGCGTGCACGCCTACGCCTTTACCTTCGGTTGAGCCCGGGAGGCTTTCGATGAAGATCGCAATGGACAAACTGTTGGCCGGCGGCATCGCCGCGGCGATTGCGGCCCTGACCATCACCGCGGTGGTCAGCCTGGACAGGCCGGCGTTCGCGGCACCGGCGCCGGCGCAGGTGGCGCTACCGGCGCCGAGCGGCGCGGCCGACTTCAGGCAGCCGGGCACGCAACGGGCGCAGGTGGTGTTCGCCGGCGGGTGCTTCTGGGGCGTGCAGGGCGTGTTCCAGCACATCAACGGGGTAAGCAACGCGGTGTCCGGCTACATCGGCGGCAGCGGGCCCGACGCACGCTACGAGCGCGTGGGCAGCGGCGCGACCGGGCATGCCGAAGCGGTGCAGGTGACCTACGATCCGTCGCAGGTGAGTTACGGGCAGCTGATGCAGGTGTTCTTCTCGGTGGCGCACGATCCCACCCAGTTGAACCGCCAGGGGCCTGACCGTGGCACCCAGTACCGGTCGGCGGTGTATGCCGAGGATGCGGGCCAGCGCAGTGCCACCCAGGCCTACATCGCGCAGTTGCAGCGCGCCAAGGCATTCAACGGCCCGGTGGTGACGCAGGTGGACGGCGGCAAGCGCTTCTATCCGGCCGAGGGCTACCACCAGAACTACCTCACGCTGCATCCCGAATCGCTGTACATCCGCATCAACGACCTGCCCAAGGTGGAGGCGCTGAAGCGGCAATACCCGGCGCTGTATCGCGAGAAGCCGCGGCTGGTGGCGACGTTGTTGGCGCGGTAGCACTGGGGCGGATTCAAACCCCGCCACCTGGAAAAAAGCGCACGGCGAAACACCGCACCGCCGTGCGCGAGGGAAGTCCGGGGCGCGCAGCCGGTGGCCGGATTGCGCTGGCAGGGGGCCATGCTAGGCTGCACCCAGCAGCGGATACAGCGCCAGAAAGCGGCGATCCGCATGGTTACAGATTCCTGCGGACAGCCCCCATGGCAGCCAACCTCTACCAGTCCCTCGCCGATGAGATGGCCGATGCCATCCACAGCGGCCGCCTGCCCGTGGGCACCCGCCTGCCTTCGCTGCGCAGCCTCGCCGCGCAGCGCCAGCTCAGCCTCAACACCGTCATCGCCGCCTACCGCCAGCTTGAAGATGCCGGCCTGGTCGTGCCGCAACCCAAGGCCGGCTTCGTGGTGCGCCCGCGCCTGGCCGAACCCCGCCGCTCGCTGCGCCAGGCCCCCGCATTGGCCACCACCCAGGCCCAGTCGCTGATGATGGCGCGCGTGCTCGCCGCGCAGCAGCAACCGGGCATCGTCGACCTCGCCTTTGCCGGCCCGCGCGGCCGCCGCTTCTACCCCGGCGACAAGCTGGCGCGCAGCACCGCCCAGGTGCTGCGCCGGGCCGGCATGGTCGAAACCTACGCCCGCCCCAACGCCGCCACCCGCCTGCTGGAGCAGATCGTGCGGCGCGGCCCGCGGCTGGGCCTGCACACCAGCGTCGACCGCCTCGTGCTCACCCATGGCGCCATGGAGGCCCTGCAACTGGCCCTGCGCGCGGTCACCCGGCCCGGCGATGCCGTGGGGATCGAAGCACCGTCGTATTTCAACCTCTACCCGCTGCTGAGCAACCTCGGCCTGAAAGCGATCGAGCTGCCCACCGACCCGCGTCGCGGGCTGGACGTGGATGCGGTGGCCGCCCAGCTCGAGCAGGGCGCGCTGGCCGCCATCGTGGCGATGCCATCGGTGCACAACCCGCTCGGCTGCACCCTGCCGCTGGCCGACAAGCAGCGCCTGGCCAGGCTGGTCAACCACCATCGCATCCCGCTCATCGAAGATGCGGTGTATGCCGAACTGCAGTACCAGGAACCGCTGGCCCCGCTGCTCAAATCCTTCGACGAGGATGGCTGGGTGATGGTCTGCAGCAGTTTTTCCAAGACCCTCGCGCCGGATTACCGGATCGGCTGGCTCGACGGCGGGCGCTTCGCCGCGGACATCCAGCTGCTCAAGTTCCAGTCCACCGGTGCCGAGCCGCGCCTGCTTGGCGAGGCCGTGGGTGCCTTCCTGGAAGCAGGCAGCTACGAGCATCACCTGCGCCGCCTGCGCCGGCTCTACAGCGACCAGGTACGGCGCGTACGCAGCCTGATCGCCCAGCATTTCCCCACCGGCACCCTGGCCACCCAGCCCACCGGCGGCTTCCTGCTGTGGGTGGAGCTGCCCGCCGGCATCGACACCGGCGAGCTGTTCGAGCAGGCGCTCGCCCACGGCGTGGTGTTCATGCCGGGCCAGGTGTACTCGCGGGGCGCGCGTTACCGCCATTGCCTGCGGCTGTCGTGCTGCCAGGAACTGGACGCGCGCTACGTGGAGGCGATCACCACGCTGGGGCAGCTGGCCTGCGCCCTGCAGGCACCCTGAGCGGCGGTGGCCGCGCGGTCATGCCGCAGGGCCGCTGCGTCTACAGGTGCAGGCGCGCGGCCAGGCCGGCCGGATCGGCGCCCGGTGCGAACGGCAACCGCCCCAGGCAGGGCATCGCCAGCCGCGCGCGCAGCATGGCCATGTTGTCGTCGATGCGCGCCATCTGCGGGTCCACCTCGTTGCCGATCCAGCCGATGCAGGTGGCCCCGCTGGCCGCGATCGCCGCGGCGGTGAGCCGGGCATGGTTGAGGCAGCCCAGGCGCAGGCCCACCACCATCACCACCGGCAGCTGCAGTGCGTGCACCAGGTCGGCCTGGTCCAGCGTGGCCGACAGCGGTGCCAGCCAGCCGCCCACGCCTTCCACCACCACCGTATCGGCCTGCGCGCGCAACCGCGCGAACGCCGCCTCGATCGGGGCCAGCGCCAGCGTCACTCCGGCATCGGCGGCGGCCAGTTCAGGCGCCAGCGGCAGCGGCAGGGCATAGGGATTGAGGTCGGCGTAGGCCGGCACCGGCGCGCTGGCCGCGCGCAGCGCCAGCGCATCCTCGTTGCGCAGGCCCTCGGGCGTCCACTCGCAGCCGCTGGCCACCGGCTTCATGCCCACCGCGCGCCGGCCCTGCTGGCGCAGGGCGTGCAGCAGCACGGCGCTGCTGAACGTCTTGCCGATGCCGGTGTCGGTACCGGTCACGTACAGGGCGGGGAGCGACAGGGCGGTCATGGGCGGGGCCGTCGGGAAGGAGCGGTGCATTATCGACGGTCCCGGCGCGGCCCGCTGCTTGCTAGACTCGGCCCATGTTCGATACCTCCACGCTTACCGGCAGCAAGCCGGAACAGTACGGCCAGCTGCTGGCCCAGGCCCGCGCGCTGGTGCACGGCGAGCGCGACCGCATCGCCAACGCGGCCAACCTGTCGGCCCTGGTCTACCACGCGCTGCCGCACCTGAATTGGGTCGGTTTCTACTTCTACGATGGCACCGAACTGGTGGTCGGCCCGTTCCAGGGCCTGCCCGCCTGCGTGCGCATCCCGCTGGACAAGGGCGTGTGCGGTGCGGCCGCCAGCCAGCGCCAGACCCAGCGCATCGAGGACGTGGACGCCTTCCCCGGCCACATCGCCTGCGACTCGGCCTCGCGCTCGGAGCTGGTGGTGCCGCTGGTCAAGGGCGATACGCTGGTTGGCGTGTTCGACCTGGACAGCCCGTCGCTGGCACGCTTCGATGCCGAGGACCAGGCCGGGCTGGAAGCCATCGCCGCGGTGTTCGTGGAGGCGCTGGGATGAGCACCAAGCTGCGCAACATCGGTCCCAAGAGCGCGGCATGGCTGCGCCAGGTCGGTCTGCGCACGCCCGAGGAACTCACCGCGATCGGCGCGGTGGGGGCCTTCGTCAAGGTGCGCCGCGCCGGCTTCAAGCCCAGCCTCAACCTGCTCTACTCGCTGGAAGGGGCGCTGCAGGACTGCCACTGGCAGGAACTGCCCGAGGCCCGGCGCAGCGCGCTGGTGGCCGAGTACGAGGCGATCATCGCCGACAACCCGCTGAAGAAGGCGCCGCCGGCCTCCGGCCCGGTCTATGACCGCACCGCCGAACGCCGCGACGATGACGACAGCGACGATGCACCGCCATTGGAAATGGACGAAGAAAACGCCTGATCAGGGCTGCTGCAGTTCCAGCAGCTCGCCCCACAGGCGATCCTCCTCGCGCTCCACCCGCAATTGCAGGCGCGTGCCATGGTCGATGCGCAGTGCCCAGCACATGGCCATCGGCAGGTCGCACACCTGCGACAGCACCATCCGCAGCGGCCCCCCGTGGCTGACGATCAGCGTGGACGGCTCGGGCGCATCCAGCAGGCGATGCAGGCCGCGCACGATGCGCCGCTCGAAATGCCCCCAGCTCTCGCCATGCGGCGGCGGGTTGGCATGCGGGTCCAGGTGGAAGGCCGACAGCTGCTGCATCGGCAGCGTGTCCAGCGCCTGGCCGTCCCAGTCGCCGAAATCCAGCTCTTCCCACTCCGCATCGGCGATCACCGATACCCCGCGTGGTGCGGCCAGCGCGTCGGCGGTGGCAATCGCGCGCTGGCGCGGCGAGCTCAGCACGCGCTCCCAGCCCAATGCCGCGTAGCGTGCGCACAACGCGTCGCTGCTGCCCGGCTCGAGCGTGGGATCGCTGCGCCCGTCCAGGTAGCCATCACGACCGGTGCTGGCGTGGCGGATCAGGTCGAGGATCATGCCGGCACCGCGGCGATGGCGCGGGCGGGTTGGCCGGAAGGCAGCCACGGTTGGGTCATGGGACATCACATCGTAGAACGAGCGGCATTCTAACCGGTCGGCCGTGACCTCTCCGGCGACACCGCTGTGGCAGGCCGCCCTTTGCTCTACACTGCGCGCACTTTCAGGTGACCTGCGGCGCATGCCGGCAGGTTGAAACGGGAAGCCGGTGACGCAGCAGACCCCTTGCCTGCCACTCCGGCGCTGCCCCCGCAACGGTAAGCGTGGAAACACCCGGCATTACGCCACTGTGCCTTGCGCATGGGAAGGCGCCGGGTGCGAAGGGCCTGCGCCCTCGACACGCCAGCCCGGAGACCGGCCTGGAAGACGACTGGTTGCGATGCGGTGGGCATGGCGGCGGCAGGCGGCGCCGTGCGCGCGCGCCCACCGTCCCCTGGCTTGCGGCAGCGCGATCATCCCCCCCTTTGCCGCGCGGGCGTGCGCGGTGCATGGAGTCATCGATGAAGCTGCAAACCCGTGTTCTTTCCCTGGCCATCCTGTCCGCGTTGCCGCTGGTGGCCATCGCCCAGGACGACCCCACCGCGCTGGACCCGATGCTGGTCACCGCCACGCGCACTCCGATTGCCCTGCAGGACAGCATTTCGCCGGCGCAGGTGATCGACCGCGCCGAGATCGAGCGCAGCCAGGCAGCCTCGCTGCAGGACCTGCTGCGCGGCCGCGCCGGCATCAACCTCAACAACAGCGGCGGCCTGGGCAAGCAGAGCTCGCTGTTCCTGCGTGGCACCAACTCGGCCCACACGCTGGTGCTGGTGGACGGGGTGCGCATCAACACCGGCGACCTGGGCCTGGCGATGATCCAGGACCTGCCGCTGGCGCAGATCGAGCGCATTGAAATCGTGCGTGGCCCGCAGTCCAGCCTGTACGGCGCCGATGCGATCGGTGGCGTGATCCAGATCTTCACCCGCCGCAACGGCGGCAGCTTCGCCCCGCACCTGCAGATGGGCGGCGGCAGCAACGGCCTGCGCGAGGCCAGCGGCGGCTTCGGTGGCAGCGGCGAGCGCGGCTGGTTCGGCACCGATATCGCCTACCAGCATACCGACGGCATCAACGCCTGCCGCGGCGATGCGGCCACCTTCGCCGGCTGCGGCGCCGACGAGCCCGACCGCGATGGCTACCGCAACCTGTCCATGAGCCTGCGCGGCGGCTACGCGCTGAGCGACGCCCTGAGCGTGGAAGGCACCGCGCTGCGTGCCAAGGGCGAGAACCACTACGACGGCTACTACAACTACAGCGAGACGCTGCAGCAGGTGCTGGGCGGCAAGGTGCGCTACACCCCGTCCGAACGCTTCAACCTGAGCGTCAATGTGGGCCGTGCCGACAACGAGTCGGAAAACTACAACGGCAGCACCTGGCTGGGTGCGGCGCAGACCCACCGCGACAGTGCCTCGGCACAGGCCGATATCGGCATCGCCGAGGGCCAGCTGCTGAGTGCCGGCGTGGACTGGAGCCAGGACAACCTGGACGGCAGCAGCGCCGGCTACCTGGTGGACAGCCGCGACAACACCGGCGTGTTCGTGCAGTACCAGGGGCGCTTCGGCGCGCACCACCTGCAGGCCAGCGTGCGCAACGACGACAACGAGCAGTTCGGCAACCACACCACCGGCAGCCTGGGCTGGGGTTTGGCGCTGGGCCGCGGGTTCCGGCTCAACGCCAGCTACGGCACCGCGTTCAAGGCACCCACCTTCAGTGATCTGTACGACCCGTGGAGTGGCGTGCCGGGGCTGGACCCGGAGAAATCAAAAAGCGCCAACGTCGGCATCGCCCAGCAGGGCGACGGCTGGCGCTGGGGCCTGGATGTGTACGAAACGCGCATCGATGACCTGATCACCTACGACGCCACCACCTTCATGATGTCGCAGGTGGAAAAGGCGCGCATCCGCGGCGCTGAACTGACCGGTGCGATCACGCTGGCCGGGTTCGAGGTGAACGCCCAGCTCAGCCACACCGACCCGCGCAACCGCACCGCCGGCAGCGCGCAGTTCGACAACTGGCTGGCGCGCCGCGCACAGGACACCGCACGCCTGGATATCGACCGCCGCATCGGTGGCTTCCGCGTTGGCGTGACCGCCAACGGGGCCGGCAAGCGCTACGACGACGCCGCCAACAGCGTGCGCCTGGCCGGATACGGCACGCTGGACCTGCGCCTGGAATATGCGATCAGCCGCGACTGGTCGGTGCTCGGCCGGGTGAGCAACGTGTTCGACCGCGATTACGAAACGGTGGCCTGGTACAACCAGCCCGGCCGCGAGTATCGCCTGAGCGTGCGCTACCAGCCGCAGTAACGGCCGACGATCGGTCGGCACGGCAGCGACGCGTGCCGACCGCGATCATGGCGCCACGACCAACGGTCGTGGCCTGCCTGTGCCGACGGCATCGGGTGGGGACCGCCACGCACGGCACCGTCAACGCGCTAGAGCGCCAGCAACGCGCGCAGATCATCCACCACGGCCACCGCGTCCACGTTGTCCAGGTCCAGCCCGCGCGGGTAGCCATAGCGCACCAGCGCCACCGGCATGCCGGCATCGAGGGCGGCGCGGTAGTCGGTAATCGAATCGCCCACCATCAACGCCGCCGCCGGCGCCACGCCAAACTGCGCGGCGATATGCCGCAACGGCGCACCACTGGGCTTGCGCTCGGGCAGCGAATCCCCGCCCAGCACCAGCGCGAACCTGTCCTGCAGCCCGAAGTGCTGCAGCAGCGGGGCCACCAGCGCAGACGGTTTGTTGGTGCAGATCGCCAGCGTCACCGCGCGTTCGCGCAAGGCGGCCAATGTATCGGGCACGCCATCGAACAGGCGTGGGCTGCGCAGCAGACAGGCCTGGTAGTGCTGCATGAAACCGGGCATCACCCGGTCCAGGTCGATGGCGCTCCCGGCCGCATCGAACGCCTGCTCCACCAACCGGCGCACGCCGTCGCCAATCCAGGTCAGCACCGTGCGCTCCGGCACGCGTGGCAGCGCCCAGTCTTCCAGCGTGCGGTTGAGCGCTTCGGCAATATCGGCCGCGCTGTCCACCAACGTGCCATCCAGATCGAACACCACCAACGGATACGGGTAGGACAAGACGGCACTCGCTTCAACAACAGGGGGGCGTCCATTGTACGGCCGCGCCACAGCGCCCCCGCCCACGCGGCAGGAACGCCACTGTTCACAGCAGCGCGCGAAACTGCGGGCTGCTGAAACGCTCCACCAGGAAATCCAGGAAGCTGCGCATGATCGTCGGCAACTGCCGGCGCGAGGCGTACACGGCATGAATGCCCAGCGCTTCCACCTCGTAATCCGGCAGTACCGCCACCAGCTCGCCACTGCGCAGCAGCGGCGCGATCTGGTACGTGGGCAGCATGGCGATGCCGGCGCCGGCGCGCACCGCTTCCAGCAGCAACGAAGCTTCATTGGCGCTGATGTTGCCGCCCACCGCCACCGCGATCCTGCGCCCCTCGCGTTGCAGATGCCACACGCTCTTGCCGACATAGTGGTGGGTCAGGCAGTTGTGCGCGGCCAGGGCGTCGGCGCTGGTCGGTGTACCGCGCTCGGCCAGGTAGGCAGGCGCCGCACACAACACCGAGCGGCACGGCGCCAGCGGCCGCGCGATCAGGCTCGGGTCGATCGCGCGCGAGATGCGCACGGCGATATCCACCCGCTCTTCGACCAGGTTGACCACCCGATCCACCAGCAGCAGCTCCACGCGCGTGAGCGGATGTCGCTTGACGAACGCGGCCACCGCCGCGGCCAGGTGGATCTGCCCGAAGGAGACACTCGCGGTGACCCGCAGCAGCCCATGCGGCTCGGGGTTGTCGGTGGCCAGCTCGCCGCGCAGTTCCTCGCCGATGGCCAGCATCTGGCGAAAGCGCAGCAGCGCCGCCTCGCCGGGTCCGGTCAGGCCGATCCGGCGCGTGGTCCGGTGCAGCAACCGCGCGCCCAGCCAGCGCTCCACCTCGGCCAGGTAGCGGGTGACCATCGCCCGCGACATGTCCAGCGCCTCGGCCGCGGCGGTCAGGCTGCCGCGCTCGACCACCTCCACGAACACGTTCATCGCCGTCACCCGGTCCATCTGATCGATCCACGCAACAAATTAGCCCGTTATACGCGGTTTTTCGTTCGATTCCATGCGCCTACGCTGGCCTCCCTACCCCAACGGATGTGCCTCCATGAAAATCGCCCTCGTCGGTGCCACCGGCAACATCGGCCGTGAAATCGCTCGCCAGGCCCTCGCCCGCGGCCATCAGGTCACCGCCATCGTGCGCCGTGAAACCGATCTGCCGGCCGAGCTGGACGGTGCCCGCCTGGCCGTGGCGGCGCTGGACGACACCGATGCCCTGGCGGCGGTGATCGCCGGCCATGACGTGCTGGCCAGCGCCTTCGGCCCGCGCCCGGGGGATGACCCCGCCACCGTGACCACCACCAGCGCCGCACTGGTCGCCGCGGCGCGCCAGGCCGGCGTACCGCGCTTCATCATGGTCGGCGGCGCCGGCAGCCTGGAAGTGGCCCCGGGCGTGCAGCTGGTGGACACCGAGGGCTTCCCGGACGCCTACAAGCCGGTCGCCCTGGCCGCGCGCGAAACGCTGAAGCAGCTGCAGGCCGTGGACGACCTGGACTGGACCTTCTACTCGCCCGCCGCCGAGATCGGCCCCGGCCCACAGCGCGGCGGTTTCCGCAGCCAGGCCAAGGCCTTCCTGGTCGGCGCCGACGGTCACAGCCGGATCAGCTACCCCGACTATGCCGACGCCTTCGTCAGTGAGATCGAGCAGCCGCAGTACGTGCGGCAGATCGCCACGGTCGCGTACTGACCCGACGCCGATCCGGATGCAGCCGACCAACGGTCGGCTCTACCGGCCCCGGCGCGATGCCGGGGCCGCCCTGGACAGGAACTTTTTCCATGCCGAACCTTTCCCGCACGACCCTGGCCCTGGCGTTGACGCTCGGCGCCGCCTTCGCCGTGGGCGCACCGGCGATCAGCCACGCCGCGGCGGCCACCGCCAACGCCCACGCGCTGCAGGTGCAGCCCTACCACCCCGGCGACACCGCGCTGTTTTCCGTCGCGTCCACCCTGGTGACCGGCCGCCACGACGCCATCCTGGTCGACGCCCAGTTCGCCGCCACCGATGCCGCCCGGCTCGTGCAGCGCATCCGCGCCTCCGGCAAGCGCCTGACCACGATCTACATCAGCCACGGCGACCCGGACTATTACTTCGGCCTGGCCACCCTGCAGGACGCCTTCCCCGACGCGCGCATCGTCGCCACCGCCCAGACCGTGGCCCACATCACCGCCACCCACGCCGACAAACTCGCGTACTGGGGGCCCCGGATGGGCGCCGATAAACCCAGCCGCATCGTCATCCCCGAGGTGCTCCCCGGCGACACCCTCACCCTCGACGGCCAGCCGCTACGCATCCTCGGCCTGGATGGCCCCACCCCCGACCGCACCGTCGTCTGGATCCCCAGCCTGCGCACCCTCGTCGGCGGCATCCCCGTCGTCGCCGGCGAACACGTCTGGATCGCCGACACCCGGACCGCCCGCTCCCACGCCGACTGGCTCACCACCCTGGCCAGCCTCAAGGCCCTCAACCCCGCCCGCGTCATCCCCGGCCACTACGCGCCTGGCGCCGGCCTGGATGCCAGCGCCCTGGACTTCACGGCTGCCTACATCCGCGCCTTCGATGAAGAAACAGCCCGCGCCGACACCGCCGCCGACCTCATCGCCGCCATGAAGAAACGCTACCCCACCCTGCTGGGCGTGGGCTCCCTGGACATCAGTGCAAAGGTCGCGAAGGGCGAAATGCAGTGGCCATGATCGCGCGCCACGCAGCAGGGAACGGGATGTGACGCACCAGGAAAAGAGGGTTCTTCGCCCACTTGCGGGGTTCTGTCGTCGCGGCGTGTGAAGCCTTGCGAGTGACGGCTCTGTCGCACGGGATGGGGGTGTGCGGGAGATCAACGGCCGCGTCACGTGCTGTTGGTCGGTGGTCGTTGGGAACAACGGTGGCTGTGGGAAGCCGGCCAGCGGCCGGCACTACCGGCTTTTTCTGTGCGCACCGGCCAACCGTCCAAGGGCGGGTACGGGTGGGGGTGCGGGACCGTCATACGCCATGGATGGCGT
>NZ_JAVWXA010000013.1:0-12389 GCF_036662295.1 Stenotrophomonas sp.
GGCGTATGCGAGCCCACTAGGAGGTGTTTCCGGCGTGTCCCGCAACCCCCGCCCGTACCCGCCCCAAGCGACAAGGCAACGCACTCGAGTGCTTTGAAAGA
The DNA here is from genome assembly GCF_036662295.1 of Stenotrophomonas sp. Lineage (GTDB taxonomy): Bacteria > Pseudomonadota > Gammaproteobacteria > Xanthomonadales > Xanthomonadaceae > Stenotrophomonas. Next base: position 102 of record NZ_JAVWXA010000013.1, read on the forward strand.
CGTCGTCCCGCAGAAGGCCGAACAACCAAAAGAAAGCGCCCCCCGCACCTGAACACCATCGCGACATTGATGAACCTGAATCTGCCGTCGGCCGCCCAACCCGCGTCCCGAGGCGATCGCAGCTTTCCCCCTTGCCTGGTTTCCGACACAATCATCGCCATCACCTCCCAGGGCCACGCCCCGCGGGCAATGCAAGCCTACGTCTACAAAAGCCAACGCAAGCAGGACACTTACGTCTACCTCGCCGTCCGCGATGACTTCAACGCCGTTCCCGACGCGTTGCAGGCCACGCTGGCGCCGTTCGCATTCGTGCTGGAAGTCGCCCTGACCCCCGACCGTCGCCTCGCCCTGGCCGACGTCGCGCAAGTGCGCGCCAACCTTGCCGAGCGCGGCTTCCACCTGCAGATGCCGCCGCCCCCGGTCGCCCCCGTGCGGGTGCCGCGTCGCCGCGATGACTGACACCCTGCGCAGCCGCGCCCTCGCCAGCGCCTTCGCCGCCGGTGCCGTGCTGGCCCTGGCCGCCGTGCTCGGTGGCGTGCCGGCCGCGCTCGGCGTCGCGCTGGCCCAGCCCGCCTTTGCCCTGGGCGTGTCCTGGTGGCGGCGCACCCGCCCCCTCCAGCCACCCGCGCAGATCCTGCGCCAGGATGTCCCGGCCCTGCTCATCCCCTGGCTGGCCGGCCCGCTGCTGCTCGCCGCGCTCGTCGCCTGGCCGCTCAGCGCCCTGCACGACAGCGGCAGCCTGGCCGCCGTGCTCGGCCTCAGCGTGGCCGTCAGCGCCGCCCTGCTCGGGGTCTGGCGCACCTGGCCGCTGTGGAATGATGTCGAGCGCAGCGATGGCCGCCTCAGCGCGCACTGGCACGCCCTGGCCAGCCGCGACCTCAGCGCCTGGCGCGGCTTGGGCGTGGCCGCGCTGGTCGTGCTGGTCTGCGCGCTGGTCGTGCTGCCGGCCTGGCCTGGCCTCGTGCCCGACCCCCTGCGCTGGCCGGTGGCCGCCGCCGTGCTGGTGCTGTCCCCGCTGGCCCACCTGTTGCTGCAGACCATCGCACCGGCCGCCAGCCTGGCCGCGCGCGCCCCGTTCGACGCGGCCGGCGAGGGCGATGACCCCTTCGCCGCGGCCAGCGCCGAACCGCAGCCGCTGGAGCCGCTTGGCCAGCACGAACACCTGCCCGCCCTGTATGAAGCCGCCCGCAGCGGCCGCGTCGATCGCGCCCTGCAGTTGCTGGCCGCCGGCGCCGACCCGCACGGCCTGCCCGATCCGGCCTGGCGCGACCAGCGCAACCTGCCGGTGCTCGCCGCCGTGCTGCCCGACCTGCGCCTGCTGCGCGAGCTGATCGCGCGCGGCGTCAACGTCAACGCGCCGCACCGTGGCATGACCCCCTTGCTGGCCGCCACCCGCGACAGCTGGCACGGGCGCCCCGAGGCGGTGATGACCCTGCTCGCCAACGGCGCCGACTCGCGCGCCGTGGACACCGACGGCAACACCCCCCTGCACCACGCCGCGCGCAGCTCCGACCCGGGCGTGGCCGCCCTGCTGCGCGATGCCGCCGCCGAAGTGGACGCGCTCAACAACGATGGCTGGTCGCCGCTGGCGGTGGCCTGCCAGGTCGGCAACTGGCGGCTGGCGCGGTTCCTGCTCGAACGCGGGGCCAAGACCGAGCCGGCCGACGGCACGCCGGTCCTGCTGGCGGCCGCCGGCACCGAGGAAGACGATCCGGCCGGCGTGCAGCTGCTGCTCAAGCACAAGGCCCGTGCCGACGCGCGCGACCGCCAGCGCCGCAGTGCCCTGCACGAAGCGGCCCTGGCCGGCCACGTGGACATCATCGACGTGCTGCTCGCCGCCGGCGCCAACCTGGAATCGCGCGATGCGCTGTCGCGCACGCCGTGGCTGGAGGCCGCCCGCGGTGGTCGCGCCGCGGTGATCGAACACCTGCTGCCGCACCACCCCGACCTCAACGCGGTGGACGTGGAAGGGCGCAATGCGGTGCTGCTGGCCTGCATGGCCGACACGGTGCCGCCGCTGCTGGTGCGCCGCCTGCTGGAACTGGGCATTGCCGCCGATGCGGTCGATCCGCAGGGCCGCCGCGCGGTGGACATCGCCGCCAGCGCCGGGCGCTGGACCATCGTCTCGCTGCTGGACCGCAGCTACCCGCTGCCGGCCTCGGTCACCGATGGCCTCGTCGGCGCCGACACCGAGGCCGAGCCGGGCGCGCCCACGCTGCCCGACCGACCGCCGCTGGACCTGCTGCGCGAAGCGCTGGGCTTCGGCAATTTCGATGGCATGGCGGCGCTGGCACGGTTGTGCGACCCGAAGGAGCTCGGCGGGCTGCTGCACGACGCCGAACTGGCCCTGGACCCGCACGCGGTGGACTGGCTGCTCGCCCATGGCGCGGCCCCGGAAGTCCTCGATGCCTGTGGCGATACCCCGATGTTTGCGCTGCTGGCGCGCGGCATCGATGCCGTGCCGGCGCTGCAGGCGCTACTGCGCCGCGGCCTGTCGCCGGCCGGCCGCGGTGGCCTGGCGCGCCTGCTCAGTGCCTGCGCCCAGCATGACCACGCTTCGCGCGGGCTGGAGCAACTGGCCCTGGAGCTGCTGGAGCGCGGCGCCGATCCGTTCGCGCCGTCACCGGCCGGCGATCCGCCGCTGTCGCTGGCGGTACGGCTGGGCTGGCTGCGCCTGCAGCAGGCCCTGCTGCTGCTCGGCGTGGACCGCGAAGCACGCGACAGCCATGGCATGACCGCCCTGCACCTGGCCACCGCGCTCGCCCGCGAAGGTTCGCTCAAGCTGCTGGTGCAGCAGGGCGCCTCCCCGGAAGCGCGCGCGGCCGATGGCCAGACCCCGCTTGGCGTGGCGCTGTCGATCGGCCGCCGCGACCTGGCCGACTGGCTGGACTGGCGGGTGTGGCCGTTGCCGCGCCGCGCTCTGCGCGACGGCGACCTGCCGGCCGCGGCGATGTCCGGCGATGCCGATGCGGTGCGCCGCCTGATCGACCTCGGCTTTGCCGTGGATGTAGTCGATGCCCAGGGCTGCACCGCGCTGCTGCGCGCCGCCGGGGGTGGCCACCTGGCCGTGGTCGACCTGCTGCTGGCGCGCGGCGCCAACCCGCAGCATGCCGCCGCCAGCGGCGCGACGCCGCTCTCGGCGGCGGTCAGCATGCGCCAGATCGACATCGTCTCGGCGCTGCTCGATGCCGGTGCCGAACTCGAATACCGCCTGCCTGGCGGCGTGACCGTGCTGATGCTGGCCTCGGCACTGGGCCTGCCGGACATCGTCGCCCGCCTGCTCACCGCCGGGGCCAACGTGCACGCCGGCGATGCCCAGCAGCTGGGCCCGCTGCATTGCGCGGCGCTGTACGGCTTCAGCGCCCGCGACCGCTCGCGCCTACTGGCTCTGCTCGACACCCTGCTGCTGGCCGGTGCCGAGCCGGACCAGGCCGCCGCCGGGTCGGTCACCCCGCTGCTGCTGTTGCTGGGCGCCCGCGCCGAGCCGGGCACCGCCTGCGACGAGCAGGTGGTGCTGGCCGCGGTCGAACGCCTGCTCGATGAAGACGTTTCGCTGGACGTGCGCGATCCGCGCGGCTTCGGTCCGCTGCACCTGGCCGCCCTGCACGGGCTGCCGCTGCTGGTGCAGCGCCTGCTGCGCGCCGGCGCCGATCCGGACGTGCGCGATGCGCTCAACCGCAGCCCGCGCGAGATCGCGGTGATGCGCGGCTTCATCGACGTGGCCGGCGAGTTCGAGCCGCGCGTGCCGGGCGTGTCCTCGATGGCGCGGTTCCTGCGCGACAACGGCTAACCGGCAATCCCTGGCAACTGGCCCGAATACCGGGCCAGCAGCGATGGAAAGCGATCATGCTGGCGGCACCATGCCGCAGCTTCGGGCGTAATCCATTCCATCAGCTGCATCATGTCCGCGTGGTGTTGCCGCAAGGGCCAGTGCAGGATGGACTCGTGGTGCGCGATGCGGTTGCGCAGGTGCCGTATGCGTACCAGCGGCGTCGAAAACTGCTTGCGCTGCAATCCGCGCCTGGCGGGATCTGCCGAAATCCGATGCAGAACCTGTTGCCAAAGCACCTCGTGCTCCTTGTTGAACATCATCGTCCAGAACCCAAAGGTAAGGTGGGAGATGATGCCGCCGGGGGTGATCGCACGCCCCTGGCGCCGCAGATCTGCCGTCGCAGCACCGACTTGTTCGTGCTGTCGCGAAATGCGCAACACCCTTCTCTCCGTGTCGAACCAGCACGGGCCGTGCGCGGTGAGCAGCACCTGATGAATGCGATTACGCAATGACACTTCGAGCGTCTGCAACGGCACGTACAGACTCTCGCAGAGCTGCAGGTTGATGCCGTAGAGAGCAGCGCCACGGTCGCTGCAATGCCCCGCCCAAGCCAGGTAGCGTCGCATGCGCTCATCGGAGTTCCATTCAGCGAGTCTCTCTACGCTCGCAGTTCTCATTCACACAATCTCTGGTGAGGCGCTTGATGCCGTGGCATCGCAGCGCTAACCTTGCCCCGCACACCCCGGTACCGTCTCTGCCACTGGCACGCGGCCGGGGTAAGTTTTTTCTGGGACATGGGCAGTGGCCTCGTGGTTGCGGTCTCCCTGCAGCGTGGCCCCACATGTTGCACGCCGGAAGCGGCGACCCACCTGTCATCGCCTCGGCGGGTTTCCCACATCACCGTCAGATTTTTTAAGTGTCCCGATCTGCCGCGCTGGATGGCGCCGGTTTGACATCCGCATCGGCCTCGAACAGATGCATCAGGTCCGCGCGTGCATCGCGCGAGGTCTGGATCACCGCCGCCTCGTCGTCGTAGACCAGGTACTGGTCGCGCAGCAGCTTCTCGTCATGCTCGCGGAAGCGCTGCACGTGGCTGCGTGCGGTGTCGGCCGGAATGCCCAGCGCGATCAGCATCCGCTCGCTCAGCTCCAGGCTGGTGCCGAACACCTCGCGGAACGGCTCGGCGGACATGTCCATCAGCCGCCACGCGTGCTGGCGGTTGCGCGCGCGCACCAGCACCACCGCATCGGGGTACATGCGCCGGATCAGGCGGGTGGCGCGCATGTTGTTGTCCGGGTCGTCCAGGGTCACCACGTACACGCGGATGTGCTCGCCGCCGGCCGCACGCAGCATCTCCGGGCGGGTCGGGTCGCCGTAGTAGAGCTGGTTGCCGAACCGGCGCAGGTCCGAGACCGTGTCCGGGTTGGATTCCAGGGCCACGAACGGAATCTTCTGCGCGGTCAGCAGGCGCGCCACCACCTGCCCGAAGCGGCCCATGCCGGCGATCATCACGCGCGGCTGCAGGCTGCCGGCATCCACCGTATCGGCCGGCGGCGCACTGGCCTTCGGCGCGTCCTCGCGGCCCAGCAGGCGCAGCAGCGCAATCATCAGCAACGGGGTGATCGCCATGGACAGGCCCACGATCGCCACCAGCCGGTCGTGGTTGGCGCTGCCCAGCAGGTGCGCGCGCTGGGCCTCGTTGAACACCACGAACGCGAACTCGCCGCCCAGCCACAGCACGCTGCCCAGCAGCACCGCATGCCGGGTGCGCAGCCTGGCCAGCTTGCCGATGCCCATCAGCAGCCCGAACTTGACCACCAGCAGGATCGCCACGCCCGCGGCGATCATCGCCGGCTCGGCCACGATGCGGTCCAGGTCGATGCCCATGCCCACCGCGATGAAGAACAGCCCCAGCAGCAGCCCCTTGAACGGCTCGATCTGCGATTCCAGTTCGTGCCGGAACTCCGAATCGGACAGCAGCACCCCGGCCAGGAACGCGCCCAGGCTCGGGCTCAGCCCGGCTTCCTGCATGAACCACGCCGTGCCCAGCACCACCAGCAGCGCCATGGCGGTGAACACCTCCGGGCTGCGCGCACGCGCGATGATGTTGAACAGCCGGCGCAGCACCGGCCGCCCGCACAGGATCACCACCGCCAGCGCGCCCAGCGCCACGGCCACGTCGTCCCATTGCAGGGTCTCGTTCTTTGCCCCGCCCAGCAGCGGGATCGCGGCCAGCAGCGGGATGGCGATCAGGTCCTGGAACAGCAGGATGGCAAAGCCCAGCCGCCCGTAATCGGTGTTGATCGCCTTGTGTTCGGACAACAACTGCAGGCCCACCGCGGTGGACGACAACGCCAGGGCGATGCCCACCACCAGCGCGCTCTTCCACTGGAAGTGGTCCAACAGCAGCAGGCTGCCCAGCACGATGGCACTGAGCGCCACCTGCAGCGCACCGGCGCCGAACACCGAGCGGCGCATCACCTTGAGCCGGGTCGGCGACAGCTCCAGCCCGATCACGAACAGCAGCATCACCACCCCGATCTCGGCCGCGCCCAGGATGCGGTCGGCATCCTGCACGAAGCCCATGCCGTCGGGCCCCAGCACCACCCCGGCGGCCAGGTAGCCCAGCACCGCGCCCAGCCCGAGCTTCTTGAACACCGGCACGGCGATCACCGCGGCCAGCAGCAGGACCAGGGCCAGTTCGAGGGCGCCGCTATGCATGGGGGGCACTGCGTGAAGAGATGTGCGCCCATTATGCGGCGCGCGCGTTCGGCCAACGTCAATCGCAGCCCAACGCGGTAGCAGGCGTGGGTTGACCGGCCCGGCGCCCGGGTCCAGACTCCCCGCCGCTGCCGCCCTTTCCGGCAGTACACCCCTTGCGGAGTCCCCACCCGATGTCCAGCGACAGTACCAGTCGACCTTGCTCGACGTCAGTGGTGGCCACCGCCTGAGCAGGGACGGTTCGCCACGGCTGGCGTCGCGCATGGCGATCCCCACAGGCGAACCCGATGAACCAGAAAGAACTGCTGCGCCCGGTGGCCGATGCCGCCGCCCTGAGCGCACCCTTGGACCACTACAACACCGCCGACGCGGTGGAATTCCTCAATACCCTTGAGCTGTCGCGCGCCGCCGACACCCTGGCCGCGCTGCCGTTGCCGCGCGCGGTCAAGATGCTGGAGCAGCCCGAGCTCAACCGCAGCGGCGCGCTGGTGGCCCGCTTGCCGGTGGCCCGTGCCGCGGCCCTGCTCGGGCTGATGGCCGATGACCGGGCCACCGACATCGTCCACGAACTGGACGAGGACGACCGCGCGCGGCTGATCCCCCTGCTCAGCCCCGAAGCGCGGCAGTCGATCCAGCAGCTGCTCGGCTACCCCGCCCACACCGCCGGCGCGCTGATGACCACCGAGTTCGTCAGCGTCCCCGCCGACTGGACCGTCGGGCGCACCCTGCAACACATCCGCGAGGTCGAGCGCACCCGCGAGACCGTCTATGCCATCTACGTGCTCGACCCGCACACCCGCACGTTGGCGCAGGTGGTGACCATGCGCCGGCTCATCACCGGCCTGCCCGACGAGCCGATCCTGGACGTGGCCCAGGTCAACCCGCCGGTCACCGTGGATGCGCAGATGGACCAGGAGGAAGTGGCCCGGCTGATCCGCCGCCACGACCTGCTCGCCATCCCGGTGGTGGATGCCGGGCAGCACGTGCTGGGCATCGTCACCGTCGATGACGTCCTGGATGCGCTGATCGAGGAATCCACCGAGGACGCGCACAAGTTCGGCGGCATGGAAGCGCTGGACAAGCCGTACATGCAGATCGGCTTCTTCGGCATGCTGCGCAAGCGTGCCGGCTGGCTCAGCGTGCTGTTCCTCGGCGAAATGCTCACCGCCAGCGCCATGCAGCACTACGAGGACGAGCTGTCGCGCGCGGTGGTGCTCACCCTGTTCATCCCGCTGATCATGAGCTCCGGCGGCAACTCCGGCTCGCAGGCCACCTCGCTGCTGATCCGCAGCCTGGCGCTGCGCGAGCTGCGCCTGCGCGACTGGTGGAAGGTGGCGCTGCGCGAGGTGCCCACCGGCATCACCCTGGGTGCCATCCTGGGCGTGCTGGCGATCATCCGCATCGTGACCTGGCAGCTGCTGGGCCTGCACGACTACGGCGAGCACTGGAAGCTGCTGGCGCTCACCATCGGCGCGGCGCTGGTGGGCATCGTCACCTTCGGCTCGCTGTCCGGCTCGATGCTGCCCTTCATCCTCAAGCGCCTGGGCTTCGACCCGGCCAGCGCGTCGGCGCCGTTTGTGGCCACGCTGGTCGATGTCACCGGCCTGGTCATCTACTTCAGCATCGCCGCGATGATATTGCGCGGCACGTTGTTGTAGCCCCGTCCGTCACCGCACCCGTGTACCGTGTCATCCCATGACCCGGCGACTGTGCGGCCCATGAGCACCTACCACCTGCAATCCGTTTTCCGTCCCCAGTCCATCGCGGTCATCGGGGGCAGCCCGCGCGAGCGCTCGGCCGGCCGCGCGGTGATGCGCAACCTGCGCGGCACCGGCTTCCCCGGCAAGGTGGCCTGGATCAACCCGCGTTACAGCGACATCGACGGCATCCGCACGGTCAAGCGCCTCAAGGACCTGGACTGGGTACCGGAACTGGTCATCATCACCGCCCCGGCCAGCATCGTGCCGCAGGTGGTGGCCACCGCCGCCGAGCGCGGCGTGGCCGCCGCCATCATCCTCACCGCCAACCTCGGCCACGGCCCCGGCTCGCTCGCCGCCCAGGTGGAAACCGCCGCCCGCGCCAAAGGCCTGCGCATCCTCGGGCCGCATTGCCTGGGCGTGATCGCCCCGCACGCGCGGCTCAACGCCAGCATCGCCGCGCACTTCCCGCAGGCCGGCGACCTGGCGTTGATCTCCGAGTCCAGCGCGATCGCCGCTGCCCTGGTCGAGTGGGGCGTGGCGCGTTCGGTCGGCTTCTCGGCGGTGGTGTCCCTTGGCGACACGCTCGACGTGGACTTCGGCGACCTGCTGGATTATTTCGCCACCGACTACCGTACCCGCGCCATCCTGCTCTACGTCGAGCACATCGGCGACGCCCGCAAGTTCATGTCCGCCGCGCGCGCGGCCGCGCGTGCCAAGCCGGTGGTGGTGGTCAAGTCCGGTCGCCACATCCGCATCGACCCCGATGCCGACACCCACGTGCAGGGCCTGGCCAGCAGCGATGCGGTGTATGGCGCGGCCTTCAACCGCGCCGGCCTGCTGCGGGTGGGCGCGCTGGACGAACTGTTCACCGCCGCCGAAACCCTGGGCCGGCTCGGCACCTTCCCCGGGCGTCGGCTGGCCATCCTCAGCAACGGCGGCGGGGTGGGGCGGCTGGCCGTGGACCAGCTGCTGGCGCTGCGGGGCAGCCTGGCCGAGCTGTCGCCGGCCACCGTCGCCCAGCTGGACACGGTGCTGCCGGAAGGCTGGTCGCGCAGCAACCCGGTGGACATCGTGGTCGACGCCGACGGCGAGCGCTACGCCGCCGCCATCGACGCGCTGATGTCCGATACCGAGAACGATGCGGTGCTGGTGGTCAACGTGCCCACCGCCTTCACCTCCTCGGCCGATGCCGCCCAGGCGCTCACCCGCACGCTCGGCCTGCGCCCGCGCCACCATCGCGACAAGCCGGTGTTCGCGGTGTGGCTGGGCAACGACGACCGCGCCACCGCCACCCTCAACGCCGCGCGCGTGCCCACCTATCCCACCGAGGCCGAGGCCGTGCGCGGCTTCCAGCACCTGGTGCGCTACCGCGACGCGCAGGCCGCGCTGATGGAAACCCCGCCCAGCCTGCCCGAGGATTTCGTGGTGGACACCGCGGCCGCGCGCGCGCTGGTGGAGGCCGCGCTCGCCGCCGGCCAGCAGTGGCTGGACCCGATCGCCACCCACCAGCTGCTCAGCGCCTATGGCATTCCCTCGGCGCCGGTGATGCAGGCGCGCGACGCGCACGAGGCCATGGACCTGGCCCAGCCGCTGCTGGAGCAGGGCGCCACCGTGGCGGTGAAGGTGTTCTCGGCCGACATCCCGCACAAATCCGACGTGGATGGCGTGCGCCTCAACCTGGGCACCCTGCAGGCGGTGCACGCGGCGGCCACCTCGATCATCGCGCGCGCGCACGACAAGCGCCCCGACGCGCGCATCGACGGCGTGCTGGTGCAGCCCACCATCGTGCGGCCCAAGGCGCGCGAGCTGGTCGCCGGCATCGCCGATGACCCCACCTTCGGCCCGGTGGTGGTGTTCGGGCGCGGCGGCACCGCGGTGGAAGTGATCGATGACAAGGCCCTGGCCCTGCCGCCGCTGGACCTGCGCCTGTCGCACGAGCTGATCGGCCGCACCCGCGTCTCGCGCATCCTCAAGGCTTACCGCGACGTGCCCGCCGCCGACGAGCGCGCCGTCGCGCTGGTGCTGGTCAAGCTGGCCCAGTTGGCCGCCGACATTCCCGAGATCCGCGCGCTGGACATCAACCCGCTGCTGGCCGACCGCGATGGCGTGATCGCGCTCGACGCACGCGTGGCCATCGCGCCCTCGCGCAAGCTGCACAAGGGCCGTGGCCACCCGCGTTTTGCCGTGTTCCCCTATCCCAAGGAGTGGGAGCGCACCCTCACCCTGTCCGACGGCGCGCCCGCGTTCGTGCGCCCGGTGCGCCCGGAAGACGACGCGCTGTTCCGCGCGTTCTTCGCCCGCGTCACCGACGACGACCTGCGCCTGCGCTTCTTCCAGTCGGTCAAGCATTTCAGCCACGAGTTCATCGCGCGCCTGACCCAGCTCGACTACGCCCGCTCCATCGCGCTGGTGGCCATCGACCCGCGCAGCGGCGACATGCTCGGCGCGGTGCGCCTGCACGCCGATGCCGACTACGACCGTGGCGAATACGGCATCCTGATCCGCTCGGACCTCAAGGGCCACGGCATCGGCTGGCGGTTGATGACCATCATGATCGAGTACGCGCAGTGGCTGGGCCTGAACATCATCGAAGGCCAGGTGCTGCGCGAGAACAGCACCATGCTGGCGATGTGCCAGAGCCTGGGCTTCAAGACCCGGCTGGACCCGGACGATTCCACGGTGATGGTGGTGACGTTGCCGGTGCAGAGCGTGCAGGTGCCTGCGCCGCCAGACAACGCAACGCATTGAGCCGCCGGTGGCACGATCCGTGCACGCCGGCGGGCCCACACTATCGCCATGACCGACCGCCTCCCCCTGCTGCTGCTCCCCGGCCTGCTCAACGACGCTGAACTCTGGCGCGCGCAGATCGCCGACCTTGCCGACATCGCCGACTGCACCGTGGGCGACCAGACCCGTGGCGAGACGATGCAGGCGGTGGTCGAGGATGTGCTGGCGCAGGCGCCGCCGCGTTTCGCGCTGGCCGGGTTTTCGCTCGGCGGCTTCGTTGCCCAGCAGATCCTGCGCACCGCGCCGGAACGGGTGCTGCGCCTTGCCCTCATCGACACCTCGATCCACGCCGACTCGCCCGAGCGCGCGGCCCAGCGCCAGTCGCAGCGTGCCAGCGTGCGCCTGCCCGGCACGTTCCACGGTTTTGGCGACAAGCTGATGCGCAGCTACATCGATGCCTCGCGCCTGGACGACTACGTGCTGGTGCAGCGCGTGCGCGACATGACCGCGCGGTTGGGTGCCGAGGTATTCCTGCGCCAGAGCGCGCTGGAACGCGGCGACGGCCACGACTTGCTGGCCGGTTACCGCGATCCGCTGTTGATTGTGTGTGGGGCCAACGACCGCATCACCCCGCTGCCGATCAGCGAGGAAATGCAGGCGCTGGTGCCGGGTTCAACGCTGGTGGTGCTACCCGATTGCGGGCATCTGGCACCGATGGAGAAGCCGGACGAGGTGAGCGCGGCGATGCGCGCGTGGTTGCAGACCTGATCCGTCATTGCTGCCGCGCACGCTGGCCGGGTAGGGTCGCATCCCAATCGACTGCCGTGAAACGCGCCACGTTCGGTAGTGGCATGACCGGCGTCGAAGCACGCGCTTCGGCCAGGATCATGCGTTCGCCGTGCCGATGCGCAGGGTCGGCGGTCGATCGGGATCCGACCCTACCTCGCCCACGCCGCGCAGGTTCAACCCCGGGCCGGCGCAATCCCGCCCTGGCCGGCCGGTGCGTGCCAGATGGGCCGCCCTGGTAGGGTCGCATCCCAATCGACTGCCGTGAAACGCGCCACGTTCGGTAGTGGCATGACCGGCGTCGAAGCACGCGCTTCGGCCAGGATCATGCGTTCGCCGTGCCGATGCGCAGGGTCGGCGGTCGATCGGGATCCGACCCTACCTCGCCCACGCCGCGCAGGTTCAACCCCGGGCCGGCGCAATCCCGCCCTGGCCGGCCGGTGCGTGCCAGATGGGCCGCCCTGGTAGGGTCGCATCCCAATCGACTGCCGTGAAACGCGCCACGTTCGGTGGTGGCATGACCGGCATCGAAGCACGCGCTTCGGCCAGGATCATGCGTTCGCCGTGCCGATGCGCAGGGTC
>NZ_JAVWXA010000013.1:12489-57789 GCF_036662295.1 Stenotrophomonas sp.
CGCATCCCAATCGACTGCCGTGAAACGCGCCACGTTCGGTGGTGGCATGACCGGCGTCGAAGCACGCGCTTCGGCCAGAGTCATTCGTTCGCCGTACCGATGCACAGGGTCGGCGGTCGATCGGGATCCGACCCTACCTCGGGGTAAATCGGGAAGGCGGTCAGCAGGTGGTGACGACGCAGAGAGCGACCGTGCAGCCCGATTCAATCCCAGGCCGGTGCAATCCCGTCCGGGTTGGCCAGGCGCTGACCACGGTCCAGCGTGGCGATCTGCGCCATGTCCGCATCATCCAGGCGCAGGTCGGCGGCGAGCAGATTGCTGGCCAGGTTCTCGCGCTTGGTGGACGAGGGGATCACCGCCAGGCCCTGCTGCAGCGCCCATGCCAGCGCGACCTGGGCCGGGGTGGCCTGGTGGCGGTCGGCGATGGCCTGGATCACCGGGTCCTTGAGCACTTCGCCGTAGGCCAGGCTCATGTAAGCGGTCACGTGGATGCCCTGTTCCTTCAGGAACGCGATCAGCGCGCGGTTCTGCAGGTAGGGGTGCACTTCGATCTGGTTGGTGGCGATGGCATCGGCACCGAGCATCTCGATCGCCTGGCGGGCCTGGGCGATGGTGAAGTTGGAGATGCCGATCTGGCGGGTCAGGCCCAGCGACTTCGCTTCGGCCAGTGCGCCCAGGTACTCGGCCATCGGCACCGCATCCCGGGGCGAAGGCCAGTGGATCAGGGTCAGGTCGACGTGGTCGGTGCGCAGCTTGCGCAGGCTCTCGCGCAGGCTGTCCAGCAAGGCGTCGCGGTGGAAGTTGGCGATCCAGACCTTGGTGGTCAGGAACAGGTCCTCGCGGGCCACGCCGGACTCGGCGATGGCCTGGCCGACCTCGGCCTCGTTGTCGTAGATCTGCGCGGTGTCGATGGCGCGGTAGCCCACCGCCAGTGCGTTGCGCACCGAGTCGATGACGGTCTGGCCCTTCAGGCGGAACGTGCCGAGGCCGAATGCGGGAATGTGCATGGAAACTCCTTCAATGGGGGGACGTACACGCTACGCCGTGCACCGTAAAGCGATGTAGAGCCGACCGTGGATCGGCTGCTGTTGCGTCAGACGAACTGCGGGTCCGCGAGCGGCATCGATCAATGCGCCGCCACGGCGATGCCGTCGGCGCGGTCTTCCACGCCATCGCGGCGATCCAGCCGACCACTCAGCACGGTCAGCCCCAGCGCGGCCAGCACCACCAGCGCGCCCAGCCACGGCGTGTGCATCAGGCCGAGGTGGTCCACCACCAGCCCGCCCAGCGAGGCGCCCAGGGCAATGCCGACGTTGAACGCGGCGATGTTCAGGCCCGAGGCCACGTCGGCGGCCTGCGGGGCAAACCGCTGCGCCTGCTTGACCACGTAGACCTGCAGCCCCGGCACGTTGCCGAAGGCCACCGCGCCCAGCGCCAGCACCGTCAGCAGCACCAGCCACGGGTTGTAGGCGGTGAAGGTCAGCACGAACAGCACCGCCGCGAGCAACCCGAAGATCAGCTTCAGCGCGGGGATCGGCCCGCGGCGGTCGGCCAGGCGGCCGCCCCACAGGTTGCCGATCGCCACCGACACGCCGTACACCAGCAGCACGCCGCTGACCGCGTTGGCCGAGAAGCCGCTCACGTCCTGCAGGATCGAGGCGAGGTAGGTGAAGGACAGGAACGTGCCGCCATAGCCCAGCGCGGTGATCGCATACACCAGCAGCAGGCGCGGCTGCGCCAGCACGGCCAGCTGCTGGCCGAAGGTGGCCGGCGCGCTGCGCTCCAGGTGGCGGGGCACGAACAGCAGGCTGCCCAGCAGCGCGACCACGCCCAGCCCGGCCACCGCCAGGAAGGTGGCGCGCCAGCCAAGGTGCTGGCCGATGAAGGTGCCCAGCGGCACGCCGGTGACCAGCGCCACGGTCAGGCCGGTGAACATGATGGCGATCGCGCTGGCCGCCTTTTCCTTGGGCACCACCGAGGTGGCGATGATCGCGCCGATGGAGAAGAACACGCCGTGCGCCAGGCCGGTGAGCACGCGCGCCACGATCAGCGCGCCATAGCTGGGGGCCATCCAGGCAATCACGTTGCCCAGGGTGAACATCGCCATCAACGCCACCAGCAGGGTCTTGCGCGGCACCCGGCCGGTGAGCGCGGTGAGCACCGGGGCGCCGATGGCCACGCCCAGCGCGTAGAGGGACACCAGCAGGCCGGCCGAGGGCAGGGTGACGCCGAGGTCGGCGGCGATGGTCGGGATCAGCCCGACGATGACGAATTCGGTGGTGCCGATGGCATACGCACCAAGGGTGAGCGCCAGCAGGGCCAAGGGGATGCCACGGGACATGGGACGTTACCGGTGGGAGGAGAGGCTGCGCAGTCTGCGCGTCGCACTCTTGCCGAAAAAGCGGTCTTCACGCCAATCACTCTTGCTTGGTGGTCAATAATGGGCGTCCCTCCCGCCCGCACCCGCCATGCAGACCACCCTCGACGAAATGCAGGCCTTCATCGCCGTCATCGACAGCGGCTCGATCACCGCCGCCGCCGAGACGCTGGGGCAGACCACCTCCGGGGTGAGCCGGGCGCTGGGCCGGCTGGAGCAGAAGCTCGGCACCACCCTGCTGACCCGCACCACCCGGCGCCTGCAGCTCACCGAAGAGGGGGCGGCGTTCCTGGCCCAGGCGCGGGCGATCGTGGCCTCGGTGGAGGCGGCCGAAGAGCAGATCGCCGCACGCCGTGTGCGCCCGGCCGGGCGGCTGCGGGTGGATGCGGCCATGCCTTTCGTGCTGCATGTGATCGCCCCGCTGGTGGCCGGCTACCGCGCGCGCTACCCGGACGTGGCGCTGGAGCTCAACAGCAGCGAGCGCTACATCGACCTGCTGGAGCGGCGCACCGACGTGGCCATCCGGATCGGGCCGCTGGCCGATTCCACCCTGCACGCGCGCCCGCTGGCGCACTGCCGGCTGCGGGTGGTGGCCAGCCCGGCCTATCTGCGGCAGCACGGCACCCCGGCCAGCGTGGCCGACCTGCGCTCGCACACCCTGCTGGGCTTCAACGAACCCGATTCGCTCAACCACTGGCCACTGCCCGGCGACACCGACGCGCTGCTGCACGTGCGCCCCTCGATGGCCGTGTCCAGTGGCGAAACCCTGCGCGCGCTGGCGGTGGAAGGGGTCGGCATCGTCTGCCTGTCCGACTTCGTGACCCAGCGTGACCGCGAGGCCGGCCGGCTGGTCGAGGTGCTGCCGGCCCTCACCGTGGAGGTGCGCCAGCCGATCCACGCGGTGTACTACCGCAACACGGCGGTATCGGCGCGGATCAGCTCGTTCCTGGACCACCTGGCCGCGGCCATGGTCGGCACGCCCTACCTCCGGTGATGCCGGCCAGCGGCCGGCACCCGGCATTGCCAGGGTGCCGGCGCGCCGCCAGGATCACGCCGCGCGCGCCATCCCGGCCGGGGCCGCGTGGCCGCCATCGAGCACGAACACATCCACCGCATCGTTCAGCGCGATGGCCTGCTCTTCCATGCTGCGCGCCGCAGCCGTGGCTTCCTCCACCAGCGCGGCGTTCTGCTGGGTGGGCTCGTCCATGTGCACCACGGTCTGGTTGACCTGCTCGATGCCGGCCGACTGCTCCTGCGAGGCGGCCGAGATCTCGGCCATGATGTCGGTTACCCGCTGCACGCCGCCCACGATGTCATCCATGGTCTGGCCGGCCTGCCGGACCAGCTGCGCGCCGGTGGCCACGTCGCCCACCGAGGCATCGATCAGCCCCTTGATCTCCTTGGCCGCGCCGGCCGAGCACTGCGCCAGCGTGCGCACCTCGCTGGCCACCACCGCGAAGCCGCGGCCCTGTTCACCGGCGCGGGCGGCTTCGACGGCGGCGTTGAGCGCCAGGATGTTCCTGCACGGGTTCAGTAATGTGAAATGGAGCGCCGGAACAGTCGCTGGACAGGCGTCCAATTTGTAACTACGCTGGTTACATGAAATCCAGCAACCAGTTTTCCGACGCCCTGCACATCGCCGCGCACCTGGTCGGCCAGGACGGGCCGCGCACCTCCGAGCAGCTGGCCGCCTGCCTGCCCACCCACCCGGTGGTGATCCGGCGCCTGCTGGCCGCGCTGCAGAAGGGCGGGGTGGTGCGCAATGCACGCGGCCACGGGGGTGGCAGCCAGCTGGCGCGCGACCCGGCCACGATCACCCTCCACGATGTGTACGTGGCGATCGGCTCGCCGCCGCTGCTGCACACCGGCGCTCGCGAAACGGGCCGGGGCTGCCCGGTGCAGCAGGTGGTCAACGACGCGCTGGACGACAGTTACCGCCAGGCCCAGGCCCTGCTGGAGCAGCGCCTGCGTGGCACCACCCTGGACACCCTCGGGCAGGCCTTTGCCCGCCATCTTGCCCACCACGCTGCAGGGAACTCCCATGACCTTTGATGCCGTGATCATCGGCGGCAGTTTTGCCGGCCTGTCCGCTGCGCTGATGCTGGCGCGCGCCCGTCGTGACATCCTGGTCATCGACAGCGGCCTGCCGCGCAACCGCTTCTCCACCCACTCGCACGGCGTGCTCGGCCTGGACGGCATCGCCGGCGCCGACCTGCTGCGGCAGGCCAAGGCGCAACTGCTGGCCTACCCGACGGTGCGCTGGGTCACCGACACCGCCACCGCCGCCGATCGCACCGTGGATGGCTTCGCCGTCCACACCGCCGGCGGCGAGACCTGGGCGGCGCGCAAGCTGCTGCTGGCCACCGGCATCGCCGATGGGCTGCCCGAGCTGCCCGGCGTGGCCGAGCGCTGGGGCCACAGCGTGCTGCATTGCCCCTATTGCCACGGCTACGAAGTGGGCGGCGGCGCCATCGGCCTGCTCGGCGGCCATGCGCTCTCGGTCAAGATGGCCGGCCTGTTGGCCGACTGGGGCCAGGTCACGCTGTTCGCCCATGGCATGCAGATCGAGGACGACGAGCGCGCCATGCTGGAACGGCGTGGCGTGCGCATCGAAGCCGAACGCGTGCTGGGCCTGGAGGGCGATGCACCGCAGTTGAGTGGCGCGCTGCTCGCCGACGGCCGCCGCGTGGACCTGCGCGCGCTGTTCGTCGCCGCGCGCCAGGCCATGGCCACGCCGCTGGTGGCGCAGCTGGGCTGCGCGCTGGAAGACAGCCCGATCGGCGTGCTGGTGCAGGTGGATGCGCAGAAGCAGACCTCGGTGCCCGGTATCTACGCTGCCGGCGATGCCACCGTGGTGGGCAACATCACCCTGGCCAATGCCGAAGGCGTGCGCGCGGGCATCAGCCTGCACCACGCGCTGGTGGCCGAAGACAGCGCGGCCTGACACGCGCAACGGCCACCCGCAGGCGGCCGTTGTACGGGGCCTTCAGCCCTTGATGCAGACCACCTGGCGCAGGGTATGGACCACCTCGACCAGGTCGCTCTGCGCGGCCATCACCGCATCGATGGACTTGTACGCGGCCGGTGATTCGTCGATCACCGCCGCGTCCTTGCGGCATTCCACGTGGGCGGTGGCCTCGCGGTGCTGGGCCAGGGTGATCTGCTGGCGTGCCGCGCTGCGGCTCATCACGCGCCCGGCGCCATGGCTGCAGCTGTGGAAGCTCTCCGCGTTGCCCTTGCCGCGCACGATGTAGCTGCGCGTGCCCATGCTGCCGGGAATGATGCCCAGCTCACCGGCGCGAGCGCTCACCGCGCCCTTGCGGGTGACCAGCAGTTCCTCGCCACCGTGCGTTTCGGTCTGCACGTAGTTGTGGTGGCAGTTCACCGCCAGCTTCTCCAGCTGGAACTTCGGCAAGCGCAGGCGCATCTCGGCCAGCACCCGTGCCATCATCGCTTCGCGGTTCTCGCGGGCGTAGTCCTGCGCCCACGACACGGCCTGCACGTAGTCATCGAACAACGGCTCGCCCTGCATGAAGAACGCCAGGTCCTTGTCGGGCAGGTGGAAGCCCAGCACGCGCCGGGCCAGCTGCTCGCGCGCCTGCTCGATGAAGTAGGTGCCGATCAGGTTGCCGGTGCCGCGCGAGCCGCTGTGCAGCATCACCCACACCGCGCCGGTTTCATCCAGGCAGATCTCGATGAAGTGGTTGCCACCGCCCAGCGTGCCGATCTGGCAGGCCAGCTTGTCGGTGCGCACGCGCCGATGGCGCTGCTTGATCGCATCCAGCCGCTCGACCAAGCCGGAGCGCAGCAGGCGGCTGTGGATGCTGTCCGGCAGCTGCCGGTGCTCACCGCCGCGCCCGTTGCCCACCGGCACGCTGCGCTCGATGTCGCTGCGCAGGCGGGCGAGGTTGTCGGGCAGGTCTTCGGCGCGCAGCGTGGTGCGCACCGCCGCCATGCCGCAGCCGATGTCCACGCCCACCGCGGCGGGGATGATCGCCCCGCGGGTGGGGATCACCGAACCCACGGTGGCGCCCTTGCCCACGTGCACGTCCGGCATCACCGCCACCCAGGGCCCGACGAAGGGCACCGCGGCGATGTTGCGCAGCTGCGCGCGGGCCAGTTCGTCCACGGGAACGCCGCGCACCCAGCCCTTGATGGGGGTGGTGCCTTCGGCATGCAGCAGTTCGAGATTCGATTCGATCGTCATGGTGTTCATTCCATTGAGTGGCGCTGCCGGATAATCATCGGGCAGCACCGTGCAGCGCCTGGAAATGGCGCTGATAATAAAGGGGACATAATCTCCCGCTGCCCGTGCCCCACACCAGGACACAGCGCTTTCGCGCCTCTTGGCAACACGTCCGTGTGGTCAGGCAATCCTTGCCCGGGTGTGGACGATGGAAGATCACGCCAGGTGATCGTGGTAGGGCAGGGCGACGTCAACGCAAACGAAAACGCCCCCGGATGCAGCATCCGAGGGCGTTGGCGTGCCTCGGAGATCGGCGACCGATCTCCGTGCAGGGGATCAGTCGAGCGGGGGAGCGTCGGCTTTGTCCGCGACAGCGCACGGACGCAGCGCGGTCGCGCAATGCAGTCGGTTGGCGGTGGCGGCGGAACGAAGGGGCATGACGGGCTCGGTTGGGGTGGAAGGGGTGCCGCATGCAGCGGCGATGGGCGCGAACATTACCCGGGTTTGTTTTGTACTGCAAGCGGAAAATCTAATCGGCGCATTATCTCATTCGGTTGTGGCGGGCGTCGCTGCCATTCGCTCAGCTGCGCCGCATGGCTTCAATGGGCTCCATGTTGGCTGCCTTGACCGCCGGGATCACGCCGAACGCGCCGCCGATCAGCGCGCAGAAGCCCATCGACAGCGCGACCGTCCACAGGGGCGTGGAGGGCGGCGGAAAACCGGGGACAAGGCCGACGCCCAGCATGGCCAGCGTGCTCAGCAGGAGCCCCAGCACGCAGCCGGCCAAGGCCATCATCACCGCTTCGGACAGGAACATCACCACGATCCAGTTGCGGGTGGCGCCCAACGCCTTGAGGATGCCGATCTCCCTAGTGCGTTCGGCAACGGACACCAGCATCATGTTCATGATGCCGATGCCGCCCACCAGCATCGAGATGGCCATGATGCCGGCGGAAATCAGCGAGATCGACAGGCTCATTTCGTTGAACGCATCCATGAACTGGGTGGAGGTCTGCACCTCGAAGTCTTCCTCATCCTCCTCGGCGATGCCGCGCGACTGACGCAGCAGCTGCCGGATCCGTTCGATGGTCTCGTTCATGCGCGCCGGATCATCGACCTCCAGCTGGATCCAGAAGCTGGGATCGCGCTCGCGGCTGCTCATCGCGCGCCCGGTGGAGAACGGCACCAGCACCAGGTCGTCCTGGTCCACACCGAAACTCTTCCCACGCCGCTCCAGCACGCCCACCACCTTGGCCCATCCCGAGCCCAGCTGGATGAACTCGCCCACCGGGTTGTCGGGCATCTTCAGCTGGCGGGCCACGCTTGCACCGATGACCGCGACGCGGCGGCGCGCCTGGTCATCGGAGGCCACCAGGAACCGCCCCTGCTCCGGGTAGGTGCGCAACAGGTCCTGCCAGCTGCTGGCGGTGCCCTTGACGTCGGTGATCGTGGATTTGCCCTTGTACTGGACCGTGCCACGGAACTGCCCGAACACGCTCATCTCCGGTGTGATGTTGGAAATGCCGTGCACGCGCCGGGCCACCAGGTCCAGTTCCTCATAACGCAGGTAGGCGATTCGCCCCTTCAACTGGTCCTCGAAGGAATTCTTCGGCTGGATGGTGACCGAGTTGGCACCGAATCCTTCGAAGCGCTCGTTGATCTGCGCATTGAAACCGGCAATGATCGATACCACGGTGATGGTGGCCGCCACGCCGATGGCCACGCCCAGCGAGGTCAGGACGGTACGGCCGGGGCTGGCCAGCAACGAGCGGAACGCGGCGGACACGCTTTCCAGCAGGACGCGGTTGATCATGGCACCACCTGTCCGTCGCGGATTTCCACCACCCGGTGGCACCGCGCGGCGATGTCCGGGTCATGGGTCACGATCACGATCGTATTGCCTTCCTGATTGAGCGCCTCAAACAGGCTCAACACCGATTCGCGGCTGGCGAGGTCCAGGTTGCCGGTGGGTTCGTCGGCCAGGATCAGCGCCGGGCGCGTCACCAGCGCCCGGGCCACGGCCACGCGCTGCTGCTGGCCGCCGGACAACTGGCTGGGGAAGTGGGTGCGGCGATCGGACAGCCCGACCCGCTCCAGCATGGACGCGGCGGCATCGCGGCGCTCGGCGGCGCGCACACCGGCAAACACCAGTGGCTGGGCCACGTTGTCCAGCGCGGTCAGCTTGGGCAGCAGCGAGTAGTTCTGGAACACGAAGCCGATCCGGCGGTTGCGGATGCCCGCCAGCGCCGAAGGGCTCATCCCGGTGATCGATACACCCTCGAACAGCACCTCGCCACGGGTGGGGCGGTCCAGGCAACCCAGGATGTTCATCAGGGTGGACTTGCCTGAGCCGGACGAGCCGACGATGGCCATGTAGTCCCCGGCGGCCACCTGCAGGGAGACATCGCGGAGTGCCTCCAACGGCTCACCGCCACTCATGAACCGCTTGCCGAGCCCGCGTGTCTCGAGCACGGCACCGGCAGGGGAGATGGTCGCGGTCGTCATGGTGCCTGGATGCTCCGGACGAGGTCGCCATCCTTCATCGCCCGCAGTTGTTCGTAGGGCCCGACCACGAAGCGGTCGCCCGGCTTGACCCCGGCGCTGACCACCTGGAACTCATCATCGGCCCGGCCCAGCTCCACCACGCGCTTGCGGGCCCGGTTGCCCTCGATCACGAACAGGTGGTATCGACGTTCGCCGCGGCCCACCGGCTCGCTCTGCAACGCACGCAGCGGCACTGCCGATGCCGGCGTGCCGCCGGCGACCACCACCTCGGCGCGCACGGTCATGTCCTTCAGCACCGCCGCATCCTCCACCGAGGGAAAGGCCACGCGTGCCTTGTACTTCAACGCTTCATTGCCCTGCTTGGGCTGCGCGGCCAGGCCGATCTCGGCAATGGTGCCATTCAGACGGCGCTCGCCCAATGCCACCACATCCACTTCCACCGGCTGGCCGATCGCCAGCCGACCCACGTCCACTTCATCGACCAGCAGGTCGGCGACGACATCGCCGGTATCGGCCAGGGTGAGCAGTTGCGAGCCGGCGATGTTGGTGATGCCGGCCACGGCGGTCTCGCCGATCTTGATGGCCACGTCCACCACCTGGCCATCGAAGGGCGCACGGATGACGGTCTTGCCGAGGCTCTCTTCAATGCTCCTGCGCATGGCGACGGCCATCTGCAGGTTGTCGCGCTGGATCTGTAGGTCATGCCGGGCCAGGTTGGCCGTGGTCTGGATCTCATCGTAGCCATCCCGGCTCATCAACTGCCGCTGGAAGATCTCGCGGCTGCGCTCGGCGTGGCGCTCGGCCCGGTCCAGGCTGTCATGGGCCCGGCGGATCATGCCCTGCTGGGCGGCGATGCTGGCGGTCTGCCGGGACAGTTCGGCCTGCAGCGTGCTGGGGTCGAATTCCAGCAGGATGTCGCCCTGTTTCACGAAATCCCCCATCTTTACCGCGATCCGCGAGACCCGCCCGGTGATCTCCGGGCGCAACTCCACGGTCCTGACAAAGGCCACCGAGCCGGACGCCAGCACGGTGGTGCGCACCGGGCGCACCTCGACCTGGCCGATCTCCACCGCCTGGGTCTGGGTGGGCGCCAATAGACGGGCACCCATCAGCAGACTCGCGATCACCGCCACGATCAGGCCCAGACGCACACGCTTGCTCTTGAACAAACCGACTCCGATCAGGGCCGCAACCCTGCTGTTGACGACGCTGCAGGATCAGAACGCGACGATGACCGCCCAGATGACGTAGATCAGCACGAATGGAAAGAACCCCACCAGCTGCCCGACCCACCAGGCCGCGCCGGTCCAGCGCGAGAAGCCCACGCCGAGGATGACCGCGTTCCAACCCAGGAAGACATCCAGGCTGGTGGCCAGTGGCGCCCAGCGATCGGTGGAGGGCAGGTGCAGAAACAGGTGGTTGACCGAGGCCACCGCCACGTCCTCGGGCATCAGGTAGCTGACATCCATCGAGAGGATGTAGAGCAGCGCCACCGCACTGGACAGCGCGGTGGGAACCGCCGCCCAGATCGAGAGCGCCATCCACGTGCCGATCCCGACCTGACGCTCGCTCAGCAACCGCGACAGCACCAGCAGGTACACCGCGCGGAAGGCCAGGATCATCAGGATCGAGGTCAGGCCGGCAAACAGCATCATCGCGCACATCATGCCGGCGCTGAGGTCGCCCATGCGCGCCTCCACATCATGCCGGGACACGCCTTCCTTCATCCGGGCCATGCTGCTGTCGACCATCCTTTCCAACAGCCAGGCGAAGTCCACCCGGCTGTAGTAGTAGATCCACAATGCCGAGAAGGACACCAGCAGCAGCACCAGCGGCAGCAGGGCCTGGCGTCGGCGCCGGGCGATGTCGTCGCATGCCGCGGCCGGCGAAACCAGCACGTTGAGCAGGGTTGCCCATGCGCTTGGCGGGGGCGTGGTGGGGAGTGTGGCCACGTTTTCCATCGGATCCTCTACATGCGGCGGCGGCAGGACGGAGGCCCGCGGCGCGGGCCGGAGGCTCAACGTTTCCTGGACAGCACCAGGCCGATGATCGAAAAGCCCAGCCATGCGCTGTAGCAGGCCAGCCAGACGCCCAGGCTGCCCCCCACGCCTGCCAGCGACAGTCCCACGTGCATCGCAGCGGTGATGGCCAGGCCGACAACGCCGATGATCAGAAGCGGATTCTTTTTCATGTGGTTCTCCTGGTAAGCAAAGAGCGTGCTCACACCGCGATGTGGTCGGTGTTTGCCAGATAGGTGGACAGGTTCCTGTCGACCCATTCGCGGTTGCTGCGGGTGGCGGCCGGATCGAGTTGGGCGGCGTAGTGATGGCAGGCCAGCTCGGCGAAGATGATTTCCTGCAGGATGTTCAGGCCCAGCCGGTTGTGCGCCAGGTGCACCAGGCTCAGCACGCGAAGGGCGGCGTGGTTGGTGGCCGCGCCACCTTCGCCGATCTCCACCAGCAGCGGCATCAGGGCCAGCATCGGCGACATGTGCTGGATATACGCGGCGCGCACGCGCTCGGGCAGGGCGCGGGCGATGCCCGGGGTATCCCCGGCCGAGGCCAGGAACGCCGAGAACGGGGCGGCGGCCGCAGCCGCGGTGGCCTGGCAGCGCGCGATCTGCGCCGGCTCGATGTCGAAGTAGCCCTGCCACTGCCGCGCGGCGAAGGTGGCCAGGTAGTGCAGGCCAGCGGCCTGCATGCCGGTGGCGGCCAGCAGCTGCATCAGCAGCAGCCGGGCGAGTGCCCGCCGTTCACGCTGGTCCAGCCCGCACGCGATGGACGCAAGCACCAGGTCGCACATATGCCGCGACAGGGCCAGGTAGTGGCCGCGCACCTGCGCTGATTCGAACACGTCCTGCGCATCGCGCGCCATGCGCAGCGCAAAGTCGCCGCCCTCCCGCAGCGGATCGCCCTGCTTGCCCAGGCGCGCCACCAGGCGCTGGCCAAAATCGCCCAGTGCCATGTCCTGCGCCAGCCACTGCGCGTGCCGATCGGCGAATGCCAGCAGGGCCGGGCGCACCTGCTCGTCGGCCAGGCGCTGCAGTGCCTCAGGCTGCCCATGGAACTTGATGCGAAGGTGGTAGCCGTCCAGCGAGTAGCGCATGAACTCATGGCCGGTCACTCCGTCAAGCTGGGAGAGTGCGGCGGCCACCGGCTGCACCACGTCCAGCAGGCAGGCATCGCCCACCATGTCGCCGCCCCGCCCGTCGTCCACCATGGGGTAATAGAACTCGACCAGCAGGAAGGGCGCGGCGTCGGTCACGCCGCCTCCCGTGCCGTTGCCTCGGCCGTGCCATCGTAGAGCAGGCAGACCAGCGCGGGATATTCGGTGATGCCCTGGCAGCGCAGGGTGTCGGCCAGGGTGTCGTCGTAGAAATTGGCGGTATGGGCCAGTGCGATCCCCACCCGGGGGGCCAGCGCCATCAGCGTGGCCAGCATCGCGCCGGCATCACTGAGGGTGTAGCGGTAGCTGATGCCCATGTACTTGCTTTCCACCCGCCCATACGCCTCGGTGATCACCACCGCCGCCTGCGGCGAAGGTCCCTGCGCATCCGGTGGCACCAGCAGGCCAAGGTCCTGCAGGGTGGCGACGCCGTCGCCGACGCGGTTGAAGTCGCCATCGGGGTTGCAGTAGAAGATGCCGGGCTGCAGCGTTGGCACGGAGAAGTTGACCAGATACAGATTCTGCGAGGACAGGGCGCCGCCCGAGGGCACCACCCGGAATCCGACTTCCATGCCCTCGGCGATGGGTTGCACGCGCCGGGTGGCCGCTACGCTGAGCAGCATGTTGACCCGCTGTGGCAGCGCAACGTCGTTGCAGTCGCTGGCCACGGCATAGTCACCGGCATACGGCTGCAGCAGTCCGGCCGGCAGCGCGCTGGCCAGTTCGATGTGCTGGGACGGCGCGTTGGCGAGCGTCTTCACCGCGCCGGCGGCCGCACGCGTGTTCTTTTCCTCGTAGTGCGCCTGGTGCCCCTTGGGAATCATGTGGTGGCGCTTGAAGTTGGCGTTTTCGTTGTAGAACCACGCCAGCGAATGACGCAGCTGCCCGCCGGTGGCGAACCAGCTGGTGAGGTCCGAGCCCTTCGCCCCGCCCAGCCCGCACACCGCGCAGCCGGGTTGCCGGTACAACGGCACCGCATTGAAATCCAGGGTGTCCGGGCACAGCACCTGGATCCTGTCGGCGGTGGTGATGGGCGCCAGATGGGTCAACAGATTCAGGCAGGCCAGGCCAAGCGTGTGCACGCCGTACTCCACCGCCAACGCGTCCAGGCAGGCATCCTCGCCCGGGGCGGTGTCGCCGGCGCAGGCAAAGCACGGCGTGAAGTCACGTTCCATGATCGGCCCGATCTGTACCCGTGTCGGTCCCATCACCGCATAGGCCACGCGCGCGCGGGTATCGCGGGAGGCCAGGTTGAGCGCCTCGAGCCAGGCCGGGGAGTGCTGCTGCAGCAACAGGATCACCAGTGCATGGTCCTGCGGCGCCTGCCCGGCGGCACCGGCCAGATAATCGGCCGGGTCATTGCACAGGTGGGTTGTCTGCAGATCCGGCGCGTGCGCGCCCAGCTGCGCGGCCAGCGCGTCGCTGCAGACCAGGTCGAGCTGGCCCAGGCCGAACTCGGCCAGGTCGGCCACCAGCGCCGGGGCGGCGGGTGCGTCGGAGACCAGCAGCACGCGGGCCTCGCGCAGCCGATGCAGCACATCCTCGCGGTTGCGATACACCCGGGTCATGTCCAGATAGCGCGAATAGAACTGCAGCTGCGCCGGAAACCGCCTCGCCAGCGCCGGATCCAGCGGGTGCTCGGCCACACCGTCCTCGATAATGCCCTTCATGTACATCATGGAGATGGCTTTCTGCAGATGCGCCGGCGGGATGTGGTCCAGGCGCGCGGCGATCTCTTCCAGGTCCCGTCGCCCATCCAGCAGGGGATACAGGTGCGGGAACAGCGTGCTGACCGCCTTGCCGCCAAACACCACGGTGGAGGCGGCACCGAACACCATTTCGGTGCTCAGGTTGTCGGTGACCCGCAGCAGGTCGGCCGGCACCCGCGGGCGCTCGGGCATGGCCATCTGTGGGTCGAGTGCCAGCAGCTCGCTGAGCGTGAGGGTCCTGCCCTGGTTCATGATTCCTGGCTCCTTGCAGCGTGGTCCACGCGCGGACGGGGATGGCCACCGGCCGATGGGTGGAGGGAAAGGGAAACGGTCGGCTCCAGCATCACCGGCAGCACCGACCACGCGGCACTGGGGGCGCCGGCGTAGTGGCGGGCGGCAAAGAAGGCCAGCCGGGCTTCGGTCATGACGTTCACCGCGATGCGGTTGTTCATCATGTGCAGCAGGTTCGGCACGATCAGCAGGCAGGTGAGCGGATGGCGGCGGCAGCGATCCACGCCGATGGTCCGGCCACGCAGTTGCGGCAGCGCACTGCTGTGCAGCGCACCGGCCTCTTCCAGGCGGCACAGCCGTGCCACGGTGCCTGCGAACAGCGCACCGATGCCACCCAGTCGCTGCTGCACCTGCGGGTAGGTACGCGCGTACTGGCTGTCCCCGTCGGTGTCGGGCAACAGGGCGGCCACCAACCGCAGCCGGCCCAGATAGGCGTCCTCGAGGGCCTGCAGGGTCTGGCCCGGGTCGCCACCGCCGGCCGGCATCCAGTACTGCGCGTAGCCGGCCAGCAGGCCGACGGCCGCGTCGCCCTCGAAGCCGAGCGCATGCAGCACCTGGCCGGTCATCCACAGGGAGAGGTGGTCGCGCTTGAGGCCCTGGTCGGCCAGCGCGATCGCCTCGGCGGCCAGGTTCGAGCAATGGCGGAAGTGCGCCTCCACCACGTCCAATCCCTCGCGGCCCGCATACTTGTCCAGCTCCGGCGCGTAGTCGCTGTCGCGGAGACGTCCATCGGCGATCAGCGCGGCGCTGTCGCGTGCGCCCGGAAAACTGGCCGCCGCCGCCTGCAGGTGCGTATCCAGCGCCGCCAGCAGCACGCCGCGCGCGTAGGCGCGTTGGCTGGCAAGGCTGGCGCGGCAGCGCACCCGCAGGTGATAGCCCTGCTCGGCATAGCGCAGGAAGAAGTACCCATCGATCACACCGGCCGCGTGCAGCTGCTGCAGGGCGGGCAGCAGGCACCGGGTCAGCAGCGCATCGGCGCTGTCCTCCAGCATGCCGGGGGCATCGGCGGACTGGTCGCAGTGCCCGGGGAAGATGCGCAGGTACACCCAGTCCGGATCATGCAGCGTCGACATGCGGTCGGCTCCAGTAGTCGGTCCATGTGGCGACATCGGCCTGGAGCGGCGCCAGCGGCAGGGCCGTCGCCGCCGTGAGGTGGCGGTGGACCAGCTCGCACAGGGCGGTCTCGTCGATCAGGCTGATGCCCAGGCGGTTGGCGAGCTGGTGCACCAGCGAGAGCACCTGCATGGCCCGCAGCGCCGGGCGTTCTGCCGCCAGCGCGGCGACCCCGTCGGCGCCCCAGGCCAGTGCGGCCGACACCGCCGGCCGCAGCGCCGCCGGAAGCCGCGCGATGGCGTGCAGGGGGTCGGCGTGGACCGCATCGAGCAGCGCCTGGATGGGCACGCGCCGCTGCCACAGCGCGGCGGCACCCGGGTCGGCGGGCGTGCCATCGATGCCGAAGTGCTGTCGCCATGTGGCGGCAATGAACAGCGCCTGCGCCGAGCGCTCGGCGGCGTTGGACCCGTGCTGCACCAACAGCGCCAACATCACCGGTATGGCCACCTGCAGGCGCTGGTCGTAGGTGGTGGTGGTGGCCAGCGCCTGCAGCGCGATATCCGACCAGTGCGTCTGCCCGCGCATGACGTGCAGGTAGCCGGTGGCATGGTCGTACACATGCTGCTCGCCACTGTCGTGCACCGGGCCGGACTGCAGCGTTCCAGGGGCATGCAGCTGGGCAACGCCCGCGCGCTGGTTCAGTGCCGTGGCGATCGGCGACAGCTGCTGGCCGCCGCTGAACAGCGCCGGCCGGGCCTGTTTGACCTGTTCGAACTGGTCGGCGATGCAGGCCAGCTGGCGCCGGGCCTGGTCCTCGGACCCGGCGCGGAACTGGCATCGAAGATGGAACCCGCCCTCGGCATAACGCATCCAGCTGTAGTCACCCAGCACGCCGGCCGCGCGCAGCTGCTCCACCAGCGGCGCGACGAAGCCCTGCACCACCTGGTCGCCATCGGGGTCCAGCAGCGCCGCCGGGTCCTGGCGTGCGTAGTAGCACAGCGCCAGGGTCCAGAAGCCCAGTTGGCGGCAGGCCTCACGCTGCATCGGCCGGCTCCACCTGGCGGTTGATCTCGATCTGCATCTCCAGCGTCACTGGCGAGCCGGCGCTCACCAGCGGCGTGTCGCCCTGTTCCGGCAAGGCCTCGTCGAACTGCACCGTATCCACCGCCTGGCTGGCGCAGGCGGCGGCAAAGCTGCGCACGGTGAACAGGTTGTCGAAGTCCAGGAACATGGGCTTGTGTTCGTTGGGGTTGGCCGCACTCACGATCTCGCCCGGCGTCTCGCGCTGGCGGCGGATGCGGACGAAGCAGGTGGACGGCAGGCCGTGGCCGAGCCGCCACAGGTTGGCCTTGAGGAACAGGTCGAAGTCATCGCGGGTGTCCACGAAATGCGGCGCCAGCTCGCCGAAGTCCACCACCCAGGCCTGGCGCTGGATCACCAGCCGGCCGCAGCGCAGGCGCGGGTAGTGGCGGATCGGCGTGGCGCCCTGGCTGCGCCGCCCGGCGCCGGTGTTTTCGCTGAACTCCAGCAGGCGGAAGCGTTCGGCGTGGAAGGCGTGCGGGGAGGCATCGGCCAGCACCCGGTGGCTGAAGGGAAGGGCCATGGAATGGAAGAAGCCCATGTACAACGGAAGGATCTCCTCGCCGCCGGCGAACACGCGCATCTCCCCGCTGTCGGTACAGTGCCGCAGCTGCAGGTCGCGCATGCCGATCACATGCTCGGCCGGCAGCTGCACGTGCTCGCCGGGTGCCACGATCACCCGGCCGGTCAGCGGACGGTGGATCTGTGCGTTGTGGTTGACGATGGACACCATCTCCACCGGCTCCACGCCCCCGGCACTGCGGCCGATCAAGCCGGCCTGGACGCTCAACTGGTCGCCGAGCCGCGGTGCCGGACCGGCCTGGTCGTAGTACGCGCAGTAGCGGGTGAAGAAGCGGCCGTGGCCGGGCAGGGTGTAATTGAGCACCACTTGGAAGTCGCCCGAGGCCAGCGCCTCCGCCGAGGCCGCCACGAACTGCAGGTGCAGTGCGATCGAGGTGCGCGGCAGCTCCCAGCCGATGAACTCGTCGGACAGCGAGGCCACCTTGTCCCGGCCCAGATC
This sequence comes from Stenotrophomonas sp., assembly GCF_036662295.1. Taxonomy (GTDB): domain Bacteria; phylum Pseudomonadota; class Gammaproteobacteria; order Xanthomonadales; family Xanthomonadaceae; genus Stenotrophomonas. The sequence continues at coordinate 29,877 of NZ_JAVWXA010000013.1, forward strand.
GATGTCCGCCGCCCCGTTGGACTGGTCCACGGCCGCCTGCAGCCAGTTGAAGTAACGCCAGGCGTTGTCGTTGACGCGGGCCGAGTGGGCAAAGCCTGTGGTCCCCATCGCCGTCGGCTTGAAGGCGCTCTTGGCCAGTTCATTGCCGAACCGCCCCGTGTCCTCGCACACCCCGCCTTCGCCATAGTGCTGGATGAAAATATCCTTCATCAGCTGGTAGCCCAGCCCCCCGCGGTCGCGGCGGCACAGCAGCTCGACGAACGCGGCCACATCGGCGCCCACGTGATCCCAGAACGGCCGGCCCAGGGTGAACGTGCCGCCGCGCGTGTAGGTGTCTTCCACGAACAGACGGCGGTCGCGGGCCATCCGCGCGCTCGGGTCGACGGCGCCATCCAGCAGCTCGCCCAGCAGCTGGTCGGCGCGGCGGATCGCCCGGTCACGGTCGCGCACGCCCATTGCGGCAAAGCCCTGGCCGAGCTCGCGCAGTTCGCGCAGGCCGGCCGACCATTCCGCCGGCAGCTCCAGCGCCAGACCCTGGAGCACCTGCGTCAACCCGTCCAGCCGGTCCATGATGTTGGTCGGCACCGACAGCTCGCGCACCAGCAGGCCCGAGCTGATCAGGCTTTCCACGAAGGGCAGCACCTTGCCCGGCGCTTCCCAGTGTTCGCTGGATCCCTGCTGCAGGACGGCCTCGGCCAACTGCGCGGCGGTCAACGGCGCGCGTGCCTGCTCCAGGCAGTCCACCACTACCTGGATCTGACGCAGGAAGCGCCCGCGACGCAGGGTGGTGTACTTGGGCAGGTTGTTGCGCTCGGCCGGGCTGTAGAAGCAGATGTCCTGCCCGTCCAGGAAGTAGCTGCCGTTGACCTTGACCGGCAGTTGCCCGGCCACCTGCGGGTGTCGCCCCAGCGTGGTCAACAGGCGGTCCACGAAGGACAGGTTGAGGCTGGACACGGTCTCGGTCACCGCCCCGTCCGTATCGAAGCGGACCGCCTCGGCGGCGCTGTCGTCGTAGTTGGCCAGCGCCACCGGCCCGAAGCGTCCAAACGGACTGGTCTTGATCAGCATGCGCGTGAGGTAGCGCACCGCACGCACTTCCACCTGCCGCTCCTTCTTGGCCCAGGCCGCGGTGGGCCGGGTAACCAGCTTGGCGACGCTACCGGCCAGGCTGGGCGAGGCCACCTGCAGGGCCTTGATGAACTGCGGCGTGGACAGGTGCTGGACCAGCACATCACGTTTGCCTTCCAGCTCCTGGAAGAACGCGCGGCGCGCCTGCTCGGCGCCGTCGCCCTGGGTGCTGGCCTGGTAGCGGTGCAGGCGCAGGTAGTAGCGGGCAACCGCGCGACGGGCCGCGCGATCGGGATGGGCGATGATCACCGCCATGTCCTGCAACCGGGGCAGCTTGCCGTTGTAGAGCTTGCGGCGGATGCCGACCAGGCAGGACTTGTCCGCGCCGCTGGCCGTGCCGATCAACGCGAACAGCACCTGCTCGCACACGTGCTCGCGCTGTTCGCCAAGCCATTGGCGCATGGCATGGACGCGGCGCACATGCGCGGCGGCATCGGCGAAGCGAAGATCGACCAGGGCATCCTGGGTGGCGCCGCTCATGCGGACCAGTGCATAGCGGGACATCTTCCAATTGGTGGACAACGTCGTACCCCTTTGCTCGCGCTTATAGATAGAACGACTCGGCGAAAAACGTCTGCATGATCGAATACATGGTGCGCAGGCCCTCGATGGTCACGTAGCTGACGAAGGTCAACGTCCAGGCAATGGCCACCAGCAGGTACAGCGACAATGTCAACTTCTCCTTGCGGTCGCGCTGGACCGGCGCGGTGCCGGGGGCGGCGCGTTTGAAGAAGGACTTCAGGTAACGCATGGCATCGCGCCGCAGGTTGGGCCGTTCCAGCCAGTCGGCCAGGATCCAGTAGCCATCCATGCGCAGGTAGAACGGGTTCATGCTGACCAGGAAGGACGCCAGCGGCAGCGCGCTGTAGGCCAGCAGCAGTTTGGCCGCCAGCCCATCGCGGTCGACCATCCAGTACAGGCTCATGACCAGCCCGAAGCTCATCAGGTTGACCATGGGCCCGGCGAAGGAGACGAAGGCACGCTTGGCGCGGCTGGGAATCGTGTAGGAGTCGGTGGTTTCGGTGAACACGATCGGCAGGACCCCGAACAGCAGGCCGACCCCGAAGCCCTTGGGCCGCGCACCCATCAGCCGGCACGCCAGTGCATGGCCAAGTTCATGCAGGGCCAGTTCGATGACAAACACCATCGGCACGGCCAGCAGGAAAATGTCGGTGTAGGACATGTCCATCTGCTTGAGCGGTGCGATCAGGCCGCCACCCTTGGGAATCAGGAAGAAGTTGACCAGCCCAAGCAGGCACAATGCCGCCGCCAGGCCTTTGGTCACCGGATTGAGCCACAGGCGCCGATATTCCAGGATGAGGTCCAGCAGGCGGTCGGCGTTGTGCACCTTGCTGTAGATGCCCAGTTTCTCGCGGCGCGCGCCCGCGTCGGCGGCCACCACCTCGCCGTTGCCCCAGGAATCGGCTTCGATCATGCCGTTGGCCAGGCAGGTATCGAGGAAGGCGCAGATGCGCGCAGCGGGGATGGGCTTGCCGTGCTGCGCCGACAGGTGCGCGCACAGCCCCGCGATGTCGCGCGTGCCGTCCAGGCAGGCAAGGATGTCCACGCCCAGTGCCGAGGTCATGATGTAGTTGCCCGCGCTGGCGCTCTTGACCACGAAGCGCGCCCGGCCCTCGACCGGCGCGCCAAAGGCATGCCAGCTCACGCCCTCGGCCAGCGTCGGTTCGCCGCGGGTCAGGGCGCCAGCAGCGGCCAGCGCAGGTGCCGCCACCGCCGCCGCCGGCCCGGCGTCCAGCCCGACGCTGCTCACCTGGCCTCCTGGCGTGGCGGCGTGCGCAAGCCCACCGCAAAGCCGTTCAGCAAGGCAGCGGTGTAACCGTCGGCACCGATCCACGTCTCCACCTGCTTCTGCACCAGGCTGCCGGTCACGCAGGCCGAGAGCGAGAGTGCCGAGGCCGCCAGGTACAGCCGCTGGATCATCACCCCGTTCTCGAACAGCATGTAGCGGTAGCCACGCTCGCCGTACCGGGTAATGGCGTCGTGGATCGACCCGAACTGCAGGAACAGGGCGGGCGCGGCGTGGAACTCGCGCTGGAAGCAGGCATCGTGCAGCAGTGCGTCGATGTCGGGCAGGTCGTGGTGGCCGATCCGCCGCAGCACGCGCTCGCCCTCATCCACCAGGTAGGCGCCGGGGGCAAGCCCTTCCACGTTGCGTGCCAGCAGCACCAGCCGGCAGGCGGTCACGTGGCCGTTCCACTGCGTGGTGGACTGGTGCGGCGCGGCGGCCGGGGTGTAATCCGGATCGCAGGACTCGGTGGGATAGGCCATCTCCAGCAGCTGACCCAGGCGCTGCAGGGGCAGCGGGGCAGCGGCATAGCCGCGGACGCTGCGGCGCCGATACAGCACGTCCAGCAGCCCGTCCAGCGGCGGCTCGTCAGCGTCGGCCGCGTAGCGCACCGGGGGATGGGCGAGGTCGAGCGCGAACGCCGCCGGGCCCCAGCCGCCGGCGCGGGGCAGGGCCGGATCCGCGCGCAGGTGCTGGCGCCCGTGCTCGAAGTTCTTGGTGAACTCGTGGACGACCATCCCGGCGCCGCGGCCAACGCCCTCGCGCATGAAGAAATGCTCTTTCATCCTGGGTCCCTTTCAATGAAACCTGTTCGCCAGCGCAGGCGCGCGGCGCAGGTCGTGGCGGTGCCTAACGGGCGATGGCCGCCACGAACGAGGAAAACGCCGTGCTGTGCGGTTCCGGCCGTGCGCTGCTGCACACCGCGCACCATTCCACGTAGGGAATGAAGTGCCGTTGCCGGGTCTGGGTCAATGCGTTGATGCTCACCTCCGCGCTCAGCGCCACCGGCGGCGCATGGTTGGACAGCACCCGCGACACCTCGCTGGCCGCCAGGCTCGCCGCCAGCGCATCCACCGAGGCCAGGCGGCCGTCGAACTGGAAGCCGGGATTGCGGTCCAGGAAACGGTCGCGCGCCTCCGGGACGTCCAGCCGCGCATAGTTGGCCTTCAACCGCGCCTGGTAGCAGGCATGGCAGGCGGTGGCACCGGGGATCACCGTCGGGCCCAGCTGAACTTCGTGGGCGAACAGACTGGCCTGCACGAAGGGAATGCCCAGGCGCACGGCGGCCTCGTTGAGCTCGCTCTGGATCGCCGGATGCGGTCGCGAGGAGGCAAAGCAGATCAGCTGGTGCATGCCCAGCTGCAAGGCGGCGGCGTAGATGTCATAGACCCCGGGCAGCACGTTGCAGTCACCGCGGGTGCCGGCGGGGAAGGCCTCGCGCAACGCGGCCTGGTCCTGCGCGGTAGCAGCGGCAATGGACAGGTAGCCCAGCCCAAGGGCCGCCAGCCGGCGTGCGGTCTGCCGCCCCACCTCGCCACCGGCTACCAGGTACACCTGGCTGGCGGTCAGCCGGCGCGGTGCCGTCATCGCCGAACGGTCATCGGCCTGCAGGCGCTGCGCGCGTGCGTCCAGTCGTTCCAGCATGCGCAGGTGGCCCTGGCGGCAGTCCTGCATCAGATACTCGGTCATGGATTGTCCTAGGCGAAGGGCTGCGGCCACGGGTTGAGTTCCTCGAAGGCATGCACCTTCAGGCCCATGCGCTCCGGTGCCTGGTACAGCCGCGGCGTGGCGCCGTATTTCATGTTGTAGTTGACCGTCAGCGGCATCAGCTGCGGGGCCAGCATGCGCACGCTGCGCAACCCGATCCGCTGCAACTGCGGGGTGGTGAGGTCCACGCAGACCAGCTCCAGCCCACTGCGCTGGAAGGACGCCACCACGTGGTCCATCATCGCCACGTCGGTGGCCACGCGCGGCGATTGCAGCGCCTGCAGGTCCACCGTCGGCGCGTCGCGCAGCAGGAAGTCGAAGGCATGTTCGTTGGCTGGATCGGCATAGAACACCGCGCCATCGGTGAGCCGGGTGAAGCTGCGGAAGTCATCGGCGCGGTAAAGCCTGGGCTGTCGCGCCAGCGATTCCAGCGCCAGCCGCGAGGATGACGCCTCGTCCATCACCCGGATGATCGCGTCTTCCATGTTCAGGCGGGTCGCGGCCATCACCAGGATGTGCAGGTTGCGTCCGGGCGCGCGCTGCACCAGGTAGGCGGTGGGGAAGCCGATGTCGGTGGTGGCATCGAAGAAGAACTGCTCGATGCCCGAGGCGGCGATCATCCGTGCACGCTCCACCAGCTCGGGGTTCTGGCTGCTGGAGATGTCGATCCTGCGCAGACGCATCTTCTGCAGCCACACCAGGCTGAGGGTGTCGCGCTCCACCAGTTCGAGCGTGCCGGCGACCGCCGCACGGGCGTAGGAGGCGGCCAGCCCGCTGCCGGTGGAAATGGGAATGACGAACGCTTCGCCGGGATACTTGTAAGGGGTGGCGATATAGGTGGCCGAGAACGGCACCCACAGTTCGCGTCCCGATACCAGCGAATGCCCTTTCACCCAACGCATCTTCAGTTCGTCCGAGGCGCGGATATGCGAGGAGACCGCCTTGTACTCGCTCTCTTCGCCACGGTGGAACAGCCCCAGGTCCAGTGCGTCCTCGCCCAGCTCGTTGCGTGTGGCCACGCGGACCGCGGCGGGGTCGAAGCTGATGTTGCAGTAGCGCTCCAGGGCCTCGCAGACCGCCTTGGCCCGGGCCGGCTCGCGGCGTATCGAGGAACCGGAGCCGGACATGATCAGGCCGTCATCGGCGCGCAGTTCGATATGTGGCAGCGCGTTCTGCAGGCGGCTCAGGGCCGAGGAGTACACGATGATCTGCGCCGACCCGCTGTCGGCGGGCAGCTCCATCGGCGGGTTCACCAGCCCGGTGCGGGGATCGAGCAGCTCGGCCGTCCGGGCGAATATCTGCTCGGCGGTCAGGTAGCCATTGGTGGCGGTGGGCGTATCAGCCGTGGTGTGCATACAGGGCCTCCATGGGCTGGCGTGACCAGGTGGAACAGACCGGGCACAGCGGGTCCTTGAGAACGTATTCAACGCGATCCGTGCCACCGTGGTGGATGACGGCGCCGTCGACGAGCGGGCTGCGTCGGGCAAGGATCGCGGTGAATGTGTTCTCGATGCGGTGTGCCGTGTCGCCCTCATCCAGCCCGGCGGACTGGCCCTCGTCCTGCGCAGGCGCGGCAGTGAAACACGGGGCGATGGAGGCGATGCAGGCCGGGCAGGCGGTGTGCCCGTAATGGCACCAGGGGCCGGTGCGCAGGGTGTCGGTGCCGCGTTCGACGAAAAGCGTGGGTATCTTCAGCTGCTCCAGCTGCAGGTTGATCCCGGCCGCGTCCGGAGAGCCGGCCGGCAGCAGGACGATGCAGGCCTGCGCATCACGCATGGCCGGGGTCGCCAGCGCCGCGTCGTCGATGGCCAGGGTCGAGGCCGACAGCGAGGCACCGAGACGATCGGCAACGCGATGGGCCAGGCCGTGCAGATCCGGCGCATGCAGGATGCACACGCGATCGTGCGGCTGCGCGGAGCGGAAATGAGATGCGGCAGGCATGGGCACGGTATCCAGGTCGGAGGGATGCGGGGGTATGCAGGCGGCAGGTGGAACTCACCTGGATTCCATACCGGGGTTTCACCGGTGTCTTCGGCGCGAGGTGCCGACGTCCTGGGCTGGACCAATGGATGGGTGAGCGGGTCGCAATCGAGTTATTGCTTCCCGGGATACCTCGTCAGCTGCTTACATCGTCTGTTCGAACGAGGCGCTGCACAGGCTGCTGAAGCTGCAACCGCACGATGCCGACGAAGTGCCGCCGGTGGATGCCGAGCTCAGGCAGGTGCCCGAGGACACGGTGCCGGCCACGGCGGCAGCATTCATGCGGTCGTCCAGTTCGTCGGCGAACAGGTCGATTTCGTTGTTGTTGTTGTCATTCATGGTGGTTCTCCTTGAGTTGTGCAGTGATGTGAATCGAAAGAAGCGACGTGCCGAATCAGCTGATGACCTCGACCGCGGCCGTACAGGCCGAGCCGACGCAACCGAAGCTGCAGAACGTGCCTGCAACGCAACTGAACGACGTGGAGCTGCCCAAGGTGGAACTGCAGCCCGCTGCCGCAGCGGCATTGAGCTTCTGGTCCAGTTCTTCGGCGAACAGATCAAGACCATCGTTGGCGGTCTCTTCGTGCTTGTTGCTACTCATTCAACTGCTCCTTGTGACGAATGGAACATTGATGGACGCAACGCCGGAACCCGCTACAGCAGGGCGCAGGCGTGCGATTCCAGCGCCGCCCCGAGGGGGACGACGACCGGAACGCGGGAGGCAACGAACGGCGACCGGTCCGGCTTCAACCGGTCCGCTGCGTTGCTTGAAAAAGGTGGCGCGATCGTCTCGCGCGGAAGGGTGTGGCGCCCCGGGCATGCCGCGCCGAAGGCGGGGCGGGTGGCCGGCGAGCGTGATGACGGTGCACATCGAACAGCGCGTTGTCCGTGCGGTGGACGCTTGAATTGCCGCGGCGCCTCACGTGAAATAAGTGATTCCATTCAGCAGCTCTATCCTTAAAAGAACAAGTGCTCCGTTGCCTCACTTAGATACTGTTCAGAAAATCGTGTAAACCGCCGATGTCCGTATGTGTGATATGAATCACATATGCAGAAATATTATGAGAAGCAAGTCTCAAAATAGACGTGATGCATATTCTATTTATTCGAAAGAATATGGCGTTATTGCGCGAAAATGCCGCTCAGTTAAATTTGTCAAGTTAGCGCGAAGGGTTTGTGAGTGCCCGTCCGCGGAGCAGAGAAATCGCTTGACGGATTCATAATATTGAATGCGCGGATGTCACTTGCGACAGTGTCGGCCCGTCATGCAGGCGACGCGGGAGACGCGCGTGGTCCTGGAAATGAACAAGGCCGCATGAGCGGCCTTGTGGATCTTGCTGGCGCTTGCCGAGCCGCTATTCCGCGCTGGCGGCATCCAGCTGCTCGACATCCTGTGACGAGAGCGTCACACGCGCTGCCGCCAACACATCCTGGAGCTGGTCTACACTGGTGGCGCTCACGATCGGCGCGGTGATGCCCGGGCGCGCGATCAGCCACGCCAGGGCCACCTGCGAGGCGCTGGCGCCGTGCCTGCTGGCGATGTCATCCAGCGCGGTCAGGATGCGCAGGCCGCGCGGGTTGAGGTACTTGTCCACCACGCTGCGACCGCGCGCACTGCTCTTGGCCGCGTCCTCGGCGCGGCGATACTTGCCGCTGAGGAAACCGCTGGCCAGCGAGTAGTAGCTGATCACGCCCAGGCCTTCCTCGCGCACCAGCGGTTCCAGCCCGGCCTCGTAGCCGGCGCGGTCGTAGAGGTTGTATTCCGGCTGCAGGGTTTCATAGCGCGGCAGCGCGTAGTCGGCCGACACCCGGAGCGCGTCGCGCAGGCGGCTGGCGCTGTAGTTGGATGCCCCGATCGCACGCACCTTGCCCTGTTCGATCAGCCGGCCGAAGGCGGCCAGCGTGCTTTCCAGCGGGGTGGATTCGTCGTCCTCGTGCGCCTGGTACAGGTCGATCACATCGGTCTGCAGGCGGCGCAGCGAATCCTCGACCGCCGCGGCGATGTTGTCGGCCGACAGGCCCGGGCGCTCGGCCCACTTGGCCACCTTGGTGGCCAGCACCACCTGGTCGCGCTTGCCGCTGTGCTTGAACCAGCGGCCCAGGATGGTTTCCGATTCGCCACCGGCATTGCCCGGCACCCACGCCGAATACGCATCGGCGGTATCGACCAGGTTGAAGCCGGCGTCGACGAACGCATCCAGCAGCGCGAAGGAGGTCTTCTCGTCGGCGCTCCAGCCGAATACGTTGCCACCGAATGCGATGGGGTGCACTTTGAGGCCGGAACGGCCGAGCTCGCGCGATGCAGTCATGGGCGATGTCATCCAATGGAAATCCAGAACGACAGAATAAGACGGTCCGCATGACAGCGTTGCGGCGACAGCCACAAAACAGTGTTCCGCCGTGCTGCATCGCACTAACGTTTTGTGAACACATGGCGCATCGCGACTGCTAGTCTCGCCGCATCCCGCCGATGGAATCCACCGATGAAAACCCGCTCGCTGACCACTGCCTGCCTGTTCACCCTGTCCACGCTGCTGCTGTCCGCGCCGGCCGGGGCGACCAAGCCGGCCGGCCCCAACGCGCAGATCGCGATCACCCCGGCGGTGCAGACCGCGGTGCAGGGCCAGGGCCGCGACCCGGCCAACGTCAAACGCGATGCCTGGCGCCATCCGGCGCAGACGCTGTCCTTCTTCGGCGTGGCACCGGGCAAGACCGTCATCGAAATCACGCCCGGCAGCGGCTGGTACTCGGAGATCCTGGCCCCGTTGCTGCGCGCGGACGGCAGCTACGTGGCCGCCGTGGTGGACCCGATGGCCGTTCCCGAAGGCCGCGGCCGCGATTACCAGCAGCGCAGCCGCGACGGCCTGGAGAAGAAGTTCGCCGGCAACGCCGGGCTGTATGACAAGGCCAAGGTGGTGGCCTACAACCCGACCGCGCCGAAATTCGGTGCGGACAACTCCGCCGACGTGGTGCTGACCTTCCGCAACGTGCACAACTGGCGCAGCGCCAACCAGGCCGAGGGCATGTTCCAGGGCTTCTACCGCGTGCTCAAGTCCGGCGGCGTGCTGGGGGTGGTCGAGCACCGCGCCAAGGCCGATGTGCCGGCCGAAGACAAGAGCGGCTACGTGGGCCAGAAGCAGGTGATCGCCATGGCCGAGGCGGCCGGTTTCAAGCTGGCCGGCAGCAGCGAGATCAACGCCAACCCGCGCGACACCAAGGACCACCCCAACGGCGTGTGGACCCTGCCGCCCACCAACCAGCATGACAAGGCCGACGACGCGAAGTACCAGGCCATCGGCGAGAGCGACCGCATGACCCTGCGTTTCGTGAAGCCCTGACCCCGCCGGCCGCCGGGCGGCCAACGTGCGTCACCGGATCGCGGGGGATGGGACAATGGCCCGTCCCCCGCTGTTGTTTCCGCCATGCTGATCGCCTTCAACAAACCCTTCAACGTGCTGTGCCAGTTCACCGACCGCAGCCAGCCGCCGCGCGCCACGCTGGCCGGCTTCGGGCTGCCGCCGGCGGTGTATGCGGCTGGCCGCCTGGACTACGACAGCGAAGGCCTGCTGCTGCTCACCGACGACGGCGGCCTGGCCCACCAGCTCACCGACCCGCGCCACAAGGCCGACAAGACCTACTGGGTGCAGGTGGAGGGCAGTGTCGGGGACGAGCACCTGCAGGCGCTGCGCAACGGCGTGCAGCTCAACGACGGCCCGACCTTGCCGGCCAGGGTCCAGCGCCTGGAGCCCGCGCCGGCGCTGTGGCCACGCGATCCCCCCGTGCGTTTCCGCAAGACCGTCCCCGACGCCTGGCTGGCCATTACCCTGCGCGAAGGCCGCAACCGCCAGGTACGCCGCATGACCGCCGCGGTCGGCCTGCCCACCCTGCGCCTGGTCCGCGTCTCGATGGGCGCCCACGCACTGGACGGCCTGCAGCCCGGCCAATGGCGACAGATCGACTGACAGCGCCCACGTGTGGCCGAGGTAGAGCCACCCCATGGGTGGCTGCACGAACCCGATGGTAGAGCCACCCCATGGGTGGCCGCACGAACCCAATGGTAGAGCCACCCCATGGGTGGCTGCACGAACCCAATGGTAGAGCCACCCCATGGGTGGCTGCACGCGGCGCCGGCGAAGCGCAGCCACCCATGGGGTGGCTCTACCTTGGGTTCAACACACCGTAACCCACGCGACACACCGGCCGCAAAAAAAAACCGCCGGACGGGCCGGCGGCTTCGATGCAGGTGCGTCGACCCCTCGCGGGATCAGGCGTCGCTGCCGATATCGCTGTGTTCGTCCACCACGGTGCTGGCGCGGCGGTTGCGCGCACTGATGCGCTGCGCCTGCCCGTCCACCACCTCGCCATTGGCGAGCTTCTTCTTCTGCTGCTTGCGGTACAGCGCATAGCCCAGCAGGCCCACGCCCACCGCAGCGGCGGCGATGGTCACGGCCGGGTTGCGGCGCACCACTTTCGCGGCCACCTTGCCGCCGGTCCTCACCGCGCCCAGCGCCGCGCCGGTCTTGATCCAGTCCGTCGCCTGCGGGCCGAAGTGGCGAAGGCTCCCACCGGCATGCTTGAGGCCGTCACCGGCACTGCTCGCCAAGTCCAGGGCGCGCTCGAGGGCGCGGTCGGTAATCACAGTCAGTCTGCTCATGGGGGGTCCTTTGCCTTGATTCGGGTCCAGTGTGGCGCGTGGGCCGTGTAGGGCGTGTCATCCGCCCGCCACGACCGGATCACGACTGTAGCCGCTTGCGCGCAGCGGCGCGGTGGCCGCCGACGGCGCGGTCAGCCGCCAGCCATGAAAGCGAGGCCGTCCTCACGTCCCCCGCGGCTTGGCGCGATGGGTGGCCGTGGCCGTCCACGGGTCGTCCGGCCACGGGTGCTTGGGGTAACGCCCCTTCATTTCCTTCTTGACCTCGGCATACGTGCTGGCCCAGAAGTTGCGCAGGTCCTGCGTCACCTGCAAGGGGCGCCCGCCCGGCGACAGCAGGTGCAGCGTCAGTGCCACCCGCCCATCGGCGATCCGCGGCGTGTCCGCCAGCCCGAACAGCTCCTGCAGCTTGACCGCCAATACCGGCGCCTGCGGGGTGAGGCCATCGGCTTCCAATGCGTAGTGGATCGGGCGCTCCATCCCCGAGGGCACCGCGATGCGTACCGGTGCATGGCGGTCGACGAGTTGGCGCTGTGCCCACGTCATCGACGATTTCAACGCCTCGCCCAGGCTGGCCTCGTCCAGCGCATCCAGCCGCGTCCTGCCGTTGAAGGCCGGCGTCAGCCACGTGCCCAGGTCGGCCATCAGCGCCGCGTCGGAGACGGCCGGCAACTCAAGCTCCGGCATCCACGCCCGCAGCGCCACGGTGCGTGCCTGCCATTGGCGCAGCCCCTCGGTCCACGGCAAGGCCTGCAGCCCCAGCTCGGCCACGGCCTCGGTGAGCGCCTGCGCCGCATGGGCCGGGTCCACCCGCCCGGCCGAGCGGCTGTCCAGCACGATACGGTCGAAGCGGGTCTCGCGGCGGGCCACCAGCGCGCGCTTCTCCGCGTCCCAGCGCACCACGTCTTCCTGCCGGAAGCGCTCGGGGAAGTCGCGGCGCAGGCGGTTCTCATCCACGGGCGCGGCCCGCAGCAGCAGCGCATCGCGCGCTTCGTAGCGCAGTTCCACCGCCACCAGCCACGGCTCGCCGCGCAGGTCGCTGGGGTCGAACAGGCGCGCGCTGCGTCCGTTGGCCAGCAGGTAGCGCAGCGGATCAGTGGGGTGGCGCGCGGCGATGCGATCGGGGAAGGCGTGGGCCAGCAGGTCGCCCAGCCGGTGCGCTTCCACCGACGCCGGCGCCGTGGCATCGCAGCGCAGCCGGCGCCGCCATTGCTTGCTGGCCGCGTCGATGGTGGCCAGCCCGCCACGGTTGGCGTCCGCCGGCGCACGCCCCTGGCGGAACGCGGCCAGCGCACGCCAGCGTGCCGCCAGCGCATCACCGCCCTGGCGCAGCGGGTCGCGTGCTTCCACCAGCGCGGCCAGGTCGCAGGCCAGCGCCTGTTCCTCGCCAGGGCCGGCGGCCAGCAGCATCGCCGCCAGGCGCGGATGGGTGCCCAGGGTGAGCATGCGCCGGCCCAGCGCGGTCAGGCCGCCGCCCTCGCTCAATGCGCCCAGCCGCTGCAGCAGTTCGCGCGCGGCGGCCAGTGCGCCGGCCGGCGGTGGATCGACGAAACGCAGGTCGTCGCTGCCCCAGGCGGCCAGTTCCAGCGCGAGGGCGGCCAGTTCCACCTGGGCGATCTCCGGCCGCCGTTGCGCTTCCAGGCGCTGCGACTGCGGCCACAATCGCCACGCCCAGCCCTCGGCCACGCGGCCGGCGCGCCCGGCGCGCTGGTCGGCCGAGGCCTGGGCGATGCTCACCACGTCCAGCCGCGCGAAACCGCTGTTGGGGTCGTAGCGCGGCTCGCGTGCCAGCCCCGCATCGATCACCACGCGCACGCCGGGCAGGGTCACCGAGGATTCGGCCACGTTGGTGGCCAGCACCACCCGGCGCTGGCCGTCCGGATCGGGCTGCAGCACGCGCGACTGCTGCTCCACCGGCAGCTCGCCATGCAGCGGCAACACCTGCACGCTGGCCGGCAGGGCCTGCGCCAGCGCGGCCTGGGTCCGTGCGATCTCGCGCTGGCCGGGCAGGAATACCAGCACGTCGCCAGGATGGGCAGCCAGCGCCTGTTCCACCGCGCGCCGCGCGTGCGCTTCCAGTGCTTCCTCGCGCCGTGCCGGGAAATGGCTGATCGCCACCGGATGGCTGCGGCCCTCGCTGCTCAGGCGCGGTGCCTGCAGGAACTGCGCCAGCCGCTCGCCATCGAGTGTGGCCGACATCACCACGATGCGCAGGTCCTCGCGCAGCTGCGCCTGCACATCCAGCGCCAGTGCCAGGCCCAGGTCGGCGGCGAGATGGCGCTCGTGGAACTCGTCGAACAGCAGCGCGCCCACGCCCTCCAGCATCGGGTCGTCCTGCAGCATGCGGGTCAGGATGCCCTCGGTGACCACTTCCACGCGGGTGCGCGCGGACACCTTGTTCTCGAAGCGGATCCGGTAGCCGACGGTGCCGCCGACCTCCTCGCCCAACTGGCGCGCCATGAACTGCGCGGCGCTGCGTGCGGCCACCCGGCGCGGTTCCAGCATGATGATCCTGCGGTCCTGCAGCCACGGCGCATCCAGCAACGCCAGCGGTACCTGGGTGGTCTTGCCGGCGCCGGGCGGCGCCTCCAGCACCAGGCGGGGCTGGCGCGCCAGGTGCTCGAGAATCTGCGGCAGCAGCGGGGAAATGGGGAAAATCGGCGGTGTCATGTGCCAAGGATACGGCGTCCCGGCCGCCTGCCCATCGCCTGCCGCGCCGGGCGCGGAGGGGGCCGGGCGCGGCCCGCTACAATGCGCGGGTTACCTGTCCTGCAGATCCCCATGCAACTGATCGATATCGGCGCCAACCTCACCCACGACTCCTTCGACCGCGACCGCGACGCGGTGCTGTCACGTGCCCGCGAGGCGGGGGTGGCGCAGATGGTCATCACCGGCGCCAGCCGCGAGCACTCGCCGATGGCCCTGACGCTGGCCCGCCAGCACCCCGGCGTCCTGTATGCCACCGCCGGCGTGCACCCGCACCACGCGGTGGAATATACCGACGAATGCGATGCCGAGATGCGGGCGCTGCATGCGCATGCCGAGGTCGTGGCCGTCGGCGAATGCGGGCTGGATTACTTCCGCGATTTCGCCCCGCGCCCGGCCCAGCACCGTGCCTTCGAGCGCCAGCTGCAACTGGCGGCCGACGTGCTCGCCGCCGATGGCGCGCGCAAGCCGCTGTTCCTGCACCAGCGCGACGCGCACGCCGATTTCATGGCGCAGATGAAGAACTTCGACGGCCAGCTCGGCGCGGCGGTGGTGCACTGCTTCACCGGCGAGCGCCAGGAGCTGTTCGATTACCTGGACCAGGACTGGTACATCGGCATCACCGGCTGGCTGTGCGACGAACGCCGCGGCGGCCACCTGCGCGAGCTGGTGAAGCACATCCCGGCCAACCGCCTGATGATCGAGACCGATGCGCCGTACCTGCTCCCGCGCTCGCTCAAGCCGATGCCCAAGGACCGCCGCAACGAGCCGATGTTCCTCTCGCACATCGTCGAGGAACTGGCCCGTGATCGGGGCGAAGACGTGCAGACCACGGCGGCCAATGCGACCGCGGCCACGCGTGCGTTCTTCCGGTTGCCCGCACCCGAGGCCCGGTAGGTACCGACCGGGCGTCTGTACGCCGTTGTCGCGATGATCGAGACGTGCCTCACGACCAACGGTCGTGAGCGGCCCGCCCGTCCCCTGCGGCCCAGGCGTCGGCCAGGCCCTCGCGGTAGCTCGTAAAGCGCGGCTGCCACTGCAGGGCCGCGCGCGTGCCGCGGCTGTCGATGCGTTTGTTGCTGGAATAGAAGCGCCGCAACGAGGCGGGCACGGCCGGGTCATCCCAGGCTTGGGCGGCGGGCAGCGGCAGGCCACTCAGCAAGGCCGCATGCGCCAGCACCTCCTGCGGCGGGGCCGGCGCATCGTCGGCCGGCAGATGCAGCGCATGGCCCGAAGCACGCCGCATCGCCGCCAGCACGGCGCTGGCCAGGTCCTCCACGTGCAGCCGGTTGAACACCAGCCCGGGCCGCACCACGTGCCGGGCCTTGCCCTGCGCCAGCTGCACCAGCGCATTGCGCCCGCGCCCGTACAGGGCGGGCAGGCGCAACACCGCCGAGGCGATGCCGCGTGCCTGTGCAAACGCGCGCCATTGCCGTTCGGCGCGTAGCCGCCGCCGGGCGGTGTCGTCACCCGCATCGGCGCTGGAGTGCTCGTCCACCCAGCCCCCGTCACGGTCGGCATAGACCGCTGTCGAGGACAGGTAGCCCACCCAGCGCAGCGCAGGGCTGTCGTGCAGTGCATCGGCGAGCAGGCGCATGGCCGGGTCGCCTGCCTCTTCCGGCGGCACGCTGCATACGATCGCGTCCGCGCGCCGGATCGCCGCGCGCAGCCCGTCATCGACCGGCACGCCCTCGGCCAGCCGATACCGCGTCAGCCCGTCATCGGGGGCCGTGCCGGGGTCACGCACGGTGCCGCTGCACGCGATGCCCTCGGCCTGCAGCAAGGCGGCCAGGTGCCGCCCGCTGTAGCCCATGCCCAGCACCAGCACATGCGCCGGCGCGGCCATCACCCTGCTCAGGCGCCGCGCTGCCGCTGGTAGGCCTGCAGGTGCGCGTAGGCCACCGCCAGCAGCGGGGCGGCCTGGCCGGCGGCGCGCGCGCGCGTCAGCATGTCGCCCACGATCTGCCCGGCCTCCACCTGCTGGCCGGCTTCCAGGTCGCGCAGCATCGAGGCCTTCAACGCCGAGCCGGGCTGGGTGGTGGCGGTCAGCGCGATCCCGCGCGCCTTCTCCGGGATCGGCTCGCCCGCCACCTCGGCCACGGCCACGCACTCGGCATACAGCGCGCGCACGATGGCCGCGCCGTCATCGGTGGCCACGATGGTGCCCACGTCGGCGCGCATCAGGCAGGTCGCGGCCGCCAGCGCGGTCAGGAAGGTGTATTTGACCCACTGCTCCTGGCCAATGGCATCGCTGGCCACGTGGTCCACGTTCGCCTGCACGCAGGCCGCCGCCAGCGCCAGCACGCGCGCGCTGCTGCCGGTGCCATCGCGCTCGCCGAAGGTCAGCTTGGCGGCAGGGGCCAGGTGCAGCACCGCGCCATCGTCGGCCTTGGTGGCGCTGATGAAGCACAGCCCGCCCAGCACCGCATCCCGGCCGAAGCGCGCATCCAGCGCGGCGTAGTGCGCCAACCCGTTGAGGATCGGCAGCACGGTGGTGCGCGGCCCCATGGCCGGCGCGATGGCCTCGATCGCGCTGTCCAGGTCGTAGGCCTTGCAGCTCAGGATGACCAGGTCGAACGGCTGCGCGGCGGCCAGTGCCGGCAGGCCCTCGGCGGTGACGTGCTGGACCGGGAAGACCGCATCGCCGAGCGGGCTGCGGATCACCAGCCCTTCGCCCGCCAGCTGGGCCGCCCGCGCCGGGCGCACCAGGAAGGTGACATCCACCCCGGCCTGGGCCAGGCGACCGCCAAAGTAACCGCCGGTCCCACCGGCGCCGAGGATCAGGATGCGCATTGCTCTCACACTCCAATGTCAGGGATAACTGAATGCATTCAAGCCTGCCAAGGCAGGTGCCCGGCCGCTTTGCTATGATGAGGGCAGGATCGGGGATTCCCGGTCGGCATTGGGCCTCGGCGGATTCGCCGGGGCCTTTTGTTTTTCAGGGGAAGCACTTGAGGCCGTATCCACGGTAGCGCCCGGTCGTGTCACGGTCGAGCTTGCCTTCGATCACATCCCATGCCCGGTTGGGCTGGTCGGGACGCAGCTGTTTCAGGCCAATGGGACGGGCCACGAGATCCGCAAGCTGCAAGCCGATCGAATTGCTTTTCTTGTCGGTCAATACAGGTTCGAATGGCAGGTGGATGTTGGCGAAATTGTCGCCGCCGCAGATGCGCCGGAAGGCAAGTTCCAGGTCGGCATCTTCGTTGCGTCCCCGCGATTCGCACAGGACGTGGGTCAGCAGCGGTCCTTCATCATCATCGCTTTGGCCGAGCCGGCGCAGCGAATAGAAAATGCGTTCCAGGCAGAAGCGCAACGACAGTTCGTAGGGGCTTTCGTTTCGTCGAGGGTGCTCGACAAGCTGACGCTTGTCGATGACAGCGGAGAACACCGTCATCGGTGTTCTTTCCAGCACATCGGTCAATGCCTGGAGGAAGGCGTGCTTCCTTGGTCGGTTGCGAAGGATCGCAAACGGGCCCATATCCTTGCGGATCTCGCGCTCGTGCAGGATGACCGCATCGTGCCCGAACGTTGAGAATTTCAACTGCTGCGTCGCCGGGACCACCGTGGCCATGTAGTCCCGTTTGCTGATCAGGCAGCAGGACAGCACGAACAACGGATACCCGTCGTCGATGCTGTCCATGCCGTGGTCGCCACTCTCATCGACAAACACGATGTAGTCGCTGAACCGCATCAGATCAGCTCCGCATCCCCACACCACGCTTCAACAACCACAGCGCCAGCGCGGTCAGCGCCACCACGAAGCCGATCATCAGCGCATAGGCCACCCACAGCGGCACGTCGCTGGTGCCCAGCAGGCCGTAGCGGAAGGCGTTGACCATGTAGAAGATCGGGTTGGCGTGGGTGGCGGCCTCGGCCCAGGTGGGCAGCAGCTTCACCGAGTAGAACACGCCGCCCAGGTAGGTCAGCGGGGTCAGGATGAAGGTCGGCACGATCGCCACGTCATCGAACTTCTTGGCGTACACCGCGTTGATGAAGCCAGCCAGCGAGAAGATGGTCGCGCCCAGCAGCACCGTGGTCAGCGTCACCAGCGGGTGCGGGATGCGCACCGGGGTGAAGAACATGGCGATGATCAGCACGATCACGCCCACCATCAGGCCGCGCAGCACCGCGCCGGACACATAACCCCACAGGATCACCCAGTTGGGCATCGGGCTGACCAGCAGCTCTTCCACGTGGCGGCCGAACTTGGCGCCGAAGAAGGAGGAGCTGATGTTGCCGTAGCTGTTCTGGATCACGCTCATCATCACCAGGCCCGGCACGATGAACTGCATGTAGCTGTAGCCGCCCATCTCGCCCACGCGCGAGCCGATCAGGCCGCCGAAGATCAGGAAGTACAGGGTCATGGTGATCGCCGGCGGCACCAGGGTCTGGCCCCAGATGCGCAGGATGCGCGCCACTTCGCGGCGCACGATGGTCATCAGGGCGATGCGGTTGCGCTGGCCGTCGGTCAGGACCGGGGTGGGGGTGCTGCTCATGCCGCGTTCTCCTGGTTGCCGGTGAGGCGCACGAACAGCTCCTCCAGGCGGTTGCTCTTGGTGCGCATCGAGCGCACCCGGATGCCGGCCGCGTTCAAGGCCTCGAACACCCGGTTGAGGTCCATCGCGCGCGGCATGTCCACGTCCAGCGTGTGGCCGTCGGTGGCGATCAGCGTGGCGCCTTCGATCACCGGCAGCTGGGCGGGCAGGGTGCCGTCGATGTCGAACAGGAAGCCCTCCACGTCCAGCTTGGCCAGCAGCTCGCGCATCGGGCCCTGGGTGACGATCTGGCCGTGGTTGATGATGGCCAGGTTGCGGCACAGGTGCTCGGCTTCTTCCAGGTAGTGGGTGGTCAGAATGATGGTGGTGCCGGCGGCGTTGATCTCCTTGAGCACCCGCCACATGTCACGGCGGATCTCGATGTCCACCCCGGCAGTGGGCTCGTCCAGGATCAGCAGGCGCGGGCGGGTCATCATCGCCCGGGCGATCATCAGCCGGCGCTTCATGCCGCCGGACAGGGTGCGGCTCATCACCTGCGCCTTGTCCCACAGGTGGGCGCGCTTGAGTTCCACTTCGGCCATCTGCTCGGCCTCGGCCCGGGCCACGCCGTAGAAGCCGGCGTAGTTGACCAGGATGTCGAAGGGCTTCTCGAACAGGTTGAAGTTGATCTCCTGGGGCACCAGGCCGATCAGGCGCATGGTGGCGCTGCGGTGGCGGACCAGGTCGCTGCCGAACACCTCCACCTGGCCTTCGCTGAGGTTCACCAGCGAGCTGATGATGCCGATCAGGGTGGACTTGCCGGCGCCGTTGGGGCCCAGCAGGGCGAAGAAGTCGCCCGGGGCCACGTCCAGCGAGACCCCCTTCAGGGCCTGGGTGCCGTTGTCATAGGTCTTGCGCAGGTCGCGCACGCGCAGGGCGGGGGCGGCGCTGGGCGCGGGGGTAGTCTGGGAAGCCAAGCTCTTGCCTTCGCGCCCATGGGCTGGCGCTGGATAGGGGCGGGGAGCGGCTATTATAGAAGACCCCGAGGGCCTGCCCCGGCTACACACTGTTTCCCAAAATCGTGCCTGTTCAATTCCCCCTCAAGCTGGTTGACCGGCGCATGCTGGCCCCCACCGTCGGCCACTACCAGTTCCTGCGTGATGACGGCCAGCCGCTGGATTTCCAGCCCGGCCAGTTCATCCAGGTCCATTTCGAGTACGCCGACGGCACCGCCACCAAGCGCAGCTACTCGCTGGCCACCGTTCACGATCACGCCCTGGGGCCGGGCGAGGCGGTGGATATCGCGGTCAGTTTCGTCCCCGGCGGTGCCGCCACGGCCCTGTTCGAGGGCCTGGACATCGGCGGCCACGTCACCGCCAGCGGCCCGTTCGGCCGGTTCTGCCTGATGCCGGGCGACCACAACGCCCGCTACCTGCTGATCGCCACCGGCACCGGGGTCACCCCGTACCGCTCGATGCTGCCGCTGCTGGCCACCGCGATGGCCGGGCGTGGGGTGGAGGTGGTGCTGCTGCAGGGCGCCCGCACCCCGGGCGAGCTGCTGTACAGCGACGACTTCTACGCCTTCGCCGATGCCCATCCGGGCTTCCGCTACGTGCCGTGCCTGTCGCGCGAGCTGCCCGACAACCCGCACCCGGACGTGCGCCACGGTTACGTGCAGCAGCACCTGGCCGAATTCGCCCCGGATCCGGCCACCGACATCGCCTACCTGTGCGGCAACCCGGACATGGTGGATGCCACCTTCGAGGTGTTGAAGGCCGCCGGCCTGCCCACGCCGCAGGTGCGGCGCGAGAAGTACGTCAGCAGCAAGTAAGGGGCTGCCGCGGGGCCGGCCAGGGCCGCCCCGCCAACACGCCGCCGCGCGTCACGCCCCTCAGCCGTCAAACCCGCGCAGATCCTGCGGGCCATGGGCATAGTCGCCTTCCCAGGCGGCGGCCGCGGCCAGCGCATCGGCGTCCAGCGCCGCCAGGCGCTGGCGCACATCCTCGGCACGTTCGGCCAGCCATTGCGGGAAGCTGCCCACTTCCTCCACCACCAGGCCGCCTTCCAGCAGCCACACCGTCGGCTCAGGCGCGTCCTCCGCGGCCGGATCGACGCCAAACGCCCAGCCGTCGCCATCGGCGAAGTTCCAGCCGGCGAACATCACGTGCGGCCAGGCGTACGTGCCGGCACGGCGCGCCGCGCGCACCTCGGCAAAGTCGCGCTCGTCATCGGCGATCAGCGTGCTGACCTGGCGGGCGGCCTGCGGTGGCAGGAAGGCGAAGGCGTAGTTGAGCTCGGCAGGGGCGGCCAGCAGCGGGTAGCCGTGTTCGGCCACGAAGGCGCGATAGGCCGGCGGCAGCAGCGCCTCGAACTGCTCGGCCGAGGGCGCGTCGTCGGGCATGGCGCCATCGTGACGCCAGCTTTCATCGGCGTCCGACTGGCAGAGCTGGTCGGCCAGGCCGTGGGCGCCGAGGGACTGCACCAGCGCGGTCCACGGCGAGGAGGGTGGGGTGGGGGTCATGACGAATCCTTTCGAGCATCGGGAAAGCGGCCGAGTGTAAACCGCATGCCCGCGCCCCGGTGCGGGCGCCGCCATGGCCACGCACAGTAAACTGCGGGCGCCATTCCGGCACCCGAGGCGACATGTCACTGGATTTCCCCACCGTCGCCGTGCTCGGCTACCTGCTCTGCCTGGGCATCGCCGTGGGTTTTTCGCTGCTGCTGCTGGTCCTGCGCGGGCAACCGGCGCTGCGGCTGTGGACGGCGAGCCTGTGGCTGCTGGCGCTCAGCCTCACCTCGGTGGCCCTGCGCGCGCACCTGCCGACCGTGCCCACGGTGATCTTCGGCAATGCGGTGCTGGCGCTGTCGGCGGTGCTGATGCTCTACGGCGTGGCGCGGCACCTGCAGGTGCGCCTGCCCGCGTGGCAGCCGCTGCTGCTGGCCGGCGCGTACGTGGCCGGCATCATCGTGTTCGTGGTGCCGTTCCCGGACCTGGCGATCCGCCTGAAGGTGGCCAGCCTGTTCGCGGTGCTGATCAACGCCTGGATGGCCTGGCTGCTGCTGCGCCATGCGCCGCCCCTGCAGCGCACCAGCTGCCGCCTGGCCGCCACCGTGTTCGCCGCCGAAGCGGGGGTGTACGTGGTGCGGCTGTGGCTGCCGGTCGCGGCCGACGCCGGGCAGGACATCTTCCGCGCCGGCGCGCCGATGTTCATCACCTACCTGGCGGGAATCTTCCTGGAGCTGGCGCGCTGCTTTGCGCTGGTGCTGCTGCTGGTGGAGCGGATGCTGGTGGACCTGCGCCGCGCCGCGCGCACCGATGGCCTGACTGGCCTGCTCAACCGCAGTGCGGTGCTGGCCGACGGCCGCGCCTGCCTGCTGCAGAGCCAGCGGGCGCGGCAGCCGATGGCGCTGCTGCTGCTGGACGTGGATCACTTCAAGCAGGTCAACGACCGTTGGGGGCACCCGTGCGGCGACCGGGTGCTGCAGCACTTCGCCGGCGTGCTGGCGCAGAGCCTGGAGACGCGCACGCACCTGCTGGGCCGCTACGGCGGCGAGGAGTTCGTGGTGCTGCTGCCCGGGGCCGACCACGCGCAGGCCCGCCAGCAGGCCGCCTACATCCGCGCCCAGCTGCAGACCCGGCCGGCCGTGGTCGAGCAGCAGCCGGTGCATGTCACCACCAGCATCGGGCTGGTGGTCAGCCACGGTGCGCACGACCTGGCCACCCTGTTGGCCGCCGCCGACAGCGCCCTGTACCAGGCCAAGGCCGAGGGCCGCGACCGCACGGTCTGCGCCGGCCCCCTGTTGCCGGCCTGAGTCCGGCGCGGCGCGCACGTGGCGAGGCCGGCCCAGGCCATCGGTCACATCCAGCGCGCCCCGCCGTCATGGCATGCTGGACCCCTTCAATCCAGGATGCGATCGAACATGCGAGTTTCCTGCCGTCCCCTGGCGACCGGTGCAGCCTTGCTGCTGCTGGCCGCCTGCCAGGCCACCCCGGACGCCACGCCGGAAGCGGCGCAACGCCAGTACGGAACACTGACGTTCAAGCCGTGCACGCTGACCAGCACCCAGGCCAGCGACAACGTGGAAGCCCAGTGCACCACCCTGCAGGTGGCCGAAAACCCGGCCGCGCCGAACGGGCGCAAGATCGGCTTGAACATCGCCTGGCTGGAAACCAGCAACGAAGGCGATGGCAAGGGCGACCCGGTGTTCTTCCTGGCCGGCGGCCCGGGCCAGGCCGCCACCGAAGTGGCGGCGGTGATCAACCTGGCGCTGCGCGAAGTGCGCAAGCAGCGCGACATCATCCTGGTGGACCAGCGCGGCACCGGCAAATCCAACCCGCTCACCTGCCTGGATGCCAGCGGCAAGGAGATGACGCTGGACGAAACGGCCACGCCGTCCACCCAGCTCATCGCCGATTTCGCCGCGCAGTGCGTCAAATCGCTGGGCGACCGCGCCGACACGCGCTTCTACACCACCACCGAGGCCATCGCCGATATCGATACCGTGCGCGCGGCCCTGGGCGTGGACAAGATCAACCTGATCGGCGGCTCCTACGGCACCCGCGTGGCCCAGCAGTACGCCGCGCGCTATCCGCAGCACACCCGCGCGGTGGTCATCGACGGCGTGGTGCCCAACGACGTGGTGGTGGGCGGTGATTTCGCCGACACCTTCGAGGCGGCCATCGACCTGCAGGCCGCCCAGTGCAGCAAGGACCCGGTCTGCGCCAAGCGCTTCCCGGTCGATACGCGCACCCAGCTGAAGAACGTGATGGGCGCGCTGGCCACGGCCCCGGTCGAGGTGGAATACCGCGACCCCGGCACCGCCGAGACCAAGCGCGATACCCTCACCGCCGACTCGGTCACCGGGCTGGCCTTCATGTTCTCCTACATGCCCGAGCTGTCCTCCCTGCTGCCGGTGGTGCTGGACGAAGCCGCCCACGGCCGTTACGCGCCGCTGATGTCGCTGAGCAGAATGGCCGGGCGCTCGCTGGGCGTGCAGATGAACCGCGGCATGCAGTGGTCGGTGATCTGCGCCGAGGACGCCGACCGCTACCAGGAGCCGGCCGCCAGCGATCGCCTGTTGGGGCCGGAGGTGGCGCGCATGTTCTTCGCCGCCTGCCCGGGCTGGAACGTGGGCACGCGCCCGAAGGATTTCACGGTGCCGTTCAAGAGCGATGGGCCGGTGCTGCTGCTGTCGGGCCAGTTCGATCCGGTCACCCCGCCGCGCTATGCCGAACAGGTGCTCAAGACCCTGCCCAACGGCCGCCACCTGGTCGCCAAGGGCCAGGGCCACGGCACCCTCAACGCCGGCTGCATGCCGCGTCTGCTGGGCCAGTTCATGGACAAGGCAGATGCCAGATCGCTCGACGCCACCTGCCTGGACTCGCTGAGCCCGGTGCCGGCCTTCACTTCGTTCAACGGATGGGCACCATGATCGTCGCCGAGAACCTGCATAAAGCCTTCAAGACCAAGACCGGCCTGATCAAGGCGGTGGAGAACGTCGGTTTCCAGGCCGAGGACGGCCAGATCACCGGCCTGCTCGGCCCCAACGGCGCCGGCAAGACCACCACCATGCGCATGCTGTACACGCTGATGACGCCCGACCAGGGCCATGTGCGCGTGGACGGTATCGACGCGGCCACCGACGCGGTGGCGGTGCGCCGCCGGCTGGGCGTGCTGCCCGATGCGCGTGGCGTCTACAAGCGCCTGACCGCGCGCGAGAACATCGCCTACTTCGGCCAGCTGCACGGCATGAGCGGGGCGCAGATCCGCGCGCGCACCCAGGTGCTGTCCAAGGCGCTGGACATGGAGGACATCCTGGACCGGCAGACCGATGGTTTCTCGCAGGGCCAGCGCACCAAGACCGCCATCGCGCGCGCGCTGGTGCACGACCCGCGCAACGTGATCCTCGATGAGCCCACCAATGGCCTGGACGTGATGACCACCCGCGCGCTGCGTGGCTTCCTGCGCGGCCTGCGCGACGAGGGCCGCTGCGTGATCTTCTCCAGCCACATCATGCAGGAGGTGGCCGCGCTCTGCGATCGCATCGTGATCATCGCCCATGGCACGGTGATGGCCGCCGGCAGCGCCGACGAGCTGCGCGCGCAGACCGGGGAAGACAATCTCGAAGATGCCTTCGTCAAGGTGATCGGTTCGGAAGAAGGATTGCACGCATGAGTTCGTTTGCCACGCTGTTGACCGTGATGCGCAAGGAACTGCGCGATCTTTCCCGCGACCGCCGCACCCTCGCGCTGACCCTGCTGCTGGGCCCACTGCTGTACCCGATCCTGATCCTGGGCATGGGCAAGCTGGCCGAGAGCCGCGTCAAGACCCAGATCGACAAGCCGTTGGACATCGCCACCATCGGCCGCGAGAACGCGCCCAACCTGGTGCGCTTCCTGGCCGCGCAGGGGCTCAACGCGGTGGAGGCGCCCAAGGACCTGACCGCTGCCATCCGCGACCAGCAGATCGACGTCGCGCTGCGGATCAGCCCGGACTTCGGCAAGGACTGGGCCGAGGGCCGCCCGGCGCTGGTGGAGATCGTGCAGGACAGCACGCGTCGCGCCGCCGACATCCCCACGCTGCGCCTGAAGACCGCGCTGAGCGCCTACAACCAGCAGGTGGGAGCGCTGCGCCTGCTGGCCCGGGGCGTGGACCCGCAGGTGGCGCGTCCGCTGGATGCGGCCACCCAGGACCTGGCCACCGCCGAGGCCAAGCGCGGCCAGGTGCTGTCCTTCCTGCTGCCGGTGCTGCTGACCATCACCTCGTTCCTGGGCGGCGCCTACTTGGTGATGGACACCACCGCCGGCGAACGCGAGCGCCAGTCGCTGGAGCCGCTGCTGGCCACCCCGGCCCCGCGCAGTGCCATCGTCAGCGGCAAGATCGTGGCCGCCTGCGTGGTCGGCATGGCTTCGCTGCTGCTCACGTTGCTGGCCTTCAAACTCAGCGCGCAGCTTTCCAGCAGCGGGGCAGGGCGACAGCTCAACATGGGCTTCCTGCCGATGGCGCAGATGCTGCTGATCATGCTGCCGATGCTGTTCATCGGCACCTCGCTGCTGACCTTCCTGTCGGCGGCGGCCAAGAGCATGAAGGAAGCCCAGAGCCACATGACCTGGCTGATGCTGCTGCCGATGCTGCCCGGCTACGCGCTGATGGTGTATCCGCTGAAGAGCGAGCTGTGGCAGTTCGCGGTGCCGTTCCTGGCGCAGAACCAGATGCTGCTCAAGATCATCCGCCACGAGGCGATCAGCGCGCAGATGTGGGCGGTGTACCTGGCCGCCGGCTTCGGCCTGGCCGCGGTGCTGTGGTACGCGGCGGTGCGCCGCTATCACCAGGAACGGTTGGCCATTTCGGGTTGACCGGTCGGCGCGACGGCAGGCCGCCGTCGCGCCATCGCCGCCGCACGCCATCGTCAAAGCGACATGGCATGGCGTGATCGGCGTGATTGCACGGCCATGCCGGCCACGGTGTGCCATCGCCTGCCGCGCGCGGCTAGGATGGAACGCGGACACGCGCGGGCAGGGCAGGCAAGATGCAGTGGGATATGAACCTGATGGCGCTGTACGTGGCCAGCGTGGTGGTGATGATCGCGCTGCCCGGGCCGGTCACGGTGTTCGTGGCCGGTACGGCGCTGGCCGGCGGCACGCGTCAGGCGTTGCGCGTGATCGTGGGCACCAATGCCGCGTCGCTGGTGCTGATCGTGCTGTCCACGCTGGTGGTGCGGGGGCTGCTGTCGGTCAACGAGACCGCCTTTTCCGTGATCAAGGCGGCCGGCGCGCTGTACATCGGCTACCTGGGCCTGCAACTGCTGCGCGATGCGCGGCACCCGGCGGCGATGGCCGTGCCGACGCCGCCTGCCGGCGGGATCGGCAAGGGCTTTGCGATGGCCATCGCCAATCCGAAGGACATCCTGTTCTTCGCCTCGTTCTTCCCGCAGTTCCTGGCCATCACGCCCCACCCCGATACCAGCCTGGTGGTGCTCACCCTGGCCTGGATCGTGCTCGACTTCAGCGTGCTGCTCGCGGTGTGCGTGCTGGTGCGGCGCCTGCTGCGCCCGCGCGTGCACCGCGTGTTGCTGGGGCTGTCCGGGGCGTTCCTGGTGGTGGTGGCGGTGATCGGGGTGGCGATGGCCGGCCAGGCCCTGCTGGGGCGTTGAGCGCGTGCCGGCCGGTTATGGGCGGGCGGCCTGCACATACCGCGCCGGCGTGGTGCCCAGCTCCCGCTTGAACACCGCGATGAACGCACTGGGTGTGTCGTAGCCCAGGCTCAATGCCGTGCCGGTCACCGACTCGCCGGCCAGCAGGCGCGGCAATGCGTGCAGCACCCGCAGCCGTTGCCGCCACTGGGCCAGCCCCATGCCCGTTTCGGCCTGCCATCGGCGCGCCAGCGTGCGGCTGGACAGGCCCGCGCGCGCTGCCCAGTCGGCCACCTCGCGGGTGTCGTGCGGCTGTTCGGCCAGGGCGCGCGCCACCCGCTGCAGGCGGCGGTCCAGCGGTTGCGGCAGCGCCAACGGCAACGCCGGGCAGCCGGCGATCTCGTCCACGATCACCGCGGCCAGCCGTTGCTGCGCCGCCCCCAGCGCACCGGCCGGCCAGGCGCGGGCGCGCGCGATGGCGGCCGCCAGCAGCGGGCCCGGCGCAAGGATCCGCGGCTGGCTGGGCAGCGCCGCGCACGCCGCCGCGCTGAAGTACAGGCTCCACCCGTCGAACTGCTGGCGGGCCAGCAGCGCATGCGGCAGGTGCGGGGGAATCCAGCCCAGGTGGCCTGCCGGCAGCAGCCAATGCGCGGTGCCGACCTCGATCTGCAGCAGGCCGTGCCGCGCCCCGACAAGCTGGCCGCGCGCGTGGTGGTGGCGGGCGGTGCGTCGCCCGCCCGCGCCGGCCAGGGCCGGCCCGGTGCTGGCCGCGAACAGCATCGGTCCCTCGCCGGCCTCAGCCAGCTGTGGGTCGATCAACGGGGTCGGTGTCTGATCTGCCATATCCATTGGCCGTTATACGACAGATCGGCCGCCGTGGCCGCCGCACACTGTGGCCCTACCCGATACGGAGCTACCGCGATGCTGCCTGAAGACGTGCTTGCCGATGACCAGAACCACGCCGAGTGCAACGGTGTCCGGGTGCGCAAGGGCAGCGTGGGCGCCTTCCTGGCCAACGCCAGGGTCCTGCAGGACCCCAACGCCAGCGCGGCAGACCGGGCCAGTGCCGAGCACGACGTGCGGGCGTTGCTGCCCAGCCTGCGGGCGCTGGGCCTGTTCGAGGTACTGGCGCCGCGCGATCCGTGCCTGCAGCGCCTGATCGGGCAGGACGGCGAGGGATGAAAAAGGTTCTTCGCCCATTTGCGGGGTTCCGTCGTCGGGGCGTATGAAGCCTTGCGAGTGCCGGCTCTGTCTCGCGGGGTGGGGGTGTGGGGGGGGGGGGGGGCGGCCGGCACTGCCCCCGAGGCGCCCGCCCCCGCGCCGGGG
>NZ_JAVWXA010000014.1:0-6618 GCF_036662295.1 Stenotrophomonas sp.
GCACACCAGGCGTTACATCCAGTCAGATGGTGCGGTCGTCTTCTGAAAACGACAGAAGACTCTATTCTGACGGAGCTGCGCGGTTCTGCCTGACATCCAGTTAGGGTATACCTCAAATTGACACTGCGTATTCCAGAGAACGTGATGACGGAAGGTTGAACCTTCCGTCATAGCGCATCTGGTTTGGCCTCCCGTCAGCCAACCACGGGAAACACTGACTCGATCATTGGAGAATGGTCAGCTTGGCCTTGAGATCAATGGCTCTCGCGAAGTTGTGGTAATTCGGCGATGTTCGCTGCACCTGCGCGTGCAATGCTTTCAGCGCCGCCGAATCCGCCGACGACTCCATTTCGACCTCATACTCGACCTGGTCGTACCCTGGATTGATCCCAGGATCGATTCCAAGAAAACCTCTCAGATCGAGGCTTCCCTTCGTGCGGATAGTCAGCGATTGCAACTCGATGTTCATTGCCGCCGCATTTGCCGCGTAGGTTGCAGTCATGCATGCGTTCAACGCAGCCAGGATCAATTCTTGTGGATTAGCGGCCGTGTCGGTACCGAGCAATTCTGCCGGTTCGTCCGCGTCGATGACAAAGCCGCGCGCCAAGGCCGTGTCACCTAGTACGAGCGGCATGGTTCGCGCACGCGTCCGGGTGCCACCCTCCCAGGTTGTCACGACGCCGAACGTCGCGATGCCTGCGGCGGGCTTTGCTGCGACCTGATCTGCAAACTCACGCAATGCGCCGACGTTGATCCCGTTGCCGGGAGTTCCTTTAATGTTTGTGTTCATTTCTCGTTCCCCCATTATGTGTTACGCCCGGCCATCACGCCGCCGTCAACGTCCCAGATTGCGCCCGTCACCCATGCTGCCTTGTCCGACAACAGGAAGAGGATGACCTCGGCGACGTCTTGTGGCGTCCCAACCCTGCCGATTGGGTGGAAGCTGTTGAATCCCTGTAAGGCGCCATGAACCTCGGCCTTGGGTATGAATCCCTCGTAAATCGGCGTTTCGACAACCGCCGGAGAAACGGCATTGACCCTGATTTGTTTGGATGCCAGCTCCATCGCAAGGTGCTGGGTCAGCGAATGCAAACCTGCTTTTGCCATCGAATACGCGGACGACGGCGTAGCCGCAATCGCCTGCTTGCCCCACATCGAGCCGATGTTCACAATGGCGCCGGGACGCTCGCTGGCCACGAGATTGGCCACGACTTTTTGTGTGATGAAGAAGAACGCTTTATTCAACGTCAAATATTGTTCGTAATCACTTTCCGTGTGCTCAAGAAACGCCTTCGGGAAGAACACCCCAGCCGCGTTGACCAGAAGATTGATGTCCTTGTGGTGTTCATCGATGGTATGCAGGAGTCGCTTCACATCTTCGGCTCGCGAGAGATCGGCAGTCAGGGCGGTCACGGTGCCCAACGACGACAGCGCCTTGCGGGCCTCTTCGGCCTTGTCTTCACGGTGACCGACGATGACGACGCTTCCGCCTTGCTCAAGAACCATGCGGGCAGTTTGCAGTCCCATCCCGCTAGTGCCGCCGATGACCAACAACTTCTTGCCATTAAATTCAGTACTCATAATAATCTCCTTAACTACCAACTAAATGGTAGGGTTGTGTTGCAAAAAAAGTGCCGACCTCAGGTCAACACGGTGGAAAGAAAAGTGTTTCCAACTTCGGCCGGTCCGCGTGACGACCGCATGCCACGGCCCACCATCATCGAGCCTTCCAACGCGCACAAGAATGCCTCTGCGAGAGCCTCTGGGGTGGAATTCGAGGTGATCAGCGCGGCACGCTGACCATCGGCAACGACAAGAGTCAACCAGTCGAGATTGACTTTAAAGAATCGCTCGACCTCGCTCACAACGGCGTCCGGCAGCGAGTCCGACTCGGCACCCAACATGCCGCAGACACAAAGGCGCCGGTCCTTGGCGAAGGTGCGTTCGAAAAGTGCCGCATACGCAGTTAGCCTGTCAGGCGCTTTCGCATGCTGCCCTTCGATGCTCAGCAACTCCTCACGAAACCGGTGCGTATAGCGCTGTGCGACCACGGCCACGAGTTCACCCTTCTTGGGAAAGTGGTGGTGGATACTTGGTTTTTTGATGCCTACCAACTGGGCCACGTCGTCGTATGAGAAGCCGTTGTAGCCGTGCTGCTGTACCAACCCTTCAGCGGCATCGACCACCCGCTCGGCGGTCGGCGAGATTTCGGAGAAATGCTTCATGCAAGCGCCTCATTTGATTCGGCGACTGGCAGGTGGCCTGTCTTGACCAGGATGGTGCAGCCTGTATTGCTGAAGGGACGGTGAGCACTCAAATGCGGACTGCGCATCCATGTGCCGGTAGGGTAGCTTCCGAACTCATCCTCAAAGACGCCTTCCAACACATAGATTTCTTCACCGCCGTAGTGACGATGCGAATTGAATCGTGTCCCCGGGGCCCAGCGCACCAAAGCCGTATGTTGTGTGTCGAACTCAGAAAGTGGCATCACCGACAGACCCGGCACGAGGCCTGGAAACCAGGGGCCGTTACGGGTGTCGACCACGGTGCGTTGGCTGTCGGCTAGATCAAGATGGCGCAGCTTGACGAACAACGTGCAACCCGTCGCGGAGCTCGGTGCATGCGAAGAACCTGGTGGATTCTTGATGTAAGTCCCAGGCCCGAAGGTCCCGGATTCGTCGCTGAATTCGCCGTCCAGGACCAGAATCTCCTCGCCCAAGTCGTGCTTATGATTTTCAAAAGCGGAGCCCGGCGCGTATCGCACGATCGAGGTGGCACGCGCCACTTCGTCGCCATCACGCTCCAGTAACTGGCGTTGAATCCCGGTCGCTGGCGAATCGACCCACTGTAAGCTTGAAGGCTCGACGACAACACGCTGCGAAAGATCTGAATTGAGTTTCATGGCTTTATTTCATCTACCGACTACTTGGTAGGTAAGTTATAAGATCCCGATTTGTTTGTCAAATAGCTTTCGCCATTTTCTTTCATCCATTGAAAAAACAATGAATTGGTTACAAGAACTCGCGAAGCTTAGCGTACGATTTTTTCCGAATTCTCTATCGTCCCCTTGTATAGCTGGTACGGATTTCTGCTGCGCGAGTGTATTCGACCTTATCAGGCGGCACTGTGTCGCGAGCCACGGGTTGAATCGATTCAGTTCGTTGAAGGACGGACTAACAACCGGGCACCCCGCTCGCAGATTTCCCGCCACTATCTGGCAGGCGACAGGATGTACTCGGATCGGGCCTCGGATTTCGCCGTTCGTTGCGATGAGCTAACTCATGGTCAGGTCATCTCGCGCTTGGCGGACATGTACGACGAAGTGTACGTCGATGAAGTGCAGGACTTGGCTGGCTACGACCTAGATCTGATTGAGCGCCTGTTGAAGAGCCCCATCGGCGTTACGCTAGTGGGCGACACGCGCCAAGCGACCTACGCCACCAACTACGCGCCTCGGTACAGCCAGTTCCGCGGACCGAACTTGGCGACGTTATTCCAGCTTTGGGAGTCGCACGGCCTGTGCCAGATCGATCACCGCCTCACGAGTTTACGATGCGTGCAGGCCTTGTGTGATCTGGCCGACGCGCTCTATCCACAGATGCCCCGGACCCAATCAGGCAATGATCAGTTGACCGGTCACGATGGCATATACCTGGTCGCGCCCGAGCATGTCACTGCGTACATGCAGGAGTTTGCCCCAGCCGTGCTGCGGCATGACCGACGGCAGGCTTGCGATGGCCTACCAGCAATGAACTTCGGTCAGTCCAAGGGACGCACCTATAGCCGTGTGCTCATCTTCCCTAATGGGCCTTTGACGCAGTACCTGCGCACTGCCGACGCGTCCCGCATAACGGCGCCACCCAAGTATTACGTCGCCTTCACCCGGGCGAGGCAGAGTGTGGCGTTTGTGTATAACGGCACGTGCGCGCTTTTGGGCCACCAAGTCTATACCCCTCAAGCTCAAACGACTTAGCGCCGCAACAGTTTGCACGGACACGCAGTAGGCCCACGGACTGGGCATGGCTGACCGACGTGACGAGTACAGTGCTGGAGCGGCTGGCAACGTAGGGTAGCTTCGTGGCAACGATCTGTACGGGCTTTGCAGCGGTCACAATTTCTTCAAGGGCGCCGCCGTGGGTGGCGGCGGCACTGGCCCAGGGTCGTTGAAGGAAAGCACTGCCCGCTCGATGCCGAATTGATCGAAAAGTACCCGGGCGATCACAGCGTGGACCACGTCAAGGTCCACCGAGGGGGCAGCGACAGTGATGGTGGCCGCAATCGCGCGTCCAGGTGCCAGGCCTGGGACGAGCCGCAGGCCGTCTACCGCTTTCACGCCCGGGTCCGTGAACATCGCTGCCCGGACCTCTTCCAAATTGATCTCGTTCATGAGGTTGAGGGATCTTGGATAGCGCCATCGCCACGACTGCCGCGGTCGCGATGTAGCCAGCGGTACAGCACCGGCAGGACCAACAGCGTCAGCGCGGTCGAGGACACGATACCGCCGATTACGACCGTGGCCAGCGGCCGCTGTACTTCAGAACCAGCGCCTACGTTCAAAGCCATCGGCAGGAAACCAAGGGAAGCCACCAGGGCAGTCATCAAGACCGGTCGTAGTCGCCCCAGGGCGCCATCCCGGACAGCATCTTCGAGGGCGTCGCCTTGCTCACGCAGTCGGCGGATGAAGGCAATCATGACCAAGCCATTGAGTACTGCCACGCCCGAAAGCGCAATGAAGCCTACGCCCGCAGAGATTGACAGCGGAATTCCGCGTAGAGCCAAGGCGATTACGCCACCAGTCAATGCCAAGGGAACGCCACTGAACACGATGGCGGCATCCTTGGCCGAGCCGAAGGCCATGAACAGCAGGGCGAAGATCAGCGCCAATGTGACCGGGACAACTACCGCCAAGCGCTGGCTGGCCGAGATCAGCTGCTCGAACGTGCCGCCATAATCGATCCAGTACCCCTCTGGAAGAGGTACATCCTGGCCGATGCGGGTACGCAGATCGCCAACGAATCCGCCAAGATCACGCTCACGCACGTTGGCGGTGATCACCACTCGACGCTTGCCGTTCTCACGATTGATCTGGTTGGGCCCGCGCTCTACCTGTATCTTCGCCACTTCTCGTAGTGGAACAGTGCGAGGCCCACCGTTGGCACCAGCGGCTACACGGCTGGACTCATCGATACTGGTGCTCTCCGGCAGTGGAATGGGCAGGTCCGCAAGCACAGCCGGGTCTTGCCGCAGCGATTCGGGCAAACGCACCACCAGGTCGAATCGGCGGTCGCCCTCGATCAGCTGGCCAGCGACGCTACCGCCGATGGCGGTTGCCACCGTGTCCTGCACGTCACCCGGATTCAATCCATACCGCGCCAATGCCGCTGGATCTGGCGTGATGGTGAGCAGTGGTAGGCCAGTAACCTGCTCGGCCTTGACGTCTTCGGCGCCGGGGACCCCGCGCAGGACGCGCTCGACCCGGCTGGCCAGGCGGGTCAGCTGGTCAAGATTGTCGCCGTAGACCTTGACCGCAACGTCCGAGCGAACGCCGGAGATCAATTCGTTGGTGCGCATCTGGATGGGCTGAGTGAACTCGTAGTTGCTACCCGGGATCTCCTTGGCCGCCGCCTCCAGCTCTTCCACCAGCTCGGCCTTGGGTTTGCGCGGGTCGGGCCATTGGTCGCGGGGCTTGAGCATCAGAAAGGTATCGGCCATGGAGGGGGGCATCGGGTCGGTGGCCACTTCGGCGGTGCCGATCTTGGAGAAGATGTTGGCCACCTCCGGGAACTGGGCCAAGCGCTTCTCCAGCGTTTCCTGCATGGCCACCGACTGCTCCAGACTGGTGCCGGGGATACGCATGGGCTGCAAGGTGATGTCGCCTTCATCCAAGCTCGGCACGAACTCCGAGCCCAAGCGGGTGGCCAGCACGCCACACCCCACCACCAGCACGGCCGCGCCTGTCAGCACTACGACACGCCGCCGCAGCGCCCACTCCAGCAGCGGCGTGTAGCGGGCACGTGACCAGCGCATCAAGCGGTTGTCGTGCTCGGCCACACGGCCGCGCAGGAAGGTGGCAATTGCCGCCGGTACGAAGGTCAGCGACAGCACCATCGCACCGGTCAGGGCCAAGACCACCGTGATCGCCATCGGGTGGAACATTTTTCCTTCCACCCCGGACAGCGCGAAGATCGGCAGGTAGACCGCCGCGATGATGCCTAGACCAAACAGACTGGGGCGAATCACCTCAGCCGTGGCCGAGGCGGTCAGATCAAAGCGCTCTTCGTCGTTGAGCTGGCGGTCCAGTGCGTGTTGCGCCTCCCCAAACCGGCGCAGACAGTTCTCGATGATGATCACCGCCCCATCCACGATCAGGCCAAAGTCCAGGGCGCCCAAGCTCATCAGGTTACCCGACACGCCGCCACGCACCATGCCGATAATGGTGAACAGCATTGCCAACGGGATCACTGCCGCGGTGATCAACGAAGCGCGCACATTGCCCAGCAGCAGGAACAGCACCACCACCACCAGCAGCGCGCCTTCGATCAGGTTCTTGGACACCGTGCCGATGGTGCGATCCACCAGCGCTGTGCGGTCATAGACGGCCTTTGCATGCACGCCAGC
>NZ_JAVWXA010000014.1:6718-39711 GCF_036662295.1 Stenotrophomonas sp.
CCAGCTTGGCCGCGGCTGCCTGGGAGACTTCCCGGCTGTTTGCGCCGAACAGCATGAAGGCGGTACCGACCACGACCTCATGGCCATTCTGGGTCGCCGCACCCGTGCGCAGCTCCTTGCCTTCGCCTACGCTAGCGACGTCGCGGACGCGAATGGGCACGCCATCGCGCCGGTCCAGCACGATGTTCCCAATCGCGTCCAGATTGGCCAGCTGGCCGGGCACGCGGACCAGAAATTGCTGGCCGTTGCGCTCGATGTAGCCGGCACCGATGTTCTGGTTATTGCGCATGACCGCTGCGACCACATCGTTCAGCGTAAAGCCCAGTGCCACTAACTGGGCCGGATCCGGGGTGATGTGGATCTGCCGCTCAAAGCCACCGATTGTGTTGACCTCGGTCACTCCAGGCGTGGTGCGCAGCTGCGGCCGGATCACCCAGTCCTGCAGGGTGCGCAGGTCCGTGGCGGTATACGGGGTGCCGTCGGGCTTGCGGGCGTTGGGCTCAGCCTCCACGGTGTACATGAAGATCTCGCCCAGGCCGGTAGAGATGGGACCCATCTCTGGGTCCAACCCTTCGGGCAGCTGAGATGCGATCTGCTGTAGCCTTTCGGCGACCTGCTGGCGGGCAAAGTACAGGTCGGTGCCGTCTTTGAAGACGACAGTGACCTGGGAGAGTCCGTAGCGCGACAGCGAGCGGCTGTAGTCCAGCTTTGGTAGCCCGGCCATGGCCGTTTCAATGGCGAAGGTCACTCGCTGCTCGGCCTCCAGCGGCGAGTAACCCGGGGCCTGGGTGTTGATCTGGACCTGGACGTTGGTGATGTCGGGCGTGGCGTCAATGGACAGGTGACGGTAGCTCCACACGCCCAGTGCGACTAGCGCAGCGGTGAGCACCAGCGTCAGCCAGCGGTGGCGGATGGACAGACCAATGAGGCGTTCGAGCATGGCGGGCCTCATTCCTCTTCCACGGTGGATTTTTCGATGTCGGCCTTGATCAGGAAGCTTTGGGCCACCACCACTCGTTCACCCGCCTTGAGCCCTTCCAGCACTTCGGCGCGTTCGGCGTCGCGGCGCCCCAGCTTGATCGGCCGGGTGTGGTACGTCTCGCCCTGCTGCACGTAGACAACGTCCTGGTCCTGTGCGGTCTGCAGGGCGGTGATCGGAACCACCAGCGACGCCGATTGGCGATCCACGGTGACCCGCGCCTTGACCGCTGAACCCGGCCGCCACAGCCCATCGGTATTAGCCACGGTGGCGCGGGCGATGGTGCTTTGGCTGGCAGTGGCGGTGCCGGGCAGGACGCGCTCCAATGTGGTCTGCGCCGTGACGCCATCGCTCAAGCGGGTGACCGTCACCGGCACGCCGGCACTGATGTGCTGGGCGTCGGCGCCGAAGATGTGCAGGTCCACCCACAGCGTGGACAGGTCGGCGACCTCGAACAGCGGGGCGCCCTCAGGCGCCGACATGCCCACGGTGGCCGTACGCGCCATGACCACGCCATTGATCGGCGCGGTGATGGTGTAGGTGGTCAGGCTGAGGTTGCTCTCCACTGTCGCGAGCACCTGGCCGGTGCGTACCTGGTCACCCACGCCCACTCGCACGGAACGGACCGGTCCGGGGAAGCGTGCAGTGACCTGCGCGATGCGCCCATCGATTGGGGTCAACAGCCCTTGCACCTCATGCTCATCGGCAATCTCACCGGGTCCAGCCGGCGCGACCTGGATACCCGCCGCCTGCGCAGCTTTGGCCGCGATCTCGGTTTCCAGCGGCGCTTCCTCGTGCTCGCCGTGCTCTTCGCCCTCAGCGGCGTGGCCTCCTTCAGATGCTTCGTTGGGGGTCGACGCGTTGCAGGCCGCCAGCATCAGGGCCATGCCCAGTGCGGTCCAGGAAAAGCGATTCATGGGGTCTCTCCAGTGGAAGCGGCAGCCGGCGGCGTGACAAGCGCCTGGCCGGTCAGTCGTTGAATTTCGATCAGGGCGCGCTGCGCATCCAAGGCGACGTCCAGCTGTTGCTGGGCCATGGCGGCGCGTTCGGACTGCAACTGTGCCCATTCCAGGTAACTGATCGCCCCAGCACGATAGGCACGCTCAGCGGCCTGCTCGGCTCGGGCCAGCTTCGGCAACACGTCGCCGTGCAGGCGCGCCACCTCGGCCTGTGCCACGGTGTAGCGGCCATGGGCTTCGACCAGCGTGGAGTACAGCGACAGGCCCTTGGCCTCGCGCTCGATCGTCAGGACCTGCAGCTCGGCTTCGCCGGCGCGAATCTCTGGCTGTGCGCGGCTGCGGCTACCCAGCGGCATGGATAAGCTGGCGACCAGCGCGGTGTCATCGGTCTCCTGTAGTCGGCGCACTCCGAGCTGCCAGGACAGGTCCGGTGAGGCCGCTGAACGCGCCAGCTGCAGTCGTGCCTGCGCGATCCGGCGGGCGTCGGCAAACTGCGCCAATTCCGGAGTCCGTTCCAACTCATCGGCCAGCGTCTGCATGGAGGCGATCTTCGGCAGGGCCATCGGATCGGCCGGGGCCACCTCGAAGCTGGGAGTACGTTCGCCCCACAAAGCGGCCAGATGCTGACGAGCAGCGAGTCGCTGTTGCTCGGCCCGATCACGCGTCAGCTCGGCCCGCGCAAGCGCTGCCTGCGCGGTGAGCAGGACCGACTCGGGTGAAGCGCCGGCCTGCAGGCGCTGCCTGGCGGCGGCCACGGTTCGCTGGCGTTGGCCAACATCGATGTCCGCTAGGCTTCGTTGCCGGTCGGCACCAACGACAGCCAAATAGCGCTGCGCCGTCTCGGCTAGCAAGTCCAGGCGCCCGGTCTCGCGCTGCACGGCCAGCGCATCAATCCGGCTTTGTGCCAAGGTACGGCGGGCGTCGAGCTTGCCGCCGCGCTCCAGCACCGAACTCAGGCTCAAGGTCAACTCGGCGCTGTCCAAGCCACCGGCCGCGCCGGTGCCCAGCGCGTTTTCGACCTCGGCACCGAGCGTCCAGGGTGGGCGCTGCACCGCCTTATCTCGCTCGGCAACGAGGACAGTGGCTCGCGCATCGACCAGACGCAGCTCGGGATGGGTTTGGGCTACGCGTGCAAAGGCATCGTCCAAGGTCATCAACTCGACCGCCGCCGCAGGCATCGCTGCTGCGCCCGTTAACAGCAACGCGGCCAAGGCCGCCCATCGCACAGACATGGAAGTACTCCGAAGGTTCTCGAGATCACAGGGATCGGCCTGCGCCCACATGCGTCACCCGGAAATTGGCGGTCGAAAGGGCGCGTGCAGATGCTCATACGCATCTGCACGCGTTTCGGCCTCGATTTCAGGCAAATACCGGCCGACAGCCAATTGCGCCAGCAGCAACCAGCGCAGGGAAAATCCCAGCTGGCCGCCCGCGGTCATGCAGGGGTCTTGCGCGCGTCGGCGCGTGCCCGGCGCGCGTCGCCCAATATTTCAAAGGCTTCCTTCATCACGTAGAGGCCGATAAGGGCACCGATTACGAAATCCGGATATGGACTGGCCAGCCACCACACCAGTAGGCCAGCCAGGATCACGCCCACGTTGGCTACCACATCGGCTCGGGTGAAAAGCCACGTCGCCCGCAGATGTACTTCGCCAGACTTCAGTGGCGCCAGCATGCGAAGGACCGCGAGATTGACCACTAGCGACAATAGAGCCGTACCGATCATCCACCCGCTTACCGGTTCAGCCCCGTGGAGTACGCGGCGACCGACCTCGACCAGCACGCCAACGCCCAGAATCAGCAGCACGCTACCGCTGACCCAAGCAGCGTTGGCCTTGAAGCGCGCCGTCCGACCAATAGCGACCAACCCAATGGCGTAGGCCGTGGCGTCGGAGAGCATGTCCAGTGCGTCGGCAAGCAAGCCGGTGGAATGGGCGATCCAGCCGGCAATGCCGCCAATCACCGCCATTGCAGCGTTCAGGGCCAGAGCGATCCACAGCACGCGCCGTTCCTGCGCGTTCTTTGCCTCGTGGTGGCAGCCGCAATCACTCATCGGATCTTCTCCATCGCAGGGGAGCCGGGCCGGCGCGGTCCGCTGGCATGGCAGGGCCCACGAGGGTAAAGTCCGTAGCTACTACGGAGTCAAGCCTACTACGAATGAAAATTAGTGACGCCGCCACCGCCAGCGGGTGCCATCTGGAGACGATCCGCTACTACGAGCGTATCGGCTTGCTCCCGAGGCCGGGACGATCAGGCAATGGTTACCGGGTCTACGGATTGGCGGACATTGAGCGCCTGCGCTTCATTGCCCGCGGTCGGGATTTGGGCTTCAGCCTGGAAGAGGTCCGTAGCCTGCTGCAGCTGGCCGGAGACGAGGGCCTGTCGTGCGTGGATGTGGATCGTCTGGCCCGCAGCCACTTGTCCGACATTCGCGCCCGGATGGCAGACTTGCAACGTATGGCCAACGAACTGGAACGGGTAATCGCCAGTTGTCACGGCGGACAGCGAGCTGAGTGCACCATCCTGTCGACGCTGCGCCAGCCGACTTCCGAGGACTCCCCACGCAAGGAATCGAGCAAGAGCGCTACCTAGGCACCCGCGGTCCAAAACCTATGACTTCTGCAGTCCGGCCGGTCGACGGTGTCAGTTGCCTGTAGCCTAGCTGCCCGAACCTGGACTCCAGGCGCGTATGAAGTCCTCCTGCTCATGCGTCTCGATCGCACCCGGCCTGACCTGACGAACCATGCTCATGGCCTGCTCACCAGTGGCAGCCGTGCCTGTTTCTAACAGCAACAAGCACGCTACGGTGCCAGCTCGTCCTAGCCCGCCCTTACAATGCACAACTGCGCGGCTTCCGCGCAACAACTCATTACTGAGTGCTGGGCCCAACTCGCGCCATGCCTCCGAGAAGGAACTGTTAGGCGCTGCGCCGTCTACGATTGGAAGTCCGTACCACTTGATTCCCTGCGCCATCGCCCGCTCTGGCAGCGCGGCAATCCTAAGCTCATCGAACTCCCATGGCTCAATCAGGGAGATCAGGTACCCCGCGCCCCACTGGCGAATCGCGCAAAGGTCCACGTCAATGTCACGACTCCATGGCCCCGTCATCGCGGCCTTTTGAAACTTCCCTGGCGCGAAAGTTACACCTACTGCGCCGCCACTGACTCCGACAGCGATCGTGGCGATATGCAGAGGATGTGTGTGACTAGTTCTGAACATTGTCGATCCCTCATCGCGGCAACTAAGAGAGCCGCGGCGCAGCGGCGACCACCCATGGCTTCTATGCCGATCCTTGAGCTAAACATTCCAGCCGACCTAGTGGTGCCGCCCTGCCGAGCAGCACAGCAAAGGTGATCCTTTTGTCAGTTGCAGGCAACAAGTACCAGTAGGCTCACGCTACATGCGTACCAGTAGGCTCACGCTGCATGTGTACCAGTAGGCTCACGTGTTGGACAGCGAGAGTGTCCAGGAGCAAGGTGTACACACGCTCCTCGCTAGAGACAACACATGAAGCCGAGCATTCTGGCATTGGACCTCGAAGGGACACTCATTTCCAATGCGATAAGCCAGATTCCAAGACCCGGCCTCTGTCGGTTCTTGGAGGACGTCCGATCGCACTTCAGTCAGCTCATGATGTTTACGACTGTGCCGGAAGAGCGCTTTCGCAGCATTGCCGATTTGTTGGTTCGTGAAGGAAGCGCGCCTCCGTGGTTCGCGAGCCTTGAATACATCCATTGGACGGGCAGCACGAAGGATCTACGGCTAGCCACACCAAAATTAGGCGCGGCCTTGCTGCTTGATGATCATCGCCCCTATGTACACCCAGGACAGGAGCATCTGTGGGTTCAGATACCTCTGTTTGCGTCTCCCTACCCATCAGAGGACGAGGGATTAGCGATCGCGCTTCGACTCCTGCTCGATCGCATCCACGCAACGGGCAATTTCACTGAAGCATCTCTCCAAGAACAGCTAAAGCCACAGGCAGAAGCAACGGGCGCACCACGGCGTTCCGACGCCTGCTCATCGGCCCAGAAGATCCTGTCCGACGCCGCCGTCAGGCGAGATGAACTTGCCGCACAGTGGCATAGCGCCGCCGAAGTCAGTTCACAGCTCGGCCCGTCATTGACCAGTGGTAGCGGCCTAGCCGGTCAGCTGCGCAGAGCCGGCCAGCTACTCGGGGTCTATGTAACGAAGCCTGTGCCCGGCTATCGCTACCCAGACTGGCAGTTTGGTGAAAACGGCGAGCCCGTTGAATATTTGGCAGAAATCCTGTCAGCACTGCGTGCAATCGGTCATTTCGAGATCGAGCCGTACGGGCAACTTCACAGCACCGGATGGCGTGAGGCAGAGTGGTTTCTCTCACCGCACGCTCTGCTCAACGGCATGCCACCTGCCGAAGCCCTCAGCTCTGAACCGGCTCGCGTGCTGCGGGCGGCCCGTACCGAGTTCGGGCAAGGAGAGTCATAGCGTCCCCCTCTGAAGTGTTGAGAAAAATATAGGATTGAGGTCAGTGGGCACTCTTTCTCACCCAAATTTTCCATTTGGTAGAATAAATGGTGCTATCCATGGTGAATGAGTTCCTAGAAAGGCAGTGTTTTAGAGAGATGCCGAGTAATGAGGTATGCACAACATGTGTGCACAACCCTTCTAAGCAGACACCGGGCAGCGTGCCCTGGTCGATATGCAGGAGGAGCCCCAGCGATGGGGCTCTTTTTTTTGGTTCTTCGCCCACTTGCGGGGATTCTGTCGTCGCGGCGCACGGACCCGCCCCAGAACGGCAAGTACCTTTTTCTCTCTCGTATCGCCTGCATGCCCAGCAGACCGGCAAGGCGCCATGCCCGAGACGCATCGAGTGCGTATCATCCGCGCGACCTGCCTTCCGTTCGTCCAACCCCGTGAGTGAGGCCTGCGCTTGAAATACGTCCCCCGTTGGCACCGGTCTGCGTCCCCGCGCCATCCGAAGGTGCCGTTGTGCCGCCCGCACAAGGCGGCATGGATCGCCCTGGCGCTGGCAGGGCTGGTCATCGCAGTGGCATCGGTCGCCGCCTGGCATGTCTGGACGCTTCAACAGGGCGGGCAGCCGATGCCGCATTGGGTCCAATGGCTGCGCC
The DNA here is from genome assembly GCF_036662295.1 of Stenotrophomonas sp. Taxonomy (GTDB): domain Bacteria; phylum Pseudomonadota; class Gammaproteobacteria; order Xanthomonadales; family Xanthomonadaceae; genus Stenotrophomonas. Next base: position 13,768 of record NZ_JAVWXA010000014.1, read on the forward strand.
GCGTCGGGCCCGGCGACTACTACGCCAGGCGCTCCGGCCTGGGCGCGATGGCCTCGGTGTACTACAGCCTGGTGGTGCTGACGTTCCCGCTGGGCATCGTGGTCGGCTACGGCTTGCTCACCTACCGTCGCGACGGACGGCTGAATGCCTGGGTGGACCAGAAGCGGAACCTCAAGGGCCTGCTGGCGTGCTGGTTCAGCATCGTCTTCTTCCCGCTGGTGGGCGTGGGATTCCTGCTCGCCGCCAGCGGCAGCAATTTCCGCAAGCTGAAAGTGGCCGACGATCCCATGGCGTTGCTGTCCAATGGATGGATGCCCTATCTGCTCACCGGCATCGTGGTCGCACTCTCTCCGTGCATCCTGCGCGGACTGCTCGCACAGCGACGCTGACCCGATCGCGCGCCTGGCCCCCTGCACCCGCGACAGATGTTGTGCCGTGCAACATGGGTTTTAGTGCACTGCGTCTTGCAAAAAAAAGAAGGCCTGCTCTATGGTGCAATCGATTGCATTGAACCGAATCGCCAGCGTTTGATACCGGTTGGGAGGCCGGAAAGTGGATGCCCATCCAGTCGATCGGCCCCGGCCAGGCCCCGCAGCTCACACGGCGCGATGCGTTGCGCATCGCGGTGGCCGGGAGCGTTGCACTGGGCGCGGCGGGGCTGCTGCCTGCCGCTACCGCCACCGCCACCGCGCCGCTCAGAGGCCACCTCAAGCAGTCCGTCGCCCGCTGGACCTTCCCGCAGCTCTCGGTCGCCCAGCTGTGCACCACGGTCAAGCACATCGGCTTTGCCGCCATCGACCTGGTCGGTCCGGAGGACTGGCCCACGCTGAAGGCCCATGGCGTGGACAGCGCCATGTGCAACGGCGCCGAACTGGGCCTCACCCGGGGCTTTGCGGGCACCCAGTTCCACGATGAACTGGTGGCGCGGTACACCCGGCACATCGACTTGGTGGCCGACGCCGGCTACCGCAACCTCATCTGCTTTTCCGGCAACCGCAGCGGCATGGATCCGCAGCAGGGCATGGCCAACGCCGAGGCCGGGCTCAAGCGCATCCTCGGCCACGCCGAGAAGCGCGGCGTGGTGCTGGTGATGGAACTGCTGAACTCCCGGGTCGACCATCCCGACTACCTGTGCGACCACTCCGCCTGGGGCGTTGAGCTGTGCCAGCGGCTCGGGTCGGACAACTTCGGGCTGCTCTACGACATCTATCACATGCAGATCATGGAGGGCGACATCATCGCCACCATTGGTCGGCACCATGCGTGCTTCAAGCACTACCACACCGCGGGCGTGCCTGGCCGGCATGAAATCGGGGACCAGCAGGAGCTCAACTATCCGGCCATCTGTCGCGCGATCCGCGACACAGGTTTTGACGGGTATCTGGCGCAGGAGTTCATGCCTGCCGCGCCCGATCCCGTCGGCTCGCTGCGCGAGGCAATCGGCCTCTGCGACGTCTGAAACGATATCCACCCAGGTGAAAAACCCATGGCAGACAATCATTACGACGCCATCGTCGTTGGCTCGGGAATCAGTGGCGGTTGGGCAGCGAAGGAGCTGACCGAAAAAGGCCTCAAGGTGTTGATGCTGGAGCGCGGCCGCAACATCGAGCACGTCAAGGACTACGTCAACGCGATGAAGGAGGCGTGGGACTTCCCCCACCGCAACCGCCCCACCCAGGCGATGAAGGCGGCGTTCCCGGTGTTGATGCGCGACTATGCGCTGGCCGAGAACCTGGAAGGCATGTGGGCCGACGAACAGGACTCGCCCTACATCGAGACCCAGCGCTTCGACTGGTTCCGCGGCTACCACGTGGGCGGGCGATCGCTGATGTGGGGCCGGCAGAGCTACCGCTTCTCCGACCTGGATTTCGAGGCCAACCTCAAGGACGGCATCGCCACCGACTGGCCGATCCGCTATGCCGACATCGCGCCGTGGTATGACCACGTGGAAAAATTCGCCGGTATCGCCGGCACGCGCGAAGGGCTGGATGTACTGCCCGATGGCGAGTTCCTGCCGCCGATCCCGCTGAACATCGTCGAGAAGGATGTGGCCGCGCGGATCAAGAAGGCGTTTGGCGGCACGCGCCACATGATCCACTCGCGCACCGCCAACATCACCCAACCGATGCCCGGGCAGGGGCGCGTCAACTGCCAGTATCGCAACAAGTGCATCCTCGGCTGTCCGTTCGGGGCCTATTTTTCCACCCAGGCGGCCACGCTGCCGGCGGCCATGAAGACCGGCAACCTGACCCTGCGGCCGTTCTCGATCGTCAAGGAAGTGCTCTACGACAAGGACCGCAAGCGGGCGCGCGGGGTGGAGGTGATCGACGCCGAGACCGGGCAGACCTACCAGTACACGGCCAAGGTGATCTTCCTCAACGCCTCCTCGTTCAACTCGACCTGGCTGCTGATGAACTCGGCCACCGATGTCTGGGAAGGGGGGCTGGGCGCCTCGTCCGGCGAGCTGGGGCACAACGTCATGGACCATCATTTCGGGGCCGGCGCGTCCGGCCGCGTCGAAGGCTACGACGACAAGTACTATTTCGGCCGTCGCCCATGCGGTTTCTACATTCCGCGCTTCCGCAACGTGGCCACGGACAAGCGCGGCTACCTGCGCGGGTTTGGCTACCAAGGCGGCGCCAGCCGCAACGGGTGGTCCCGCGAGATCGCCGAGATGAACATTGGTGCCGACCTGAAGGAGGCGCTGACCGTGCCGGGCGACTGGCGCATCGGCATGACCGGCTTCGGCGAGATGCTGCCGCACCACGACAACACGATCCGCCTGGACACCGGCCGCCAGGACAAATGGGGCCTGCCGGTGTTGGCGATGGATGTGTCCATGCGCGCCAACGAGAAGGCCATGCGCAAGGACATGGCCGCCGACGCCGCCGAGATGCTCGAGGCCGCCGGCGTCAAGGACGTGGAGATGCACGACAACGACTACGCGCCCGGCAAGGGCATCCATGAAATGGGCACCGCGCGGATGGGGCGTGACCGCAGGAGCTCGGTCCTGAACGCCCACAACCAGGTATGGGATGCGCCCAACGTGTATGTCACCGACGGTGCGTGCATGACCTCCAGCGCCTGCGTGAACCCGTCGCTGACCTACATGGCGCTGACCGCGCGGGCCGCCGATCATGCCGTGCGCGAACTGAAAGCGGGGAACCTGTGATGGATCGTCGCGAACTGCTGAAGATGATTGTCGCCGCCACCGGCGCGGCCATGATCGGCCTGCCCGCGCTCGCCCAGGGCCAGGCGCCTGCTGCCGCCGCGAAGACGATGTTCTCCGCCACGGAGGTGGGCACGCTGGACGAGATCGCCGAGACCATCCTGCCCCGGACCACCACGCCCGGGGCGAAGGAGGCCGCCGCCGGTGCCTTCATGGCGCAGTTCGTCACGGACTGTTACACCGCCCGGCAGCAGGCAACCTTCCGCGCGGGCCTGGCCGATATCGACAAACGGGCCGGCGGCCGGTTCGTGTCGCTCGCAGCACCGGCCCGTGCCGAGCTGCTGCGGGCACTGGATGCAGAAGCCAAGGCACGCGCGGTCGAGGTGACCGAGACCGGTACCGCCGAGGAGGGAGACGCCATGCCGCATTACTTCACGATGATCAAGCAGCTGGCCATCTTCGGTTTCTTCACCTCGAAGGTGGGGGCCACCGAAGTGCTGCGCTATGTCGCCGTGCCGGGGCGCTATGACGGCGACCTGGCGTACGTGCCCGGCACCCCCGCATGGGGGACCGGCTGATGGACCGCACCCGGAGGATCAACCCGCTGCTGATGGCCGCCGGCATGCTGGCGGCGGCACCGGTGTTCGCGCATGCGGGCAGCGACCCCGCACGCGACCCGGCGAAGACGGAAGTGTGGACGCCCGTGCCCGCCAGCGTGGCGACGCCCGAAGGCGGCGCGCCATCCGATGCGATCGTGCTGTTCGACGGCAAGGACGTGTCGGCGTGGGAGGCCGAGCAGGGCGGACGCGTGCCGTGGTCGGTCGCCGACGGTGCCCTCACGGTGGTGCCGGGCAGCAAGGGCATCCGCACCCGGCAATCGTTCTGCGACATCCAGTTGCATGTCGAGTGGCGGACGCCCGTGGTGACGGCCGGCTTCGAAGGCCAGGACCGGGGCAACAGCGGCATCTTCCTGCAGGAACGGTATGAGCTGCAGGTGCTCGACAGTGACAACAACCCCACCTATGCCAACGGCCAGGCGGGGTCGATCTACAAGCAGGCGATGCCGTTGGTGAATGCCTCGCGCGCACCGGGGCAGTGGCAGGCCTACGACATCGTCTGGAAGGCACCGCGCTTTGCGAAGGGCGGCGGGCTGATCTCGCCCGCGCGCATCACGGTGCTGCACAACGGCGTGCTGGTGCAGGACGACACCGTGCTGGCGGGCAAGACCGAATACATCGGTGCGCCGTCGTACGCACCGCATGGGTGCGCACCGCTCTACCTGCAGGAGCACGATGCCAAGGTGAGCTACCGCAACATCTGGGTGCGCGAGCTATGACGCCAGGCGCCTACTTGGCCAGGTAGCTGGCCAGGTCGGCGATTTCCTGCTGCGACAGCTGGGAGAAGGGGGGCATCAAGCCGCCGCCCTTGCTGATCTTGTCCTTGATCTGCGCCGGTTGCAGCCGCTTGCCGACGTCGGTAAGCGCGGGGAACGTCGGCGGCACGCCGGCCCGGGTTGCGCCATGGCACGCCACGCAGTGCGTGGTATAGAGCTGCGCGCCCGCGGCGGGGTCGTCCTTGGACCAGGCCGGCGATGCATACGTGGCGCCCGACAGCAGCGCGGTCACGGCGACGAGCGACTTCAAGCGGGGGTTCAGACAGCGATTCAAGCGGGGCTCCTTCGCACTAGCGTTTCGCACGGGTGGGCACGGTGGGGGGGAGGTGTTCGCGCAGATAGGTCGCGCCGGTCTGGATGACCGCGGCCGGATCGCGGGGCTGGTCGTGCTCGATGATGTACCACTGCACGCCCGCACGGGCGGCGGCCGGCAGGATGGCGTTCCAGTCCAGCACGCCCTGGCCGACGGCAGCGAAGCCGCCTTCGTCTTCAGCCTGGCCCTTGGGCGCATTGTCCTTGGCATGCACCGCGAACACGTGGCCGCCGAACCTGCCCAGCATCACCGCCGGGTCCAGGCCCGCGCGCGCCACCCAGGCCAGGTCCAGCTCGGTCTGCAGGCCGGGGCCGGCGGCGTCGAACAGCAGTTCAAGGCCCGTCCTGCCGTTGAAGTCCACCAGCTCGAAGTCGTGGTTGTGGTAGGTCAGGCGCATGCCCTGGGGCCGCAGCTGTTCTGCGATCCGGCCCAGCTCCCTGCCTAGTGCGGTCCAGCCCGCGGCGGTGGTCGGCCGGTCCTTCGCGTCCAGGTAAGGCACCACCAGCGTGGTATTGCCGATCGCCCGGTTGAAGGCCACCACCGCGTCGAGGTCGTTGCGCAGATCGGCCAGCGCCGTGTGCGACGAAATGGCCTGGATCGCGTATTTGTCCAGCAGCCGCTTGAGCTCGACCGCACTGACATTCTGCGTGCCAACCGTCTCCACCGCGTGCACGCCTGCGTCGTGGACGATCTTCAACTGCTGGTCCAGCGAGCCGGCGTTGCGCAGGGTGTACATCTGCACCGCGATGGGCGGCCGTGCGCCGCCGGGATCGCCGGCGAAGGCGGGCAGGGCGGTGAGCAGCAGAAGGGCGAGGGTGGCGATGCTGCGTGTGGGTGCCTTCATCCGTACATCCTCCGGGGATTCATTCGATGGGGGTCCAGGCGCGCGACCTGGCCGATGCGATGACGCGCTCGACGATCAGTGCCGAGCGCACGCCGTCTTCGAACGTCGGCAGGCCCTGCGGCGCCTCGCTGTCGATGGCCCGATAGGTATCGGCGACAAAGGCCTCGAAGCACTGGGCATAGCCCTGCGCATGCCCCGGCGGCAACACCGACAGCCGGCGTTGTTCGGCGCTGCCGGCGCCCGGCCCGCGCACGAAGGTCTCCTCGCGCTGGTCAGGTCGGCCGATCCACAGGCGCTCGGGGTCTTCCTGGTTGAAGGCCACGCTGGCGTTGGCGCCGTCGATCTCGAACCAGAGGCGGTTGTGGCGGCCGGCCGACACCTGGCTGACGGTGAGCGACGCCAACGTGCCCGCACCGGTCCTGAACATCGCCGCGGCCACGTCCTCGCTGGAGACGGCCTGCCTGGCGCCACCGGCGGCAGGGGTGCTGAAGCTCTGTGCTCCCTGTGCGCCGCGCTCTGCGATCACCGTGGCGAACGCCGCGCTGACCTCGGTGAAGCGCTCGCCGCCGACCCATTCCACCAGGTCGCACCAGTGCGAGCCGATGTCGGCGAACACGCGCGATGCGCCGCCCAGTGCCGGGTCCACGCGCCAGTTGTTGCTGGCCGGGTCGAGCAGCCAGTCCTGCAGGTAGCTGCCGTGGATGAGGTGTAGCGGCCCCAGTTCGCCGTGCGCGATGCGTGCACGTGCCTCACGCACCACCGGGTGGTAGCGGTAGACGAAGGGGACCGTGGCCACCCGCCCGTTGGCCGCGGCCAGGGCAGCCAGGGCCTGCGCATCGTCCAGCGTGGTGGCCAGCGGCTTCTCGCAGATCACGTGCTTGCCGGCCTGCAGCGCGGCCTCGGCCATGGCCCGGTGCAGATGGTTGGGCGTGCAGACGTGCACGACCTGCACCTGTGGATCGGCGATCACCTCGTCGATGTCCCGATAGGCGCGGGGGAGATTCCACGACTGCGCCACCTCGCGTGCGCGCTGCGGCGACGAGGCGGCCACGCCGCGCACGTCGGCACCGGCAAGCAACGCCGCGCGACGGTGCACGGCACCGATCATGCCGGTGCCGACGATGGCGATTCCAAGTGGGGGCATCGGGTGCGGTCCTCAGGGCGTGGACGAGCCGACCGCAAGCACCGGCCGGTCGCGGAACAGGAACAGGAAGGCGATCAGCACGACCAGTGCCACCCCCGCCGGGAACAGCCAGATCTGCTGCCAGTCCGGGCCCGCGGCCGTGGTGTAGTGCTCCACCACCGCGCCGGACAGGAACGTGCCGATCAACATGCCCACCCCATACGTGGCCAGCGTGATGAACCCCTGCGCGCTGCTGCGGGCCGCGGGGCCGGCATGCGCATCGGTGTAGATCTGGCCGGTGACGAAGAAGAAGTCGTAGCAGATGCCGTGCAGCACGATGCCGATCACCAGCAGCGTGAAGCCGCCGCCCGCATCGCCAAAGGCGAACAGGGCATAGCGCACGACCCAGGCCGCCATGCCCACCGCCAGCATCGTCTTCACCCCCAACCGCACGAACAGGAACGGCATGGCCAGCATCAGCAGCACTTCGGACACCTGGCCCAGCGACTGCAGGCCGGCGGCGCCACGCACGCCCAGATCGTTGAGGTAAGGGTTGGTGAAGTTGTAATAGAACGACAGCGGGATGCAGATGGCGATGGACGCCAGGAAGAACACCAGGTACGCGCGCGACTTCAGCAGCCGCAGCGAATCCAGCCCCAGGACCTGCCCCAGCCCGGCGTCGCGCTGCTGCGCCAGCGGCGGCGTATGCGGCAGGGTGAAGGCATACAGGCCCAGCGCCAGCGAGGCCATTGCCGCCATCTGGAAGGTACGTTCCAGCCGGTGCGCCTGTTCCCAGCCCAGCCAGCCGATCAGCACGCCGGCCACGATCCAGCCGATGCTGCCGGCCACCCGGACCAGCGGGAACTGTTTTTCAGGCGACTGCATATGCCGCATCGCCACGCTGTTGGCCAGCGCCAGGGTGGGCATGAACAGCAGCATGTAGCCCATCACCCAGGCCGAGAACATGCTGAACGTGGTGGCCGTGGAGGCCAGCCACATCAGTACCGCGCCGGCCAGATGCAGCACCGCCAGGATGCGCTGCGCCGCGAAGTAGCGGTCGGCGATCAGGCCGACCAGGAAGGGCGCGACGATGGCGCCGATCGATTGGCTGAGGAAAGCCGTGGCGACCTGGCTTGCGCTGGCCTGCAGCGGCCCCTGCACCAGGTACGTGCCCAGGGTGACGAACCACGCGCCCCAGATGAAGAACTGCAGAAACATCATCGCGCCCAAGCGCGACATCGCGTGCGTCATGGCTTGCCCTCCCGGGGCGGTAATGACTCAGATTCCCAGCATGCGGTGCAGTGAGTGCGGGTCCGTGCCGCTGTCGGCGAAGTCGTCGAAGGCACGCTCGGTGACGCGGATGATGTGGTCGGCGATGAACGCGGCACCCTCCCGTGCGCCATCTTCGGGGTGCTTCAGGCAGCACTCCCACTCCAGCACCGCCCAGCCCGGGAAGTCGTACTGCGCGAACTTGGAGAAGATCGCCTTGAAGTCGATCTGGCCATCGCCGAGCGAACGGAACCGGCCCGGACGATCGATCCAGTCCTGGTAGCCGCCATAAACGCCACTGCGCGCGCTGGCGTGGTACTCCGCGTCCTTGACGTGGAAGATGCCGATGCGCGCGTGATAGCGGTCGATGAAGCCCAGGTAGTCCATCTGCTGCAGCAGCAGGTGGCTGGGGTCGTACAGGATTTTGGCGCGGGGGTGGTGGTCCACCACGTCGAGGAAGCGCTCGAAGGTCGCGCCATCGTGCAGGTCTTCGCCCGGATGGATTTCGAAGCACAGGTCCACTCCGCAGGCGTCGAAGGCATCCAGGATGGGGCGCCAGCGGCGGCCGAGTTCGGCGAATGCTGCATCCACCAGCCCCGGCGGGCGCTGCGGCCAAGGGTAGAGGTAAGGCCAGGCGAGCGCGCCGGAGAACGTGGCGTGGGCGGTGAGCCCCAGGCGCTGGCTGGCCTTGGCGGCCAGCAGCAACTGCTGCACCGCCCAGGCCTGGCGGGCCGCCGGATCGCCACGCGTGTCCGGCGGCGCGAAGCCGTCGAACAGGGTGTCGTAGGCGGGGTGGACGGCGACCAGCTGGCCTTGCAGATGGGTGGACAGCTCGGTGATCTGCAGCCCGTGCCCGGCGAGCGTGCCGGCGATGTCGTCGCAGTACGCCTGGCTGCGCGCTGCTTCGGCCAGGTCGAACAGATGGGGCGCGCTGGTGGGTACTTGTACGCCAGAATACCCCAGGCCCGCAGCCCAGCCGGCCAGTGTGTCCAGCCGATCAAAGGGAGGTGTGTCGCCAATGAACTGCGCCAGGAACAGCGCTGGACCCTTGAGCGTCTTCAAGATGATTCGCCCCGATGCAATCGATTGCATTACCCTAGCACGCCCCTCCCGCAGAACCGTTGTGCAGCGCACAGCGGAAAGAAGAACGTAACGCCATGGCCACCATCTACGACATTGCAAAGCACGTTGGCGTCTCGGCCGGCACGGTATCGCGGGCACTGTCGCGGCCGGAGAAAGTGCTGCCCGCCACGCGCGCGCGCATCGAGCAGGCCGCCGCCGCGCTGGGGTATGTGCCCAACACGGTCGCCAGGACGCTCAAGACCCAGCGCAGCGGCAAGATCCTGGTCACCGTGCCGGACATCGCCAATCCGTTCTTCGCCCAGATCCTGCAGGGCGCCGAGGACGCGGCGCAGGCCGTGGGTTATGCCGTGCTGCTGGGCGATACCCAGCACCTGCCCGAGCGGGAGGAGCGCTATGCGCAGATGCTCCGGCGCAACGAGGCCGACGGCCTGATCGTGCTGGGGCATCGCCTGCCGCCCACGGCACGCGACATCGTCCGGCAGCACGGCATTGCCGCGCCGGTGGTGAACGGTTGCGAGTTCGATCCGGCGCTGGGCATCCCCAGCGTCCACATCGACAACGCGGCCGCCGCGCGCGCGGTGATGGACCACCTGTACGGGCTGGGTCACGAACGCATCGCCGTGGTCGGCGGGCCGCCGGACAATCCCCTGCACCAGCAGCGCCTGGAGGGAGTGCGGGCGGCGGGCAAGGCGCGCGGTCGCCTGCGTCACCTGAGCGTTGTCCCGGGTGACTTCTCGGTGGAATCCGGTCATGCGGCCGGGATGGCGCTGCTGGGCGGCGCGACGGTGCCGAGCGCGGTGTTCTGCTTCAGCGACCAGATGGCGCTGGGCGTGCTGGCGGCCTGTCGGGACCGGGGCATCGGCGTGCCCGATGACCTGTCCGTCGTCGGCTTCGACGACCTGGCCTCGTCGCGTTACCTCACCCCGCCATTGACGACCATCCGGCAGCCCATGCGGGACATCGGTGCCCGGGCGGTCAATCTGCTGCTTGCCATCATCGAGCGTGTCGACGTGCCGCTGCAGCAGACGCTGGCGTTCAGCCTGATGGTGCGGGGCTCGACGGCGGCGCCGAGCCGCAGCTGAAGGCGGGGGCGCGCGCATCGCGGCGGCAGCGGGCGGCTCACTTGCCTGCCACGGGCATCCACTACCATGGGCGTCCGCCTCCGGATGCACCGCCATGTCCCTCGTGATTCCCGCCCTGCCCAAGCCGCCCACCGCCCGCATCGCCGCCTGGCTGCTGATGCTGCTGGGCATGTGGCTGGCGTTGAAGCTGGGCCTGGTGGTCACGCTGCTGTCGGGCCTGCTGGTGTTCCAGCTCACCCACGTGCTGGCATCGGTGGTGGAAGGGCGGCTGCGGCCCGGGCGGGCGCGCGCCATCGCGGTGATCGTGCTGGCGGCGGTCATCATCGGCCTGCTGGTGTTGGCCGGTATCGGCGTGGCGGCGTTCTTCCGTAACGAGACCGGCGGCCCGGACGTGCTGCTGGCGCGCCTGATGGACATCCTCAATACCTCGCGCCACCAGGTGCCGGCACTGCTGCAGCCTTACATTCCCGAAGACCTGACCGCCCTGCGCGCGGCAGTGAACGACTGGGCCGCCGAACACCAGCGGCAGCTGGGCGTGGCCGGCACCTCGGTGGTGCAGGTGAGCGTGCGGGTGCTGATCGGCATGGTGCTGGGCGCGATGATCGCGCTGTACGACGAACTGCCGCTGCCGCAGATGGGGCCGCTGGCGCAGGAACTGATCGGCCGCACCACGCGGCTGGCCACTGCGTTCCGCCAGGTGGTGTTCGCGCAGGTCAAGATTTCCCTGCTCAACACGCTGTTCACCGCGATCTTCCTGCTGGGCGTGCTGCCGCTGTTCGGGGTGCACGTGCCCCTGTCCAAGACGCTGGTGCTGATCACGTTCCTGGCCGGGCTGCTGCCGGTGGTGGGCAACATCATCTCCAACACCATCATCACCATCGTGGCGCTGTCGGTGTCGTTCTACGTGGCGGTGGCCGCGCTGCTGTACCTGGTGGTGATCCACAAGCTGGAGTACTTCCTCAACGCGCGCATCGTGGGCGGGGAGATCCAGGCGCGGGCCTGGGAGCTGCTGCTGGCGATGCTGGTGATGGAAGCGGCCTTCGGCCTGCCCGGGCTGGTGGCCGCGCCGGTGTTCTATGCCTATATCAAGCGCGAGTTGCTGGACCAGCGCTGGATCTGAGCCTGCCCGCCCACAGCGTGGGCGGCGCTAGCGCCGGGTCATCTTGCCGCGGCGGTAGTCGGTGCGGATCGCGATGATCAGGTCGGCGGGCGCGACGGCCTGGTGGGGAGGGGGACGCGTGACAGTCGAAATATGTGTGGTTCGCAGGTTTACCGGTTGCGTCTATGTTCCAGCTTGGGAGTGGCGTCCATGATTCGTCAGGTTTCTGCATTTTGTCTAACCCTCGGTCTCATGTTGGCTGCGGCCTACTTCGGCGGCGTTGCCGCGTCCGCTTCGAGTGGCTTCATGTTTGATCGCAATGATGTCGCGGTGGTCATCTCGTCAATGGTGTTTTCGTTGGCAGGCGGATTGGTTTCAAAGCGGTATGGGTTCGTCGTGGCCGTTACGCTTGTTTATCTGTCCGGTTTTGCTCTGGCGATTCGCATGGTGGGTGCTGCGTCGGGTGAGAGCCTGCTTTATCTGCTGGGAGTGAACTCGACTCGGATTCTGCTGACGATCGCCTCCAGCATGCTGGGTGCGTTCATCGGCGTTTGGTTCGCCCGTCGTCGGCAGGAAGGTTGAGCAACGGCCTCTCTTCTGCTCCGCATGGCGAGTGCCAATCGCGCGTTCAACGCTGTATCGGAAGCCTAAGACGGTCGAACCACACCACGCGTGCGCCATGCCGGCGCTGCTCGTCAACGCAACGGTCGCTGGACCAGGCGTATAGGCGACACCGTGCAGACAACGGGGGGCTTGACCTTGAAGTGGGTGCGACGGTGGGATCTGGTCCCGATTCCCCGGGAAGGTAAGCGCTTGGCTAGTGAAGTTGACGCGGCCGCATTGGACCGCGGCTGCGTTCACCCCAAAGGCCGCGGCCGGGCCATGCGCCCGCGTCGTTGCGCTTCCTGCCGCGCCCGGTAGCGGTTCTGGCTTTCGGCCAATGCCTCCAACGCACCTTCGGGCAGCCACAGCTGTCGGGTAGCGCGGGTCATCGCCGTGTAGGCCGCACGCACCGGATTGTGGGCATACGCGCGCGCGAAGCCGGTGCGGAAGCAGCATGTGGCCATCGCCACCTGCGCGTACTCGCTGTTTTTCGTGTGCTCGACCAGCACCAGCTGGAGCGTCGCTTCGGTAAACGGCTGCAGGCGTTGACCCAGCTCGATGAAATGGTCGCGGTTGTAGCCGCGCATGAACATGCGCGGGATCTGGCCCACCTGCTGCTCTTCGCACGCTGCGAGCAGCGCTTCCCAGCCTCGGCTGCTGCCGCCGTGCGCGGTGAGCTCGCGATAGGCTTCGGCCCCGCGCGTGACCTCACGATCCAGGCTGCGCAGCGTGTCCGGGTGGATGCCCAGCGGCGCACCGGCAGCGGACAATCGCTGCGCCTCTTCCAGCAGTCGCCATGCGCTGCCGAACACGCGCGTTGCGGTGGGCGGCACTTCGCTCCAGTCGCGGTAGATGGAGGTCACGGTGGGCTGCTCGGTGGCTCCACTGAACGGTGCTTCGAACAGCGCGGTGCTGTCCAGCGCGAGGGTGTCGTTGACCAGGCGTTCGACGAGCCGCCCTTGGCGCACGGACTGCGCGATTTCCAGCTTCATCCCGGTGGCGAAGCGTGGCGCATGACCGACCAGCCGCTGGTTGGGATCGCCCAGGCTGATGACCGAGCCGGTGTAACGAGCCAGCAGCGCCTTCCAGGCCGGGCTGAGGTCGTGCGCTTCGTCGATGAGCAGGGTGCCGGCGCTGTCCGGAATGGGCGCGTCGTGCAGGGCCAGCCATTTGCCCAGATGGTCCACGTTGAGGCTGAGCACGGCGTCCTTCTGGATCTTCGGGTCGAACATGCAGCGCCACACGTGTTCGGCGGCGGCTACGTACGGGGCGCCGTCGATCATCGCGTGCGGCACGCTGCGCACGAAGTGGCGGGGTTCCAGTCGCGGAGCGATGGAGCGGCACCAGGTGGCGATGCCGTCCAGCGCGATGCGCAGCGCCGCGGCGGGCGGGTACGCGCCAATGCCCTGCAGGCCGATGCGCGCGGCGATGTCGCGGAACGACTGGCGGCTGATCTGGAACGCCGGCTTGTAGGCCGAGCCCAGCAGCCCGCGCTGGAACGCGTGCGCAGCGATCTGGTTGGCGAAGCCGATCTGCGAAATGATCTGCACCGGCAGGTGGGCCCCCAGCCGGGCGCGGAACGCCTGCACCTGGCTGGCGCGCGGCGCGATGTAGGTGTAGCGGCGGGCGGCACCGTCCAGCAGTTGCAGGATCAGGTGGGTTTTGCCGGCACCGGCGTACGCGTCGAGGTCGATGTGCTCGTCATCGTTGGCGACGATGGCGCGCAGGGCGCGCGCCTGCTCGGGCGTGTAGTCGGCGGTCCGGGCGATGTAGGCCGGGGACGCCAGGCTGGCGTCGACGTCGGACGCCGTTTCATCCTCAGGCGCGTCCGGATACCAATGGATGGTGTGCGCTTCCAGGGTGACGAGACTGTCGCGCTGGAAGTCCTCGGCGGCGTAATGTTCCGAAGCCCGCAGCACATACGCGTGCACCACCGTCTCGGCGGCAAGCACCACGCCCTGCGCGGCCATCGCCTGCAGCCAGCCTTCGACGGTGGCCGGCAGTGCGGCGCGCACGGTGGCGAACTGGGCAGCGGCGTCGTCCGGGTGCGCCGCAAACAGCGCGCAGGCCTGTTCCAGCAGCCGGGTCAGTTCGGCCGCGCGGTGCGGGCGCTGCTGGCATAGCGCCGCGGCGAACAGGCCGGCCTGCTCCAGCGCGGAGACCGGCAACGTGCCGGCCTCCAGGAACGCGGTCAGCGTCGACTCGGAAAGCGGCAGGGCGTAGGTGTCGACAGCGGGAAGGGGCATTACCTGGGCGGAAGCAAGTGCAGGGTCACGATGATACCCCGCCGCCCGTCGCCGCTATGCTGTGCGTCCCGACGCTTACCGGACAAGGACCTCCGCCATGGTGCTGCTTTTCCTGCTGGTGCTGACCGTTTTCTGCGGCTGGATCGTCTTCTTTGACGGTGCTCGGCACGTGCAGGGGGCAGTATCGGCGATCGACCTGCGGGAGGTGCCGGAGCCGAACGACGACGATCGCCTGCTGACCCTCAACCAGGTCCGCCTGTGGGCCGTGTGTGTGTGGATGCTCGTCGTGGGCCTGGCGATCTATCGGGCCGCCTGAGCCAGCGCCTCCGACCCGGCCGGCACCCGCATCGTGCGCCACCAGGGCGTACCCGGCTGCGGGGCATCCAGGTCCAGCCGCTCCCCCATGCCCGGCGTGGACAGCGCAATGCCGCGCTGCCGCGCCAGTGCGCTGACCCGTTCGAACGGTTCGTCCCACTGGTGCAGGGCCAGGTCGAAGGTGCCGTTGTGGATCGGCACCAGCCACTGCCCACGCAGGTCCTGGTGGGCCTGCACGGTCTGCTCGGGCTGCATGTGCACGAACGGCCACTTGGCATCGTAGGCGCCGGTTTCGATGAAGGTGACATCGAAGGGGCCGTAGCGCTCGCCGATCTGCCGGAAGCCATCGAAGTAGCCGGTGTCGCCACTGAAGAACAGGCGCAGGTCGCGGTCCAGGATCACCCAGGAGGCCCACAGCGTGCGGTTGCCATCGCGCAGCCCGCGCCCGGAGAAATGCTGGCCCGGGGTGGCCGCAAAGCGCACGCCGTCCACCTCGGTTTCCTGCCACCAGTCCAGCTGGCGCACGCGCTCGCGCGGCACGCCCCAGGCGATCAGCCGGTCGCCCACGCCCAATGGGGTGAGGAACACGTCGGCGCGGCTGGCCAGGTGCTTGATGGTGGCGCGGTCGAGATGGTCGTAGTGGTCGTGGGAGAGCAGCACGCCGCGGATGTGCGGCAGCTCGTGCAGGGCGATGGGCGGGGCATGGAAGCGCTTTGGGCCCATCCACTGCACCGGCGAGGCACGCTTGGAGAACACCGGGTCGGTCAGCCACCAACCGCCGCGCAGTTTGACCAGCAGGGTGGAATGGCCGAGCCGGTACAGGCTGTGGTCGGGCGCGCTGGCCAGCTCGGCCGGGGTGATCGCACGCACCGGCGGCGCCTGCGGCGGGGTGGTGCCGGCCGGGCGGTCGAACAGGAACTGCCACAGCAGCTTGAGGGTGCCGGTGACGGTTTCCTTCGGCTTGGGGGCGACGTTGGTGAAGTGGCCGTCGTGCATTTGAGGCGACGCATCATGGTTGGCGATAGGCACGGTCAGGGTCATCCCGATAAGTACGGTGAGGGAGAAGGCGGCGACCAGCAGGGGGAGGGCTCTCATGGCGCGCCTTCGAAGTTGTGAGTGCGTACGCACTCATTTATAGGGTGGAAAAACAGGCTCATCGTTGGATGCCTTTCCAGAACAGGTCGAACCCGGCCTGCTGCAGCGCCTGGCGGCGCTCGGGTTCGGCGGCCATCGCTTCCAGCGTGGTCTCCAGCAGGTTGATCAACACCCGGCCGAGGTAGAACGGCAGGCGGTCGGCGTCGATATGCCCGGCCAGGCTGGCCTCCAGCCGCTGCAGCATGCTGCCGAACAGGCCGGCGCATTCGGCGCGGGTCTGCTCGCTGATCCGCTCGGATACCTTGAGCTGGCGCAGCGCCATGCGGTCCACCGGATAGGTCGAGCCCCAGGCGATCAAGGCGTTCCAGGCATGCTGCAGCAGGCCGTGGCCATCGGCATCAGTGGGGAAATGGGTGCCCAGCGCCATCGACAGCCGCGTTTCCAGGCGCACGAACAGCGCATTGAGCAGCGCGTCCTTGGTCGGGAAATAGGTGAACACGGTGCCCTCGGCGACCTTGGCCGCGCGCGCAATCTGCGCCGTGGACGCGCCGATGCCCTGCGCGGCCACCAGCGTGGCGGCGGCATCGAGGATGGCATCGTGTTTCTGTTCGCTGAGCGGGCGGGCCATAAGAATGGGTAAGTGAGTGCTTGCTCATTTATAGGCCGGGTGCCGGCTGGTTGCAAGTGCTTTCCAACGGGGCCCGTTCCCATTGTTCAGCCAGCCACCGCGCCGGAACCTTCCCGGCAATGCGACACCCGCTCCCTGCACATCCGCGAAGACGCGCCGCTGGATAAAGCGCGCTTCGTGGCCTGGGGGGGGCAGGCCAGCCGCTTGCCCGGCGAGCACTGTAGACCACTGCCGGCAGGAGACGCCGATGACCCGCACGCCCTCCAGCACCCCGCACGCCGGCGGTCGTCGCAGGCAAGGCGCCTCGTGATCGGCTAGCCTGTGCGCCTTCATGGACGTCATCACCCTGCAAGGAGCACCATGCGCCACGTTTCTTTCGTACTCGCCGCCGTTCTGCTGTCGCCGCTGGCGTCCGCACAGCCGGCCGTCCCCGCCGACACGTTCAACGCGTTGTTCGGCAACACCTGCATGACCCACCTCTACGCGCCCGAGGGCCTGACGGCCTGGATGGCCGAGCGCAACCTGGCGCCGCTGGAAGATGCGGTGGCGCAGAGCTTCCTGCATGGCAAGCCGGGCAAGGCGTGGGCCATCACGCTGGACGGCGACCAGTACGCGGTGTCGCGCACCGACGCCGGCCTGTGCGCGGTGTATGCGCGACGCATGGACGGCGAGCAGCTGCAGTCGCGCTTTGCCGCCCTGGTGGGCAAGGCGCCGGCGCCGATGACCGCGCGGGCCACCCCGAGTCCGGCGGCGAGCACGCCGACGCGGCGGTCGGTGTCGTATGTGTGGTCGTGGCCGGACGAAAAAACCTCCGGGCTGATGTTCACCTTGACCACCACCGACGAGGTGGATGCGCCGCTGCAGGCGATGGCCTCGCTGGCGCGCGTGAACCTGGATGACGGCAGCGCCGGCGAGCCCACGCCGTCCTCGCCGCATTGACCCCGGCCGGGCGGCCGCGCGACGCAGTGTGCCGCCCGTGTGACACCTTCGCGGTGGCAGGGACGGGCAGATTCGGCAAAGATGGTGCACTGCAAGATCGTCGCTGGCGATTCGGCGGGTCTCCCCCATTGAAACTGGAATGCCTGTGCTGAGTGTTGTGGGTTTGCTGCTTGCGTTGTACGTGGTGTGGCGCGTGGTCTGGCCGTTGCGGGTGTCGACATCGATCCGCGGGCCGCTGGGATTGCTGGTGGTGGCGCTGGCGCTGCACCACCGCATCGTCGCCCGTTTCGCCGGCACGATGGCCTCGCCGGAGATTCCCACCGCGGCGATCGCGGTGCTGGCCACCGGCTTCACCACGTTGCTGCTGGGCGCGCTGATGGTGCTGCTGCTGGACCTGGCGCTGCTCGGCGCGCGGCTGCTGCGCTGCCCACGCGCCACCACCGCCCTGCGCGCTGCCTACCTGCGCCCGGCCGCGTTCGGCCTCGCCCTGCTGCTGGCCTCCTACGGTGTGTGGCAGGGCATGGCCGTGCCGCAGACGCGCCAGGTGGAGGTGGTGATCGATGACCTGCCGGCCGCGTTCGACGGCTACCGCGTGCTGCAGTTGACCGACATCCACGCCAGCCGCCTGCTTACCGGCGCCTGGGTGGCCAAGGTGGTGGCCAACAGCAACGCGCTGGCACCCGACCTGGTGGTGATCACCGGCGACCTGATCGACGGCACCGTGGCGGCGCGCGCGGCCGACTTCGCCCCGCTGGGCCGGTTGCGCGCGCCCGATGGCGTGATCGCGATCACCGGCAACCACGAGTACTACGCCCAGCATGCGGCGTGGATGCAGGCCTTCCGTGCGCAGGGCATGCAGGTGCTGGACAACAGCCACGTGCAGGTGCGGCGCGACGGCGCAGCGCTGACCATCGCCGGGGTCACCGACCCGGTGGCCAGCAACTACGGGCTGCCGCCACCGGACCTGCACGCGGCGCTGGCCGGTGCCGATCCCGCCGCGCCGGTGATCCTGCTAGACCACCGGCCCGGCGCCGCGCGCGCGAATGCGGCGCAGGGCGTGGCGCTGCAGCTGTCCGGCCACACCCACGGCGGGCACATCATCGGCATGGACCAACTGGTCAAGCGTGCCAACGGCGGCTATGTCTCCGGCCGTTACGCGGTCGATGGCATGACCCTGTACGTGAGCAACGGCGCCGGGCTGTGGCCGGGTTTTGCCGCGCGCATCGGGGTGCCGTCGGAGATCACGCTGATCACGTTGCGGCGGAAGAAAGGCTGAGCCAGGGCGGTCGCGGCCGCGGTGCGCCTCAGGCGACCGCGACCGTGCTGGCCGCCGGCGAGGCGGGCAGCGGCCCGGGTGCGGCAGTGGCGCGCACCAGCTCCGGTGCCAGTGCATGGGCGAGCGCCATCCGCAGCAGTGCCGGGCTGACGTGGCGGCGGTGCACGTGGCCGATGGCGGCCATGTAGAACCGGCCGAATGCGTTGCGGGTGCGCACGCGCGACCCCAGTGCGACGATCGCGGTGCCGTCGGCCAGCCGCTGCACGCGCACGCACGAGCGGAACTGCAGGTGGCGGTCATCGGCACCCAGCAGTACCTCGGCGCTGCGACCGTCGGCGCTGCACGCCTGCGCATGCACGGGGAAGCGCTGCGCGAACAGGTGGCGGCGGTCGCCGGACAACAGCGAGGACACCGGGCAGCCCAGCGGCGAGGTCCGCAGGTGGAGCGGGGCGACCAGCACGTTGCGCACGGCCATCAGCCGGCCCACGCTGGGCGGCGGGTTGAGCACGAAGCCCTCCAGCACCGCCTCCAGCAGCGCGCTGGCCGAGGTGCCGGCCACGCGGCTGGCCGGCAACGCCACGCTGATGTAATCCTCATGGGCCGGGGCGTCCGGCCAGGCCTGGCGCAGCAGCGAGTCGGCCGGCGCCGCCGGCTGCACGCAGACGGGGTGGGCCGCCGCGCGGCGACCGATGTAGCCGTGCGCCGGACGCAGCCGCGCCAGGCCGGCGCGGACCCGGCCGACCAGGTCGCGGCTGCGTGCGCATAGCTGGGCCAGTGCCGACTGCCCGGGCGAGCGCAGCGACAACGTCACGACCGGATAACGCGCCAGGTCGGTCTGCGCCAGCATCTGTTGCAGCGCCTCGGGCAGGGTGTCGGTCAGCGAGGGAATATCGGC
The DNA here is from genome assembly GCF_036662295.1 of Stenotrophomonas sp. GTDB lineage: Bacteria > Pseudomonadota > Gammaproteobacteria > Xanthomonadales > Xanthomonadaceae > Stenotrophomonas. The sequence goes on from NZ_JAVWXA010000014.1 coordinate 33,140, forward strand.
GGCGTCGGCCTCGATCTGCGCGCGCTGCAGGGCGGTCAAGGCGCCGTCGCGCTCGTTGGCATGGCAGGACAGCGCGAACAGGGCCGGATGGCGCGGGTGGCGCGAGACGAACTGGTGCCAGGTGCCGCTGCCGAAGCGCACGGTGAACAGGCAGTCCGGCGGGATATCGATGCAACGCAGCGCCTGCAGGAACGCGGCCGGGTCCTGCTGCAGCTGCGCATCGGAAGCGGTGGAGAAGCGCAGCTGCGCGCCACCGCTGCCGGCGATGGCGGTGAACATGCGCGGGCCGGCGTGGCGATGGAACGGATGGCCGTTGCGGCCCACCGAGAAGGAGTACAGCGAGGAGGCATCGCCCTGCGCCAGGTGCATGCCGCCCAGGCGGGCGGAGGGCTCATCCAGCGCATCGACGAAGCGCGGATGCGCGGCCTGGCGCTGGCCTGCATCGCGCAGCAGCTGGTCGCCCGCGCCGATGCCGAGCTGGGCGATCAGGGCCACTTCGATCGGGCTGCCGCCGCCGCAGGAGGGCAGGCTGACGCTGGGGAAGGAGCGGCTGACGCGGCTGGTATCGAGCATGACGATCTCCTTGTCCTGCGGCGGTCGGGTTCAGGTGGCGGGCTTGCGGCGCGCACGCGCCCGGCTTTCGCGCTGCAGCGGGCCGCCCACCGGGCAGACCTCGGCGGCCCAGGCGAACAACGTATTGGCCAGGGTGTCGGGCACCTGGCGGAAATACACGAACTGGCCGCGCTTCTCGCGTTCGATCAGGCCGGCGTCTTCCAGGATGCGCAGGTGGCTGGACAGCGCCGGCTTGCTGAAATCAAAGCGCTCGCCCAGTTCGCCCGCGCTCAGCTCGCCGCCGTTGAGGTAGGCCAGGATCTGCCGGCGGGCGGTGGAGGCAAGGGCTTCGAAGATGCGGTCCATATCGAGTAATTAACTAATTCGTTAATTGATAGTCCTCCCGCGCCGCGGCGATGTCAAGCCGGTCCGGTGCGTGCGCGGGGCCCCGCGTGGCGGCACCGTCACCACCCCGTCATCTTCGCCGCCTACCTTGCGCCGCACTTCAGGGGGTGGGGCAACGGCCGTGGTCGAACACGCAAGACGGCGCCTGGCGCGCATGTTCGTCGAGCATGCGCCGGTGCTGCGCGGCTTCTTCGTGCGGCGCGGCGCGCGCCAGGATGCCGAGGACCTGGTGCAGGAGACCTACCTGCGCCTGTTGCGCGCGCATGAGGGGCAGGGGGGTGACATCGCCAACCCGGAGGCCTATCTGTTCACCGTGGCGCTCAACCTGGCCCGCGAGCAGGCCACGCGGCGGCGCTGGAACGCGCTGCCGATCGAGGCCTGCGAGCAGCTCGAGCAGGGCCTGGCCAGCGACGAGTGCGTGGAGGACAGCGCCGCGCGTGCACAGCGCAGCGCCAACCTGCAGGCGTTGCTGATGACCCTGCCCGAACACACCCGGGCCGTGCTGGTGATGCAGTACCGCGACGGCCTCAGCTACAAGCAGATTGCCGAGCGCCTGGGCGTGTCCACCCACATGGTCAAGAAACACGTGGTGCGCGGACTGTCGGTCTGCCGGCGCGCGGTCGGCGCGGGCGTGCAGCCATGGTGAGCCCGATCAGCCGGCATCCCTCCGCGCTCACCCTGGCCGCCGCGCACTGGCATGCACTGCAGCGCGAGGGCGCGCTCGATCCGGAACGGCAGCAGGCCTTCATGCGCTGGTTGCTGGCCTCGCCGGACCACCTGCGCGAGTACCTGGCGGTCAGCCAGGTGGCCGGCCGCCTGGGCGAGGCGCTGCGCGGGATGCCGGTCGATCTGGAGGCATGGGTGGCGGCGCCGGCACCGGCGGCGGCCGCCGACAACGTGGTGGCGCTGCCGCTGCGGCGTGCGCCCACGCCGCCGGCCCGGCCCCGCCAGCGCCGCCATCTGCCGGGGCTGGCAGCGGCCGCCGCGCTGCTGGTGTCGCTGGGGATCGGTGCCACGCTGGCGTGGCCGCAGACCCAGCACTATGCCGCCGGCCACGGCGCGCCGCGCCGGTTCACCCTGCCCGACCATACCGTGGTGCATCTCAACGCAGAGAGCGATATCCGCGTGCGCTACACGTTGCTGGGCCGGCGGGTGGAGCTGGAGCGCGGCCAGGCCAGCTTCGTGGTGGCCGAGGAGCGCCGGCCGTTCGAGGTGCACGCGGCCGGGCTGAAGGTCACCGATATCGGCACCACCTTCGACGTGTCGTTGCAGCGCGAGCAGGCGCGCGTGGCGGTCAGCGAGGGCCGCGTGCAGGTGCATGGCGATGGTGGGCGTGGGCGCCTGCTGGCCGACCTGGGCGCCGGGCAGGGCGCGCGCGTGGACTATCGCGACCAGCGCGTGCAGCTGGAGACCGAGGACGCCGCCAGCCTGCACGCGTGGTGGCAGGGCCGCATCGTGTTCCGCGATGAACCGCTGCGCGAGGTGGCCGACCGCTTCAACCGCCTCAACCGCCAGCGCCTGCAGGTCAGCGACGAGGCCGGTGCGCTGCGCCTGACCGGCAACCTGCGCGGCCACGACCTGGCCTCGCTGCGCGTGTTCCTGGCGCAGCAGCCGCTGCTGGCGATCGCAGAGCAGCCCGGCGGCATCGTGGTGCGTCTGCGCGATCCAGCCGCGCCGGCCGAGATCCGCGCCGCGCCCTGAGCGGCGCGCGTGTTGGGCACGCACGCCGGTGTTGCACGCGTGTGTCGTTTCCGCGTCGCGCGTGCATCGGCAGTGTCAGAAAAAATTCATCGAAACAGCGGTGCCCGATCCGCACCGTGACCCGTCGTAGTCAGGGCAAGCGCGCACAACCGCCGGCGCGCACCTTCCTCCTTCCCAGACTGGATCCCACGATGCGTCGCACTCTGTTCCTCTCGATCGCCCTCGCCCTGCAGGTCACGACGGCTGCCACCGCCGCCGAGTCCGTGCCCGTCGCCCGCGAGGCCATCGCCGCGCAGCCGCTGGACCAGGCCCTCAATGCGCTGTCGCGGCAGACCGGCCTGCAGTTCGTCTACAGCGCCCAGGCCGCCGGCAACCCGCGCACGCCGGCGATCCCCGCCGGGCTGTCCGCGCCGGCGGCGCTGACCCAGCTGCTGGCCGGCACCGGGCTGCGCTTCCGCTACCTCAACGCCACCACCGTCACCATCGAAGCCGACGCGACCACGCCGTCGCCGGCCTCGACCGCGTTGCCCGCCGCGGCCAGCGATGGCGCGCCGGCCCTGGCCGCCGAGGCGGTCGACGGCCCCGGGCCGCAGAACCTGGAAACCATCCAGGTGACCGGCAGCTACAGCCGCAGCCTGGAACAGGCGGTGGACCTCAAGCGCACCAATATCGGGTTTTCCGATTCGATCGTGGCCACCGACGTGGCCGACTTTCCCGAGCAGAACCTGGCCGAGGCCCTGCAGCGCGTGCCGGGCGTGACCATCGAGCGCAGCAAGGGCCTGGGCACCAAGGTCAACGTGCGTGGCCTGCCGTCGGAGTACACGCTGGTGTCGATCAACGACCTGGCCACCGCCTCGGGCAGCGGCGGGCGCGATGTTGAGTTCGACATGTTCGCCTCGGAGATCCTGCAGCAGGTGACGGTGCAGAAGTCGCCGACCGCCGCGGACGAGGAGGGCGGCATCGCCGGCTCGGTGAAGATCTCCACCGCGCGCCCGTTCGAATACAAGGAGCGCAAGCTGGTGCTCTCGGCCGAAGGCGCGCACAACAGCATCTCCGGTGAAGTGGACCCACGCTTTGCCTTCCTCGCCGCCGATACCTGGGGCGACTGGGGTGGCCTGGTGTCCTTCTCCACGGCCAAGCGCACCAACCGCACCGACGCCACCTCGGGCATCAACTTCCGCCCGATGTCGCGCTTCCTCGGCGCCTCGGGCACCCGCGGCACCCAGGCGGCGGCCGTGCTGGCGCGCGATGCCGGGGTGATCGTGGCCAACCGCACCAACACCGATGAAACCAACCTGATCGTGTTCCAGGACAAGGTGGGCGACCGCGTCTACCTCAACGAACAGGACAAGTGGGGCGCCACCGCCTCGTTGCAGTACCAGCCCAGCAGCACCTTCAGCCTGACCTTCGATGCGATGCTGGGCGGCTATGACGCCACCGAGGACGAGTACGACGCCGCGGCCTACTCGGCCTCCAGCCGCAGCACGCTGGATACCATCCACGAGTACGACGCCACCACCCTGGCCGACTACGGCATGGTGGTGCTGCGCGATGTCTCCTACACCGCCACCCAGCACGAAATGCTGAGCAAGGAGCGGATCAACAAGACCGACTACCGCCAGTTCAGCGTGGCGCTGGACTGGAAGGGCGAGGACTGGAGCATCGATGCGATGGCCGGCTACTCCGGCGCGGAGAAGACCACCGACTTCTCCAACCTCAAGCACGTGGCCTACGCGCCCTCGCGCACGCGCTGGACCGGGCGCAGCGGCGAGACCCTCCCCAGCGCGGCCTCGAATGGTTTTGACATGTACAACTCGCCGGACAAGTACCTGTTCGAGGCGTACGAGACCACGCTGGAGAAGGTGAAGGACGACAAGTACGCCGCCCAGGTCAACGTGACCCGCATGCTCGAGCTGGCCTTCCTGCCGGCGCTGCACAGAGTGCGGTTCGGCGCGCGTTACACCGACAAATCCAAGCAGCGCCAGTACGGCGAACTGAAGATCACCGGTCCCGGTGCCGGCGACAGCAGCTGGGTGAACAAGCGCACGCTGGCCGACAGCCCGCTGCAGTGGATCAGCGACATCGTGCCCGGCGGCGACTACACCATCAAGGACCTGGACTGGCAGCAGGTCTCCAACGGCTATGCGCGCGATGCGTTCCGCTATGCCGGCTTCAAGACCCCGTTCGACCCGGGCCAGTACTACCAGGTGGATGAAAAGGTGACCAGCCTCTATGCGATGGCCGACTTCGCCTTCGACATCGGCACGGTGCCGGTCAGTGCCAACGCCGGCGTGCGCTACGTGGACACCGCGGTGACCTCCTTCGGCTACCACCCGATCCAGAAGCCCGATGGCAGCACCGGCTACACCGATACGCCGGTGTCCAAGGACGGCAGCTACGACGACCTGCTGCCGAGCATGAACATTACCGCCGAGCTGGCCCATGGGCTGCTGCTGCGCGCGGCCGCCTCCAAGACCATGATGCGCCCGGCGCTGACCGACATCGCCTACAAGCGCACCGCCAGCTGGAGCTCGTTCCGCTTCACCGATGGCAACCCCGAGCTGAAGCCGACCTACGCCAAGCAGTGGGAAATCGGCCTGGAGAAGTACCTGGACAACGGCGCGCTGCTGGCCACCTCGTATTTCCGCAAGAACATCGACGGGGTGGTGATCAACGGCTTCACCGGCATCGTGCCCGACGTGGCGGTGTACAACGCCAACGGCAGCCTCAACGGGATCTACGACTTCGACGTGTACCAGCCGGTCAACGCCAAGGGTGCCTACCAGGTCGATGGCGTGGAGCTGGTGGCGCAGCTGCCGCTGGGCATGTTCCACCCGGTGCTGGACGGCTTCGGCATCAACGCCAACTACACCATGCTCGACAGCTCGCTGGCCGGCGAATCCTCGCTGGGCATCCGCACGCCGATGCCGGGCCTGTCCGAGAAGACCTGGAACTTCACCGCGTACTACGAGAACAGCCGTTTCGACGCGCGCGTGTCGTACAACCACAAGGACAAGTACGTCGAATCGATCGGCTATGACATGTACCCGATCTGGCGCGATGCGTATGGCCAGCTGGACGTGTCGATCGGCTACCGGATCACCGACAACATCAAGGTGAGCCTGAAGGGCATCAACCTCACCAACGAGATCACCAGCGGCTACACCATGGATCCGTCGTTCCCGACCATGTACGAGGCCTCCGGCCGCCGCATCAGCCTGGGCCTGCGCGCCGACTTCTGATCGCCCGCCTCGCCTGCGCGCGCGGCCGCTCCGCTGGGCCGCGCGCGCACCGGCTGTTACTGAAAGGACACCCCCATGCGTCACCTGTCTTTACTGGCCGCCCTGCTGGCGGCCGGCCCGGCCCTGGCCGCCGATGCCGCCCGCCACGCCGACGCCGACCGCCAATGGCTGGCCGGCGACCACCACGTGCACAGCGAGTGGAGCGTGGACTGGGACCACAGCACCACGCCGCCCACGCCCATCCGCGGCGGCGATTCCACCTATACCCGCAGCCGCAACGCCGCCCAGGCGCAGGCCTTCGGGCTGGCCTGGATGGTGCATACCGACCACGGTGGCCCCGGCCATTCGGCAGTGACCGCCGACCATGCCTATCCGGCCCTGTTGCAGGCCCGCGTGGACGTGCCCGGCGTGATCCAGTTCAACGGCATGGAGTTCGACGTGCCTGCGGGCGAGCACGCTTCGCTGATCATCGCGCCCGGCCCGGACGAGCGCGACCAGCTGGTCACCACCGAGCGTGACTTCAGCCGCGGCGAGCCGCTGCAGGACGGCAGCCGCGACAGCCCGCAGGACATGCTGGCCGCGCTGGCCCACCTGCGCGGCCTGACCCCGCTGCCGCTGATGCTCATCAACCATCCCTCGCGCACGGCCACCGCGGTGGGGGAGTGGGGCCAG
>NZ_JAVWXA010000014.1:39721-45187 GCF_036662295.1 Stenotrophomonas sp.
CGACGAGCTGCGCCGCTGGCACGATGCCGCCCCGCAGGTGCTGGTCGGCATGGAAGGCGCCCCCGGCCACCAGGCCACGCGCGTGGAGCGCGGCCTGTATCGCAATGAGGCGGCGCCCACGTTCGGCGGCTTCGACCAGATGACCACGCAGGTGGGCGGGGTGTGGGATGCCCTGCTGGCCGAGGGGCGCCGGTTCTGGATCACCGCCAGTTCCGATTCGCACGTGAACCTGCGCGACGGCGGAAGCGATTTCGACCCGGGCGAGTACAGCAAGACCTACGTCTGGGCGCGACCGGAGGCGACGGACATCCTGGACGGGCTGCGCGGTGGGCGCCTGTTCGCGGTGACCGGCGACCTCATCGACGCGCTGGTGCTGCGCGTGCGGCCGGCCGATGGCCACGCCCGCGCCGCCACCCTGGGCGATACGCTGGCCGTGGCACCGGGCGCGCGGCTGCGCGTGGAGCTGCGGGTGCGCCAGCCGACGGCGGCCAATGCGGCCGGCCAGCATCCGCGCCTGCAGCAGCTGGAACTGATCGTGGGCAGCGCCGGCGATGCCGGCCAGCCGAGGATGCAGACCCGCCACTTCACCGCGGCGGACTGGCACCGTGACGGGCCGTGGTACAGCGTGCACTGGGACCTGCCGGCGCCCGCCAACGGCGGCTTCGTGCGGGCCCGCGGCAGCAGCACCGACGAGCCCACCCCGCTGGCTGACGTCAAGGGCGAAGACCCGTGGCAGGACCTGTGGTTCCATTCCAACCCGGTGTTCATCGAGCCTGCGGCACCGTAGCACCGCGCTGGGTGTGGCAGGCGCGCGCATCGCGCATCATCGGCGGCACCGTATCAAGGAGGGGATGGGATGCCCAAGATATCCGTTCGATGCGCGATCGTGCTGGCTGCCGCGTGCTGCGGCGGCTGCACGGGCGATGGCATGCACGCGTCCTATCCGGATCTGGCCACTGCCAGGAAGGAGGGTGCGATAGCGCGAGTTGCCGCATCTACCAGTGCGACGAGCCGGGCGGGCGCAACGCGAATTTCCTGGCCATTCCACTGGAAGGCAGCACGGTCCTGTTCTGGCGAGCCTGAGCGCGTCGGGCCAACACCGCGCGGCGCGTGAAGGCCACGCCAGCATCCGTGCACGGTGCGGTCACTGTAGCGCGCGGACGCTGGCAGCCTGTCCCCAGCACGGAATCGCCATGACCACCCTGACCCTGCCTGATCTGGCCAAGAAGATGGCCCACATCGACTTCACCCTGCTGCAGACCCACGCCGACAGCGGCGACATCGCCGCCCGGCCGATGAGCAACAACGGGGACGTGGACTACGACGGCGACAGTTGGTTCTTCACCACCGAAGACACCGACATGGTCCGCGAGATCTCGCACAACCCGAAGGTGGCACTGAGCTTCAGCGGCAGCAAGTCGTTGCTGGGCAAGCCGCCGCTGTTCGTGGCCGTACAAGGCCGGGCGGCGCTGATCCGCGACCGCGCCACGATGGAGCAGCATTGGGTGAAGGACCTGGAGCATTGGTTCGAGCAGGGCGTGGAGACGCCCGGCCTGGTGCTGATCCACGTCGCCGCCACCCGCATCCACTATTGGGATGGCGAAGACCAGGGCGAGATCGTGCGCTGAGCGATCGCCGCCATGGGGGCTGCGCACGTGCCGCGGATCGGATGCGCCGGCTGGTCCATCCCCGGCCGCGATGCCGAAAGGTTCGGCGCCGGCGAGAGCCAGCTGGCCCGCTATGCGAGCCGATTCAACGCCGTGGAGATCAACTCGTCTTTCTACCGCCCGCACCGGCGCTCGACGTATGAGCGCTGGGCGGCAAGCGTGCCGGCCAGCTTCCGGTTTTCGGTGAAGCTGCCCCGCACGGTGTCCCACGAGGCGGGGCTGGTCGGTGTGGGCACGTTGCTGGACCGTTTCCTCGATGACGTGCAGGGCCTGGGCGACACCCTCGGCGGGCTGCTGCTGCAATTGCCCCCCGCGTTGGCGCTGGACGCGCGTCGCGCCGGCGGCTTCTTCCGCGCGCTGCGGCGTCGCAGCGCGGTGGCGGTGGTGTGCGAACCGCGCCACGCCAGCTGGTTCACCGCGCAGGCCGACGTGCTGCTGCAGCGCCACGGCATCGCACGGGCGGCCGTGGATCCGGCACGGTTTCCGGGCGCCCGCCAGCCCGGCGGCGCACCCACCTGGGCGTACTGGCGCTGGCATGGTTCCCCCCGCATGTACTACAGCGACTACGACGACGCGGCATTGGCCGACCTGGCGGGGCAGGTGGCGGCCGGGCGTATCGCCGGGCAGGCGCCGTGGGTGATCTTCGACAACACCGCGCACGGTTTTGCCATCGGCAACGCCCTGCGCCTGCAGGGGTTGGTCGCGCATGCCTGAAGGTCCGTCCATCGTCATCCTGCGCCAGGACGCGGCCAAGTTCCGCGGCAAGACCGTGCGCCGTGCGCTGGGCAACAGCGGCCTCGACCTGACCCGCATGGAAGGGCGCCGGGTGCTGGCGCTGCGCAGTTTTGGCAAGCACTTCCTGGTCCAGTTCAGCGGTTTCAGCCTGCGCGTGCACATGCTGATGTTCGGCAGTTACCGTATCGACGAACGCAAGCCGTCGCCGCCGCGGGTGTCGCTGCAGTTCGACAATGGCGAGTTGAACATCTACGCCTCCGCGGTGAAGTACGTCGAGGGTGCGCTGGAGGAGACCTACGACTGGCGCGGCGACGTCATGGCGCCCGAGTGGGATCCCCGCCTGGCGCGGCGGCGGCTCAAGCAGCAGCCGGACACCTTGATCTGCGATGCACTGCTGGACCAGGCCATCTTTGCCGGGGTGGGCAACATCATCAAGAACGAAGTGCTGTTCCGCACCCGCGTCCATCCCTTGTCCAACGTGGGCGATATCCCACCGCGCGTGCTGGGCAAGGTGATCGCGCAGGCGCGGGCGTACAGCTTCGATTTCCTGGCGTGGAAGCAGGCCGGGGTGCTGCGCAGCCAGTGGCAGGTGCATACCCGGCACACCTGCCCCTCCTGCGGCGGCCCGTTGTCCAAGACCTACCCGGGCAAGACCCGGCGACGCACGTACTTCTGCCCGAACTGCCAGGTGAGGTACTGACGCCTGCCGTGGGGCAGTGAAAGCCGGGTGCCATCGCTGCTGTAGGATGGGGCTGTCACACGCCGTTACGCGCGTCCTGCGCGGTCTGTTGCCGACCGTTCGCTTCGCTCCACTTATCGAGTCCGGTCCTCCTGTCGGGGTGGCCGCTCTCCCCGTGTTTCACGGAGCGCACATGCCGGGCTATTCCACCCGCATCCTCACCATCCCGGTGGGCGGCCATGACTATCGCATTCGCGCACTCAGCGACCTGCAGCAGTTTGCCGACCCCACCGGCCGCGCCCAGCGCGCCGGCATCCATTCCTCGCTGTGGAGCCTGTTCGGGCAGGTGTGGCCGGCCGGCCGCGTGCTGGCTGAAACCATGAACGGCGTGGACCTGGCCGGCAAGCGCATCCTTGAACTCGGCTGCGGGCTGGGCCTGGCCAGCCTGGTGCTGGCCCATCGCGGCGCCGACGTGGTGGCCAGCGACCACCACCCGCTGGCCGAATCGTTCCTGGCCTACAACGCCGGGCTCAACGACCTGCCGGCGATCCACTACCGCGACCTGCCGTGGGAACTGCCGGATACGACACTCGGCCGCTTCGACCTGATCATCGGCAGCGACGTGCTGTACGAGCGCGGCCATGCCCTGCAGATCGCGGCGATGATGCAGCGCCACGCACGCCCCCGCGCCGAGCTGTTGCTGACCGATCCGGGGCGCGGCAACGTCGGCCCGTTCTCGCGGGCGATGGCGGCGCAGGGCTATGCGGTGGACGAGGCCTACGGGCTGTTCGACGACGAGGGCGATGCGCCGGGGCGCGGGCGGCTGCTGCGCTACACCCGCGAGGCGGCGCCCGCGCTGGCCGGGTGAGTCGGCCGCGGCGGCGATGTGGTGGCGATGTGAGTCCATCGGCGCACATGGTGCAGTAGGCTCGGCGCTCCCTGTTGCCGATCTGCCTGCCGATGCGCGTACTCCTTACGGCCTGTCTGAACTGCGTGGCGGCGGCTGCGCCGGTGCGCGCCGCATGAGCGTGGCCACGCCGCCCGATCCGCCACGGCGGACGCGTTCGATGATCATCGCCGGCCTGTCCACCGTGGTGGAGTGGTACGACTTCACCCTGTATTTGTACCTGGCCACGGTGCTGTCGCGGGTGTTTTTCGGGGGTGGCGAGGATGCGCTGCTGGCCACCCTGGCCGGCTTCGCGGTCTCCTACCTGATGCGGCCGCTGGGCGCGCTGTGCTTCGGCCACCTGGGCGATCGCTTCGGGCGGCGCTACATGCTGCTGGCGTCGATGCTGCTGATGACCGCGGCCATGCTGGCCACCGCGCTGCTGCCCACCTTCGACAGCATCGGTGCCACCGCGGGCGTGTTGTTGCTGCTGCTGCGCTGCCTGATGGCGTTCTCGGTGGGCGGCGAATACACCGGCGTGGTGGCCTACCTGCTGGAGACCGCGCCCACGCGGCGGCGCGGGCTGGTCACCTCGTTGGCCTCGGCGGCCAGCGAGGTCGGCGCGCTGCTGGCGGTCGCCTTGTCGGCGGTGACGGTGGCGCTGCTGAGCAGTGCGCAGCTGGACGCGTGGGGCTGGCGCATTCCGTTCCTGGTCGGGGCGGCGCTGGCCGGCGCGATCCTGCTGGCGCGCTCGACGATGCACGAATCGCCCGAGTTCGAGCGGCAGCAGGCCGCAGGCAGCGTGCCGACCTCGCCGATCCGCGACACCTGGCGCTTCCATCGCGGTGCGGTCGCACGCACCTTCGCCATTTCCGCGCTCGGCTCGATCACCTACTACGTGGGCATCACTTACGTGCCCGCATTCCTGGGCTCGGTCGGGGAGGTGGGGGAATCGGAGGCCTTGTGGCTGTCCACGCTGGCGGCGGTGGCGGTGATCGGGGTGACCCCATTGGCCGGTGCGTTGTCCGACCGGGTGGGTCGCCGGCCATTGCTGATCGCGTTGGCGATCCTCGGTGCACTGCTGCCGTTGAGCATGTTCAGCCTGATGGCGGGCGGCGATACGGTGCTGATCGGCCTGGCCGCGGTGGTCCTGGCCTGCCTCGCCGGCGGAGTGAGCGCGGTGGCGGCGCCGGCCACCGCCGAGCAGTTTCCCGGCGAGGGGCGCCTGAGCGGCCTTGCCCTGGGCGTGACCATGGCCACCGCCTTCTTCGGCGGTGCCACGCCGCTGCTGGCCGAGCTGCTGGTCCGCCATACCGGCTGGGCCGCCGCCCCCTGCGCGATGATCGCCGCGGTGGCCGTGCTCGTCCTCCCGGTGATGTGGACCCTGCGCGAGACCCGGCCGACGTAACCGGACGAAACCGGGTAGTGCCGGGGGGGGGGGGCGGCGGGCCAAAAACCCGCGGACACCCCGGCGGGGGGGGGGGGGGGGGGGGGGCGGC
>NZ_JAVWXA010000014.1:45197-56403 GCF_036662295.1 Stenotrophomonas sp.
CTGGGAACAACCCGCATCTAACCCGGGTCGGGCCGGCCGGGGGCCGGCTCGGCAGGTGGCGGGTTCCCCCGCCCCCGGCCAGCGCCCGGCACTACCTTTGCGTCCCAGGAGCCGGCCAGCGGCCGGCATTACCCTTGGCTCAAACACCGCCGCACGGGCTTCAACACCGCGCAGCCGCCCACCGTTCCAACCGGCTACCTGCCCCCCTCCGTGGGCAGCGGCGCCGGCACGTTCAACAACCCACCGGCCGTGACATACGCGGCCAGGGCCTGGCCCTGGCTGAGCAGGTGGCGTTCCATGGTGCGCTCGGCCGCGGCCGCGTCGCGCTGGCGGAAGCACTCCATCAACGCGCGGTGTTCGGCCAGCGACTGCGCGGTGCGCCCCGGCGCCAGCAGCTGGCGGCCGCGGTGCATCTTCAGGATGCGGTGCAGGTCGTGGGTGATGCGGATCAGCCACGGGTTGCCGGCGTAATGCTGCACGGTCTCGTGGATGAGGTAGTTGTTGCGGTAGTACTCGGCGATGTTGCCCTCCGCCGCGGCCGCTTCCATCGCGGCATGCAACGCCTCGAGCTGCTGCACGCCGGCATCGTCGATGTTGCGCACCGCCTCGTGCGCGCAGCGGCCTTCCAGCATCGCCATCACCGGGAACAACTGGTTCAGGTCTTCCAGCGTCAGCCGGGTCACCCGGCAACCGCGTCCGGCATCGATCTGCACCAGGCCTTCGGCGGCCAGCAGTTTCAGCGCCTCGCGCAGCGGCGTGCGGCTGATCGCCAGTTCTTCGCACAGCGCCGGCTCGTCGATCCATTCTCCCGGCGGCAGCCGGTAGTCGTAGATCCGCTCGCGCACATGCTCGGCCACCTCTTCATACAAGGGGGCACGCTTCTTGGTGGATCGCGGGGCAGGAGCAATGGCCATGCCAGATTGTAATCCCTTCATCCGGAAGGGGCGGGCCCGCGCCCCGCGCGGCCCCGCCCGCCAGCCCTTACATCCAGCCGGGCACCACGAACACCAGCCACGCCAGCAGCGGGCCGAAGGCCACCACCAGGCCGCTGTAGACCAGGAACTGGCGGAACAGCGACTCGCGCTCTTCCTTGGCCGCCGAGGCCACCACCAGCGCACCGTTGGTGGAGAACGGACTCACGTCCACGATGGTGGAGGACACCGCCAGCGCGCAGATCACGCCCGCCGCGCCCAGGTGCCCCTGCATCAGGAACGGCACCGCCAGCGGGATCGTCGCGCCCAGCACCGCCGCCGAGGAGGCGAAGGCCGACACGATGCCGCCCACGTAGCAGACCAGCAGCGCGCCCAGCAGCGGCAGCCCGATGTCGGACACGCCATTGCCGATGAAGTCCACCGCACCGGCCTTCTCCAGCACGCCCACATAGGTCACCACGCCGCAGATCAACAGCACCGTGGACCAGCTGATGCCATCCACCGCACCCTTCTGGCTCTTCGGCGACAGCAGCGCCAGCGCCACCGCCACGGTGATCGAGACCAGGCCCACGTTGAGGTTGTAGATCAGCGCGGCAATGCCCAGTCCCAGCAGGCCCACCAGGGTGAACAGACGCTCGCGGGTGATGCCCACCGCCTCCAGCGCATCGGGGTCGTTGGAGAGCGTGCCGCCGCCGGCCGCCACCAGGGCGCCGTGGCCCTCGATCGCGAACTGCCGCGAAGAGGCCTGCGGCCCGCCGGCCATCGCCAGCCCGGCCGTGCCCACGCCGCCGCCCACCGCCACCGCGCCGCGGCGCAGCAGCGCCACGCCACCGAAGGCGAAGAAGCAGATCGTGGCCATCATCAGGTTGAAGCCCAGGCTGGTGAGGAACACCGCCATCTCGGTGACTTCCAGCCCGGCTTTCTGCACCACGCCATTGGTGATGCTGCCGTACACGCTGATCGGCGAGAAGCCACCGGCCTGCGCCCCATGGATGACCAGCAGGCCCATCAGCAGCGGGTTGATCCGGTACTGCTTGGCAAAGCGCAGGGCGACCGGCCCGATGATCGCCACCGCCGCCGGGCCCAGTGCGCCGAACGCGGTGAGCACCGCGGTCACCACGAACATCACCCAGGGAATGGCCACGATGCGGCCGCGCACCGCCCGCACCGCCCAATGCACCAGCAGGTCGATGGTGCCGTTCTTCTGCGCGATGGCGAACAGGTAGGTGATGCCCACCAGGGTCAGGAAGAGGTCGCCGGGGAAGCCCGCCAGCACTTCCTTGCCCTCCATGCTGACAAACACCCCGCCGATGATGAAGGCCAGCGCGAAGGCCACCGCGCCCATGTTGATCGGCAGTGCGGTGGCGACGATGAACATGATCACCAGACCGATGATCGTTGCGACTTGTGGACTCATGCGCCCTCCCAGACACGTGATTGGCGTACAGCACGGATGGAAGCCCGCCATCCCCGGGTACGACGCGTTACGGCATCACGACAACGCTTACGCCCGCCGGCCCAGGGTGGCGTCCACCCACGCCGCCGCCCCGTCCAGCCCTTGGAATTCCTCGATGGCCCGCACGTCGCAGCACGGGTAGTCGCGGGCGACCATGTGCGCCAGCGCCGTGCCCGGGCCCAGCTGCAGGAACACCCGTGCGCCACGCTCGAAGGCCTGGCGCAGCACCTGCGACCACTCGATGGTCTGCGCCAGCTGGGCCGACAACGTGTGCACCACGCCGGCGCGATCGCGCACGGCGCGGGCATCGATGCCAGCCAGCACCATGCGCTGCGGCGCCGCCAGCGCGGCCTGTGCCAGCGCGGCCGCCAGGCCCTCGGCGGCCACGGCCAGCAGCGGGGTGTGCGCGGGCACATGCACCGGCAGCGGGCGGACCTCGGCGCCGCGCTGCGTTGCCGCGCCTGCCAGCGCCTGCAGGGCCGCGCGGGTGCCCCCCACGATGAAGTGATCGGCGCCGTTGACGATGGCGATATGCGCACCGTGCGCCGCACACAGCGCCTGCAGCGGCGCGCGCGCCAGGCCCAGCACCGCCTGCATGCCCGCATCCGGCGGGCTGGCTGCATCCATCAGCTGCGCGCGCCGTGCAGACAGCTGCAGGCAGGCGGTGACGTCCATGCTGCCGGCGATGCACTGCGCGGCCAGCTCGCCGATGCTGTAGCCGGCCACCACCGTGGGCGATGGCAGGCGCGTGCGCAGTGCCTGCCAGTGCGCCAGGCTGGCCGCGCACAGCAGCGGCTGCGCCACCGCGTTGTCGAAGCGATCCTCGCCGGCAGCGGCCTCGAACGCGTCGCGCCCCAGCACCGCCTGCAGCGCGGCCAGCGCCTCGCGCGCGGCGGGCAGGTCGCGTACCCGGTCGAACATCGCCGGGTGCTGCGCGCCCTGGCCGGGGCAGAGCAGGGCCAGGCTCATGCGGCCTCCTGCTGCAGCAGGAACCAGCTGCAGGCCAGCAGGTCGGCACTGCCCCCGGGGCTGAGCCGGCGTGCGACGAAGCCCTCGCCGATCACCGCCAGCTGCGTGTGCCAGCCCGGGGCGAAGGCGCCACCGGCGGCGATGAACGCCCGTGCCTGCGCGCGTGCCCAGGCCAGGCCATCGGCACCGCCACGGTGCAGCAGGTTGAGGTCGTCCACGTGCGCCACCAGCCGCATCAGCGTGTGGCACAGCGCGGCCTCGCGCGGCAGCCCGGCGGCCAGCGCGTGGCGCAGGGTGGGCAGGCCCACCTCGCGCAGGATCGGATACCCGGCGATGGCCTGTTCGCGCACGCCGGCCACGCCATGGGCGGCGCGCATGCGCTGGCCGGGGCTGGTCGGGTCCAGGGGCGCACTCGCCAACGCCGGTGCCCAGCGCTGCACGGCCAGGCAGACCTGCTCGGCGGCGGGCGGCCCGGCCGTATCGCGACGGCATGCGGCGGCCGCCGCCACCAGCAGGCCCAGGCTGAAGATCGCGCCACGATGGGTGTTGACCCCGCCGGTGGCGCGCTGCATCGCGGCCTCGGCGGCGATGCCAAGCGCGCGCAGATGCGCGAAGGGCGCATCGACGGCACCGGCACGGGCGGCATCGCGGAAATAGTGGCGCAGCGCAAACAGGCTGCGCAGGAACGTGCCGGCATCCATGTCGGCGTGGCTGCCGCGGTCGAACGGCGTCACCAGGCCCGGCTTGGGCGCGCAGGCCAGTTCGGCATGCAGGCTGGCGATGGCCAGCCGGCCCAGCCGCGCGCTGTCCATGCGGGCGGATGGGCGGGGCAGGGAGGCGAAGGCAGTGGCGTTCATGCGGGGATGCCGGTGGCATCGAACAACCGCTCGCGCGGTTCCAGCGCGGCGCCATCGATGCGCTTGACCAGCACCTGGCGCGTGCTGCCGGCGTACTCGCGCCAGCTCACCGCGCCGCCACCGGCCAGCAGCAGTTCGCCGTCCACGCGCCGGCTGAAGTGGGCTTCCCAGGCCTGCAGCCGCGTCACCAGGCGGTCGGCCACCTCGGGCGAATGCACGCGCCACAGCAGGTCGATGTCCGAGCCGGCGTGCACATAGGCCAGGCCGGTCAGGGACTGCCACGCGAACGCGCCGAACACGCGCGCCGGGGCGATGGCATCCAGCGCCTGCAGGGCCGGCCGCCACGCCGGATCGTGGGCCAGCCCGGGCGTGGCGATCACCGCGCCGAGGGTGGGCGGGGCAAGCTGGCGTGCGATGTCCTGCCGCGCTACCCGCAGCGCCAGCCGCTGTTTGCCCTCGGCCGGTGGCAGCGGCACGCCCAGGCGCAGGCGGGGATCGGGATCGTCGGCTGCCCGTCGCGCCACCACCGCAGGCGCGCCCTGCGCGAACCAGGCCAGCAGGCGCGGCTCACGCGCGGGCACGTCGGCGCGCCAGCCGGCCTGGGGGGCCAGCCAGACCAGCGTGTGGCGGGCCGGCTGCTCAGGCATCGCCGGCGGCCACCCGGGCGGCGACGCTGGCGGCCTGCTGCCGCCCGCCGCGCTCGGCACCCTGCACCGCGCGCCGGTCGCCGCTGGCCGGCGTGGCCAGCGCCTGCAGCAGCGCGGCGGCCAGGTCGCCGTCCCACACCGACTGCACCGCGCCCATGGCCACGTAGTTGGCCACGCCCGGCGCAAATACCGGCGAGCTCTCGCTCAATGCCTGCAGTTTCTCCAGCGGTTGCTTGGTCACGCGCGCCATCGCACGCAGGTCCATCACCCGCACCTGCGCACTGGGCAGGGCGTGGATGTGGTCGGCCATCAACCCGAAGGACAGGAAGCCGCCGCTCACCGATTCGCCGTACACCAGCGTGACCAGCCGCGCACCGCGCCGCCGCGCCAGGTCCAGGGTCTGCGCCAGGTGCGCGAAATAGCCGTTGATGCCCAGCAGTTCATCGCGGCGGGCCAGCCGTTGGCCAGCGGTATCGACCAGCATCACGATCGGACGATGCGGATGCGCGGCGGTGCTGGCCAGCACGGTCTCGGCCAGCACCAGCGCGTGGTCCACGCCGACTTCGATCTTGTCGGTGGTGCCGATGACCGTCACCTCGCCGTCGGCGGTGCGCGCGGTGCCGGTCAATACCGAATCGTGCACGGCGATGGCATGGCCGGCCGGGAACAGCGCGGCCAGCAGCGGTGCCAGCGCGGGGCGGGTGTCGGGCGAAACACTCATGGCAGGCTCCGGTGGGCGGTGGCGGCAAGGAAGTCGTCGGTCTCCAGCAGCGGCAGCCGTTGCGGATCTTCGATGCCCTGCAGCGCCCAGATATCCACGCCGTCGCGGCAACCGCCCCACGCCTGCGCACGCGCCTTCAGCGCGGCGTGGCGGGCCTGCAGGGCAGCCAGCGCGGTGTCGGTATCGGTGCTGGCGGTGTCCGGCTGCAGCGCGTCGGCGGCGGCCTGGGCGAAGGCCTCGATCGCATCGGGCACCAGCACCTGCGCCTGGTCGATCAGGTAGCGGTGCTTGCCGCCGGTCACCCGCCACACCAGCGCCCGGTCGCGTGCGTCGAACTCCTCCACGCCGCGGACGGTTTCGATCACTTCCGGGCCGGACAATGACAGCCGCCCTTCCTCGGACATGATCACGGTGGTGCAGCAGCGCGCCACGATGCCCATGCCCCCGAAGGCACCGTTGCCGCTGCCGATCAGCGCCAGCACCGGCACGCCGGCGGCGCGCACGTCCAGCGTGGCGCGCATGATTTCAGAAATGGCGATCAACCCGGCGTTGGCCTCGTGCAGGCGCACGCCGCCGGTATCGAGCAGCAACAGCACGCCCTCGGGGAGGGTGCGGGCGGCGCGTTGCAGCAGGCCGGTCAGCTTGGCGCCATGCACTTCGCCCACGCCGCCGCCCATGAACTGGCCCTGCTGGGCGGCCACCAGCACGCGCTTGCCGTGCAGGCGGCCTTCGCCCACCACGATGCCGTCGTCGAAGGCGGCCGGCTGGTCGAGCTGGGCCAGGTGCGGGCTGAGCACCCGCTGGGCAGGGCCGAGCAGCTCGGTGAACGTGCCGGCATCGAGCAGCCCGGCGATGCGCTCGCGCGCGTCGGCCTCGTAGTAGCTGTGGCGGTGCACCCGGCTCATGCGCCACCTCCGGCGGTCAGGGCCTGCACCGCCTGGTCCAGGCGCAGGCTGACCACGGCCGGCGTGGCGCCGGCATCGTTGATCGACACGCGCACGTCGCGCAGCGGGTGGCGCCGGGCGAAATCGCCGATCACCGCCTGCCAGATGCTGCCAAAGCCCTGCGCGGCGGTGATCACCTGCACGGTCATGGTGCCGTCCAGCGCCGCCGGTTCCAGCAGCACTTCCAGGTTGCCCGAGGCGAGCACGCCCACCAGCACCGCGGCGCGGGGGAACGGCACATCGGTGCTGCCGTTGAATCGATAGTCGAGGGTTTCCATGGCCTGTCCCTTACCAGTTGCGGAAGCGCTTGGGCGGGTCGTACAGACCGCCGGACCAGCGCACCAGGTCTTTCACCGAGCGTGCGGCCAGCAGGTCGCGGCTGGCATCGCGCACGTTGATGCCCAGGTCGTCGGGACGTTGGATCACGCCGCGGTCGCGCAGGTTTTCCACCATCGCGCGGTCACGGCCCAGGCCCATCGCGGTGTAGCCGGCCACGCCGCGGATGGCCTGTTCGCGCTCTTCCGGGGTGCGGCACAGCAGCAGGTTGGCGATGCCTTCCTCGGTGAGCACGTGGCTGACGTCATCGCCGTAGATCATCACCGGCGGCAGTGGCATCGCCGCGCGCTCGGCCAGGTCCCAGGCATCCAGGCGTTCGACGAAGGCCGGGGCCATGTGCTCGCGGAAGGTCTCCACCATCTGCACCACCAGCTTGCGCCCGCGCGGCATCTCGCCCGGGCGCGCGGCCTGCTGGCCCGCCTTGAGCCAGGCCGGGCTGGCATGGCGGCGGCCGCGCGCGTCCGAGCCCATGTTGGGGGCGCCGCCGAAGCCGGCGATGCGGTCGCGGGTGGCGGTGGAGCTGTTGCCCTGCAGGTCGATCTGCAGGGTGGAGCCGATGAACATGTCGCAGGCATACAGGCCGGCGGTCTGCGAGTACGCGCGGTTGGAGCGCATCGACCCGTCGGCGCCGGTGAAGAACACATCGCTGCGGGCGGCGATGTACTTCTCCATGCCCAGCTCGGACCCGAACGAATGCACCGAGGACACAAAGCCCGATTCGATCGCCGGGATCAGCGCCGGGTGCGGGTTGAGCGCCCAGTGCTGGCCGATCTTTCCTTTCAGCCCCAACGATTCGGCATAGGTGGGCAGCAGCAGTTCGATCGCCGCGGTATCGAAGCCGATGCCGTGGTTGAGCCGGTTCACGCCGTACTCGGCGTAGATGCCCTTGATGGCCATCATCGCCATCAGCACCTGGATCTCGGAGATCTGCGCCGGGTCGCGGGTGAACAGCGGTTCGATGTGGTTCGGGCGCGGCGCCTGCACCACGAAGTTGACCCAGTCGGCGGGGATGTCGACGCGGGGGAGGGTGTCGAGGATTTCGTTGACCTGGGCGATGACGATGCCGCCGCCGAAAGCGGTGGCCTCCACGATCACCGGCGTGTCTTCGGTGTTGGGGCCGGTGTAGAGGTTGCCGTGGCGGTCGGCCGCCTGCGCGGCGACCAGGGCCATGCGCGGGGTGAGGTCGATGAAGTAGCGGCCGAACAGTTCCAGGTAGGTGTGGATGGCCCCGATCTGGATGCGCCCTTCGGCGACCAGGTTGGCCAGCCGCACCGACTGCGGGCCGGAGAAGGAGAAGTCCAGCTTTGAAGCGATGCCGCGCTCGAACACGTCCAGGTGGGCGGGCAGGGACAGCACCGACTGCACCATGTGCAGGTCGTGCACACGCGCCGGGTCCAGCTCGGCCAGGGCCTGGGCCAGGAAATCGGCCTGCTTCTGGTTGTTGCCCTCCAGGCAGACCTTGTCGCCGGGTTCCAGCAGCGCGTGCAGCAGGTCGGCCACGTCCTTGGCGGCGACCTCGCGCCCGCGGGCCCAGGGGGCGGCCCGTTCCAGCCGCGCCTGGCGGCCGCGTTCCAGTGTGTCCCAGCTCGGATTCATCGACGGGGTTCCAGATGGCGTCCAGATAATTACGCCATAATTATGAAGCCGGTTGCAACCCGCAGCGCAGCAAAAAAAAGGCCCGCCAAGCGGCGGGCCCATTCAGGTTGAAACGCGCGGGGGGCGTGGCGAACCCCGGGAGGCCACGACCGTGGGCCGTGGCGGGGCATCCCACGCAAGCCGCCGGTTGCGCTTAGAACTTCCAGCGCAGGCTGGCCGCCACGAAGCGCGGTTCGCCGTAGTTGTTGTAGTCCAGGTTGGCCCAGTAGGTCTTGTCCAGCGCGTTGCGCACGCTCAGGGTGGCGGTCCAGTTGTCGCTGATGCGGTAGTTGGCATTGAACTGCACCAGCGCATACGCCGGCTGGTTCACCGTGACCGTGCCGCCCAGCGGGTAGGGGATGTTGTAGCCCTGCACCTTGCTCTGCCACTGCACGCCGCCGCCCACGCTCAGGCGCGCCAGCGCACCGCGCAGCTGCACCTGGGTGTTGAGCTGCAGCAGGTCTTCGGCCGGGTTGGCGTAGAGCAGGTCGGTGGCCGCGCGGGTCATCTTGACGTGGGTGAAACCGGCGTTGACCGTCCAGCCCGGCAGGATCTCGCCGTTGACGTCCATTTCCCAGCCGCGCACCTTGGTGCCGTTGACGCCGATGTAGGCCGAGGTGCCATCGCTGAGCGAGCCGTCGGGCACGCTCATGTCGCGCACCGCGTAGTTGTCCTGCTTGGCCTCGAACACGGCGGCATTGGCGGTCAGGCGGCCATCGAACCACTGCGTCTTGATGCCCGCCTCCAGGTTGGAACCCTGCACCGGGGCCAGCAGGTTTTCGTTTTTGTCCTTGAAGTTCTGCGGGTTGAAGATTTCGGTGTAGCTGGCATAGGCCGACACGCTGGGGGTGATGTCATACACCAGGCCCACGTACGGGGTGACTTCATCGTCCACCTTGTAGGCACCGCTGGTGGCGGTGTAGGCGCCGGCCACGTTGTAGGCGCGGGTCAGCGTCTGCCAGCGGCTCAGGCGTGCACCGGCAATCAGCGACAGCGGGTCGGCCAGGCGCAGGCGGGTGGCCAGGTACACCCCGCTCTGGGTGGTCTTGGCCACGCGGCGCGCGCCGGTGCGGGTGTAGGTCACCTCGGAGATGTCGCCATCCCAGCTGTGGATGTTGGGGATGTAGTAGCAGCGCTCGGTGCCGCAGCGCGCCCAGTCGGCGGGGTAGTTGAGCGCCAGCGTGTTGGTGGTGCTCTCCAGGTCGGCCCACTGCGCGCCCAGGGTCACCTCGTGCTCGCGGCCGAACAGCGCGAAGCTGCCGGTGAGGTAGGCATCCACGTTGCGGCGGGTGTCTTCCGAATCGCCGGCGGCGGTGCGCAGGTAGATGCCCGCCCCGGTGGCCGGGTCGGGGTAGCCGCTGCCGTACAGGCGGATGTTCTGCACGTTGCCGCGGGTGTAGGCGGTGTTGATCTTCAGCAGCCAGTCCTCGCCGAGGCGCTGTTCGAGATTGGCGAAGGTGGTGCCGGTTTCGCGCTGCCAGTAGCTCCACCTGGGGGCGACGTTGGTCGAGCGCGGCAGGTGCGCGAAGTTGCCCTGGCTGTCGAAGAACGGGACCGTGCCCCAGGTGGAACCGACCGGGTTGTTGTCCTGGGTCTGGTAGCCGACGGTGACGGTGGTGCTGTCGGTCAGATCGCCTTCGAGCACGGCCATGCCGGCCATCTTGTTTTCCTTGTACCGGTCGTAATAGAAATCACGATCGGTATAGGCGGCCACCACGCGGCTGCGGAAGCGGCCGTCGGCGGTGAGCGGTGCGTTGACGTCCGCTTCCATGCGGCGGTAATCCCAGCTGCCGGCACTGACCGAGAACGAGGCGTCGAAGTCCTTGCCCGGGCGCTTGCGCAGCAGGTTCACCGTGGCCGAGGGCACGCCGGCGCCGCTGAGCAGGCCGTTGGCACCGCGGATGACTTCGATGCGGTCGTAGAAGGCGGTGTCGTATTCCTGGTTGGTGGAGCCGCTGTAGGTGGGGATGCCGTCGACCTGGAAGTCGGTGATGGCAAAGCCGCGGGCGTAGTAGAGCGGGCGCTGGGTGTCGTAGAAGGAGACGCTGACGCCGGTGACGTTGCGCAGGACGTCGTTGATGCTGAACAACGATTCGTCCTGGAGGCGCTGGAGGCCGATGGAGCTGGCCGACTGCGGGGTTTCCTGCAGGGTCATGGGCAGGCGGGTGGTGCTGGACGGGGCAGGGCGGTCGCCAACGACGCTGACCTTGTCGAGGGTTTTGGCGTCGGCGCCGCTGGCGGCATCGGCGCTGGTGTCGGCCAGGGCCAGGGGGGAGGCCAGCGACAGGACGGCGAGCAGGGCCAGGCCGAGCGGGGCGCGGCGGAGGGAGCGGGGCGGGTGGTGGCGGAAGGGCATGCGCAGGTCTCGGGCAGGTCGGTGAGGGGAAAACGGCAGGCAGCAGGCACGGCAAGCCAGCGCCGAGGGCGCCAGGCGGTAGATCCATCCAGGGAGGGGACGCGCCGACCGTGGGTCGGTTCCTTTGCTGCCGTTGGGTGAGCAGGACCTGGCGGCCGTCCGTGGATTCCGGCCAGGCCCGCGCTGGCAGCGCAGGGTGTGTAAATGTAAAGCGTTCTCATTCGCTTTACAATTCTTCAATGATTTTTGGCTGAGGTTTTTAGGTGCCCATGGGAGAGGCAAGAGCGCGCGAGTGCGTTGCCTTGTCGCTTGGGGCGGGTACGGGCGGGGGTGCGGGACACGCTGCAAGTCCC
>NZ_JAVWXA010000015.1:0-30596 GCF_036662295.1 Stenotrophomonas sp.
CCCATGGGTGGCTGCTCTTGGTTCTGGCATTGCGCGCAGCCACCCATGGGGTGGCTCTACCCGGGGCGCGCGGTGCGTGGTTGATTTTTGGATTCGGCGCGTTGCGGGGTTGATTTTTTGAATGCCCCGGGCCTTTGGCGCTCAGCGCTTGCTGTGGCGGTGGACGGCGTCCACGAGGATGCCGACGTGGTCGGGGTTCATGTCCGGGGACATGCCGTGGCCGAGGTTGAAGACGTGGCCTTCGCGGGAGCCGTTGTTGCCGTCGGCGTAGCTGTCCAGGACGACGCCGGCGGCGCGTTCGATGGCGTCGGGGTTGCCGTAGAGCGTGGCCGGATCCAGGTTGCCCTGGAGGGCGACGCGGCCGCCGGTGCGGGCCAGCGCGTCGGCCAGGTCCAGGGTCCAGTCCACGCCGAGGGCGTCGGCGCCGGTATCGGCCAGGGCGCCCAGGTGCAGGCCGGTGCCCTTGCCGAACAGGATCAGCGGGGTGCGCTGGTCGCCCCGGCCACGTTCGAGTTCCTGCGCGATGCGGGTGAGGTAGCGCAGCGAGAATTCACGGTACATGCCCGGGCTGAGGACGCCGCCCCAGGTGTCGAACACCTGCAGGACCTGCGCGCCGGCCGCGCGCTGGGCGGCGAGGTAGGCGATGACCGCATCGGTGACCACCGACAGCAACTGGTGCAGGGCGGCCGGCTCGTTCAGCGCCATGGCCTTGATCCGGGCGAAATCCTTGCTGCCGCCGCCCTCGACCATGTAGCAGGCCAGCGTCCACGGGCTGCCGGAGAAGCCGATCAGCGGCACCTTGCCGTCCAGTTCGCGGCGGATAACGCGCACCGCATCCATCACATAGCGCAGTTCGGTCTCCATGTCCGGCACGGCCAGCCGCGCGATCGCCGCCGCATCGCGCACCGGGTGGCGGAACTTGGGGCCTTCGCCGTCCACGAAGTACAGGTCCAGGCCCATCGCGTCGGGGATGGTGAGGATGTCGGAGAACAGGATCGCCGCGTCCAGGTCGAAACGACGCAGCGGCTGCAGGGTGACTTCGCAGGCGATGTCCGGGTTCTTGGCCATGGCCAGGAAGCTGCCGGCCTTGGCGCGCGTGGCGCGGTACTCGGGCAGGTAACGGCCGGCCTGGCGCATCAGCCAGACGGGGGTGCAGTCCACCGGTTCGCGGCGCAGGGCGCGCAGCAGGCGATCATGGCGGGAGGGAATGGTCACGGAACGCTTCCTTGGAATCGGGTGGCGCAGGGCCGGGGGAGTGGGGCGGCGGCGCTCAGGGCGATGCCATGCCGGGGGCGGGGCGGATTTCATAGCCGCGGTGCAGCTCGGTGTCGCGCGCTTTTTCGAAGGCGTGCCGGGCCGCGTCGGCCTGCAGGAACAGCTCCCGGCGCAACTGCGCGCGCCCGCCGAGCTGGCCGGATTCGCGCAGCAGCTCCCAGCCGCCGAACAGGTCCGGTTGCAGGGTCAGCTGGACATAGCGGACCGGGTCGGCGCCGCCGGTGTGGTGCTGCAGGAAGACACGCATGGGCGCGATTGTAGCCGCGAACGCCGGGGTGGGCCGTGGCGGCGCCCCGGGCTGCGGCCAACGGTCGCAGGTCAGCCGGCGGCCAGCACGCGCAGCACGTCGGCCTCGTCCACGTCGGCCACCACCTCGGCGCGACCGATGCCGCGCCAGAGCACCAGGCGCAGGCGGCCGGCGACGTTCTTCTTGTCCAGGCGCATGCGCGCCAGCAGGGCCTGCGGGGCCAGTCCGGCGGGAATGGCCACCGGCAATTCATAGCGCACCAGCACCTCGCGCAGTGCGCGGGTATCGGCGTCATCGCTCATGCCCAGCTGCGCCGACAGGCGTGCGGCCAGCACCATGCCCACGGCCACCGCTTCGCCATGGTTGAGGTTGTCGTTGCCTGGCGCGCCATAGCCCTGTTCGGTCTCGATGGCGTGGCCGAAGGTGTGGCCGAGGTTGAGCAGCGCCCGCTCGCCCTTCTCCAACGGGTCGCGCGCGACGATGGCGGCCTTGTGCTCGCAGCTGCGCGCGATGGCCTGGGCCAGCGCGGCGTCATCGCCGGCCAGCAGCGCGGCGTGTTCGGCCTGCAGCCACTGGAAGAACACCGGATCGCCCAGCGCGCCGTACTTGATCACTTCGGCCAGGCCGGCGCGCAGCTCGCGCGCGGGCAGCGTGCGCAGCGCGGCGGTATCGGCGATCACCGCGCGTGGCGGATGGAACGCACCCACCAGGTTCTTGCCCTCGGGGATGTCCACGGCCGTCTTGCCGCCCACCGAGGAGTCCACCATCGCCAGCAGCGAGGTCGGCAACTGCACGCAGTCCACCCCGCGCATCCAGCAGGCCGCGGCAAACCCGGCCAGGTCGCCGGCCACGCCGCCGCCGAGGGCCATCACGCAGGCGTCGCGGGTGGCCCCGAGCGCGGCCAGCGCGCTGATCGCCGCGCCGAAGTTGGCCAGGGTCTTGGAGGCTTCGCCGGCCGGCAGCACCAGCTCGCCGACCTGCAGGTCCGGCCGTGCCGAGGCCAGTGCAGCGCGCACCCCGGCCAGGTACAGCGGCGCCACCGAGGAATCGCTGACCAGCAGCACGTGGCGGCCGCGGACATGCCGGGTGAGCAGCTCGCCCTGGCCGAGCAGGCCCGGGCCGATGTGGATGGTATAGGGGCGGTCGCCGGCAACGGCGACGGTGCGGGGGGCGGTCATGCGGTGGGGTCCTGTCGCTGCCATTGCGCCGCCAGGCGCAGCACCAGCTGCGCGGTGGCGTCGGCGGGGGTGTAGAGGTCGGTGTCCAGGGTGAGGTCGGCCAGGTCGCGGTACAGCGGATCGCGCAGGGCGGCCATCTCGTGCAGGACCTGTTCGCGATCCGGGCGCTGCAGCAGCGGCCGGGTGCGGTCGCGCGCCAGCCGCTCCAGCTGGGCGGCCACGCTGACCCGCAGGTACACCACGAAACCACGGCGCGCGATGGTGGCGCGGTTGTCGGCGTCCAGCACCGCGCCACCGCCGGTGGAGACCAGTTGGTTGGCGCCCGCCAGCAGGGTCTGCAGCACCTGGCGCTCATGCTGGCGGAAGCCGGCTTCGCCGGAGTGCTCGAAGATCGTGGGAATGCTGGCGCCGGCCGCGTCGACGATGGCCTGGTCGGCGTCCACGAAATCCAGCGTGAAGCGCTCGGCGAGGCGGCGCCCGATGCAGGTTTTGCCGGCGCCCATCGGGCCGATCAGGATCAGGTTCGGAGCGGGATTCATTACCCGCGATCCTAACATCTCCGTGCCACGGCCTTTACGCGCCGGCCCCCATGGTGGGCAGCGCGGAATGTCCCGCGCACACCCGGAGCCTGTCCATGTCAGTGGCCAAAATCATCGAGATCAACGCCTCCTCCAAGACCAGCGTCGAGGATGCGGTGCGCAGTGGCCTGAAGAAGGTGTCCGAGACGGTCAAGGGCATCCAGGGCGCCTGGATCAACGAGACCAAGGTGGTCACCGACGGCGAAGGCAACATCACCGAGTGGCGGGTCAACCTGCGGGTGACCTTCCTGGTGAGCTGACCGGCCTTGGCCGGCTCACCCGGCCGGTTGCACCCGGCGCTGGTCGTCCAGCGCGATCACCCGGTCGGCCAGGGCCGGCAGGGTGCGCAGCGCCTGCCGGCTGACCCGCTCGTAGTACTGCACGAAGCGCTCGATCCCGGCGCGGCCCATGCCGGCGCGCCCGGGCTCGGCGGCCTGCAGGTGCTGTTCCTGCTCCCACCGCCAGCGCGGCACCACCGCGAAGTCGGGCGGCCGCAGGAACCACAACCGGTCGCAGCGCTGCCACAGCGCCGGGTAGTCGTTGGCCAGGGCCTGGTTGCACCAGTGTCGCCAGCGACCGTCGGCGTCGTGCTCGCGTTCGAGCGCGTTCAACGGCGGCTCCAGCGCCGCCTCGGCCTGCGCCGGCGTGCCCAGGAACCAGCCTTCGAACACCAGCAGGTCCAGTGCGCCTTCCACGCGCGGCCACCCGGCCGGCGGCACGCGGTCGTCGGCCAACTTGTCAAAGCGCGGCAACGCGAGCGGCTTGCCGGCGGCGATCGCATCGAAGGTGGCGTGGGCCAGGGGCAGGTCATGGGTGCCGGGCGGGCCGCGCGTGGACAGCAGCGGATGCACGCTTCGGGCCAGGTGCGCGCGCTGGGCGTGGCCCAGGTACACATCATCGATGGACAGCGTGGCCGCGCGCAGCCCGCGTTGTCCGGCCAGGGCCACCACCTGCGCGGCCAGCGTCGATTTGCCGCTGCCCTGCAGGCCGCTGATCGCCAATACTGGCACCGCCGTGCGCGTGGCCAACGCATCGTCCAGGGCCGCCGCCACCAGGGCATCGGGAAAACCGCCGGGGCGGGGCATGTACGCGGTGGCAGGCATGCGGTGACAATAAACCCAAATCGAATGGCAAGAAACCAACCATGACCGATCTGTATACCGAAGCGTTGTCCACGTTCGCCGTGCTGTTTGAAGAGGCCAAGCGCAGCGCGGAAATCGAACCCAATGCGATGACCGTGGCCACCGCCGACGGCAACGGCCATCCCTCGGCACGCACCGTGCTGCTGAAGGCCTTCGACGCGCGCGGCTTCGTGTTCTACACCCACCTGGACAGCCACAAGGGGCGCGAACTGCGGGTCAATCCGCATGCGGCCCTGCTGTTCCTGTGGCGCAGCCTGCGCGAGGCGGGCATCCAGGTGCGCATCGAGGGCAGCGTGGAGCAGGTGGACGATGTCGAGGCCGACGCGTATTTCGCCTCGCGCCCGCGCATGAGCCAGATCGGCGCGTGGGCATCGCTGCAGTCGCGCACGCTGGCCTCGCGCGAGGCGTTCGATGCGCGCGTGGCCACCACCGAGGCCAGCTTCGCCGATCGCGAGGTGCCCCGCCCGGAGGGCTGGAGCGGCCTGCGCGTGGTGCCACAGCGGATCGAGTTCTGGTACGGCGCGCAGTTCCGCCTGCATGAGCGCTGGTGCTACGAGATCGATGCCGACGGCCAGTGGAGCAAGCGGTTGCTGTTCCCGTGAGTGGTGCCATGCCGACGATCCGCCAAGCCTCGCCGGCCGATGCGGCGGCGTGGGCGCGGCTGCGGCTGGGGCTGTGGCCCGATGCCGCTGATCCGCTGGAGGCGCTGGCGCAGTCGCTGGCCGATCCAGAGGGCGCGGTATTCCTGGGCTGTCTGGCAGGTGGTGAGGCGGTCGGTTTTGCCGAAGTGCGTCTGCGCCACGATTACGTGAATGGCACCGACTCCTCGCCGGTGGGCTTTCTGGAAGGCTGGTACGTGCAGCCAGCGTGGCAGGGCCACGCTGTGGGCCGTGCCTTGCTCGATGCGGTGCAGGACTGGACGCGAGCAGCCGGCTGCAGCGAGCTGGCCTCGGACAGCCGCGTTGAGGATGTGCAGGCGCATGCCGCACACCGCGCGTGTGGTTTCGAGGAAACCGAGCGGGTGGTCTACTTCCGGCTGCCACTGCCCCCGCTGGCATAGGGCCTGGCCGGCGGCGGTGTCAGGCCGGCGGCAACTCGCGCAGCCAGCGCCATAGCGTGGTCCGCGAGACCCCCAGTTGCAGGCACGCCTGCTCGCGGTTGCCGCCGCAGTCGGCCAGCACCTGGCGCAGGGTGGCCGTGTCCGGGCGCTGGGCCGCCCCCACCGTGGCCGGTGGCAGCGCCCGCAGCGCCAGGGTGGCCGGGCCGGCCTGCAGCTCGGGCAACCAAGGCAGCATCTGCGACAGGGTCAACGGCGTGGCGGGGGTTGGCCAGTGGATGCGCAGGCGATCCACCAGGTTGCGCAGTTCGCGCACGTTGCCCGGCCAGGCGTATTCGCACAGGCGCTGCAACGCATCGGCGGCCAGCGGTGAGGGCTGGCCACTGAGTTGGGTGAAAAAGTGGGCGACCAGCGCCGGTATATCGTCGGCGCGCTCCTGCAGCGTGGGCAGGGCGATGCGCAGTGCGGCCAGCCGGTAATACAGGTCGCGGCGGAAGCGCTGCGCGGCCACCAGCGATTCCAGCGCCTGCAGCGTGGCCGCGACCACGCGCACATCCACCGGGGTCGGCTCGGTGGCACCCACCCGCAACACCTCGCGCTCTTCCAGCACCCGCAGCAGGCGGGTCTGCAGCGGCAGTGGCAGTTCGCCGATCTCATCCAGGAACAGGGTGCCGCCGTCGGCCGCCTCGACCAGGCCGACACGACCGCCACGGCGGGCGCCGGTAAAGGCGCCTTCGGTGTAGCCGAACAGTTCCGCTTCCAGCAGCGATTCGCTGATCGCCCCGCAGTTGAGCGCCACGAAGCGACCGCGCCGGCCACTGGCGGCGTGCAGTTGGCGCGCCACCAGTTCCTTGCCGGTGCCGGTTTCGCCGGTCACCAGCACGGTGCTGTCGTGCGGGGCGTACAGGGCGATGCGCTCGCGCACCTGCTGCATGGTCACGCTGTCACCCAGCAGCGCGTGGTCGCTGTCGCCGCGCCGGGCCGGCGCGCGCCGGCGAAGTGAAGGCGCGCCCACCCGGGCCAGTGTCTGGGTGAGTTCCAGCGCGTGTTCGAAGGCCTGGCGTACCGAATCGGCCGAGTACAGCAACACGCCCGGCAGGCCCACCTGCTCGGCATGGTCGATGGCCATGCCGGTCCCCACGATCACCTCGATGCCATTGGCGCGCAGGTCGGCGATGCAGTCGCGCGCGTCTTCGCGGGTGACGAAGCGGCGGTGCTCGATGTCCAGCCCGAAGCTGTGCTGGAAACTGCCGAACGTGGGCACGTCGGTGGCATGGGTGACCAGGCCGATGCGCGGCGCTATCCGGCGGGCGCGCGCCAGTGCTTCCATGAGGTCGAAGCCGTTGGCCTGGATCGGCACCAGCGGTACCTCCAGCCGGCTGCGCAGGTAGGCCGCGTTGGAGCCGCCGGCGATCACCACGTCGCAGTGCTCGCGGCGCAGGCGCTGGCCGATCACGTCCACCGCTTCCTCGAAGCCGAGGTTGATCGGCACGATCCGCGCCCGGCGGTCGAACTCGGGGATGACATCGCCGAGCAGGCCGGTCAGGCGCGACACGCTCACCGTCCAGATCACCGGCAGGCTGCCCGGCTCGGGATCGGGCAGGCGTGGACGATGGCGGGGCAGGGCGAGGGACATGGCGATGTTTCAACGTTTCAGTTCCAGCCATGTTACAGATGTTTCAATGTGTCAACGTGAAACGCCGCTGTCGCCGCACTGCCTCAATGAAATCAGATAGTTGACACTTGGCACGCCCCTTGCGCCTCTCTCCCGGTCAACCACCATGGAATGCCGCCGTATGAGCACCCCTGTTTCTTCCGCTGGCGCCCGTTTCCGCGCCGCACTGGCTGCCGAGTCGCCCCTGCAGGTGATCGGCGCGATCAACGCCAACCATGCCCTGCTGGCCCAGCGCGCCGGCTACCGGGCGATCTACCTGTCCGGCGGTGGCGTGGCGGCCGGTTCGCTGGGCCTGCCGGACCTGGGCATCAACACCCTGGAAGACGTGCTGATCGACGTGCGCCGCATCACCGACGTGTGCGACCTGCCGCTGATGGTGGACATCGACACCGGCTTCGGCCCCAGCGCGTTCAACATCGCGCGCACGGTCAAGTCGCTGATCAAGGCCGGCGCCGCCGCCTGTCATATCGAAGACCAGGTCGGCGCCAAGCGCTGCGGGCACCGCCCGGGCAAGGAGATCGTGACCCAGGGCGAGATGGTCGACCGCGTGAAGGCCGCCGCCGACGCCAGGACCGACCCGGACTTCTTCCTGATCGCGCGCACCGACGCCATCCAGGTGGACGGCGTGGACGCGGCCATCGAGCGCGCCATCGCCTGCGTGGAGGCCGGTGCCGACGGCATCTTCGCCGAGGCCGCCTACGACCTGGCCACCTACCGCCGCTTCGTGGACGCGGTGAAGGTGCCGGTGCTGGCCAACATCACCGAGTTCGGCAAGACCCCGCTGTTCACCCGCGATGAACTGGCCTCGGCCGGCGTCGCCATCCAGCTGTTCCCGCTGTCCGCGTTCCGCGCCGCCAACAAGGCCGCCGAGCATGTATATGCGACCATCCGCCGCGACGGCCACCAGCGTAATGTGGTCGATGCGATGCAGACCCGTGAAGAGCTGTACGACCGTATCGGCTACCACGCCTTCGAGCAGCAGCTCGATGCGTTGTTTGCCGCCAAGAAGTAACGTCGCACCACTTGTTTTCTGGAGGGATCATGAGCGAAGCAACCACCGCCCCCGGCTTCAAGCCGAAGAAGTCCGTCGCCCTGTCCGGCACCGCCGCGGGCAACACCGCGCTGTGCACGGTCGGCCGCAGCGGCAACGACCTGCACTACCGCGGCTATGACATCCTGGACCTGGCCAACACCAGCGAGTTCGAGGAAATCGCCCACCTGCTGGTGCACGGCAAGCTGCCGACCCGCGCCGAGCTGGTGGCCTACAAGGCCAAGTTGAAGTCGCTGCGCGGCATCCCGGCCGCGGTCAAGGCCGCGCTGGAAGAGCTGCCGCCCTCGGCGCACCCGATGGATGTGATGCGCACCGGCGTGTCCGTGCTGGGCTGCGTGTCGCCGGAGAAGGACGACCACAACCATCCCGGCGCGCGCGACATCGCCGACAAGCTGATGGCCTGCCTGGGCTCGATGCTGCTGTACTGGTACCACTGGAGCCACAACGGCCGCGCCATCGACGTGGAGACCGACGATGACTCCATCGGCGGCCACTTCCTGCACCTGCTGCACGGCGAGAAGCCGCAGGATTCGTGGGTGAAGGCGATGCACACCTCGCTGATCCTGTACGCCGAGCATGAGTTCAACGCCTCCACCTTTGCCTGCCGCGTCATCGCCGGCACCGGCAGCGACATGTACAGCTGCATCACCGGTGGCATCGGCGCGCTGCGCGGCCCCAAGCACGGCGGCGCCAACGAGGTGGCCTTCGAAGTGCAGAAGCGCTACGACAATCCCGACGAGGCCGAGGCGGACATCAAGGCCCGCGTGGAGCGCAAGGAAGTGGTGATCGGCTTCGGCCACCCGGTGTACACGGTCAGCGACCCGCGCAACAACGTCATCAAGGAAGTGGCCCGCGACCTGTCCGGCGAGCAGCAGAACCTGAAGATGTTCGACATCGCCGAGCGCCTGGAATCGGTCATGTGGGACATCAAGAAGATGTTCCCCAACCTGGACTGGTTCAGTGCGGTCAGCTACCACATGATGGGCGTGCCGACGGCGATGTTCACCCCGCTGTTCGTCATCGCGCGCACCTCCGGCTGGAGCGCGCACATCATCGAGCAGCGCATCGACGGCAAGATCATCCGCCCCAGCGCCAACTACACCGGCCCGGAAGACCAGGCCTTCGTGCCGATCGACCAGCGCAGTTGATGTGTTTCCCCCGCACCCGGTAACGGGTGCAATGCGGAGCGGGCTGGCCATGCCAGCCCGTCTCCGTTGCGGCGTCGCCACTCCCTTTTTGCCGGTGTCACGATGCCCCGGCCCGCCAACAAGCAGCTATCGCCCGCCATGAATACTCAGTACCGCAAGACACTTCCCGGCACCTCGCTGGACTATTTCGATACCCGGGCCGCGGTCGACGCGATCGCGCCCGGCGCCTACGCCACGCTGCCGTATACCTCGCGCGTGCTGGCTGAAAACCTGGTGCGCCGCTGCGACCCGGCCACCCTGGACGCCTCGCTGCGGCAGCTCATCGAGCGCCGCCAGGACCTGGATTTCCCCTGGTTCCCCGCCCGCGTGGTGTGCCATGACATCCTCGGCCAGACCGCCCTGGTGGACCTGGCCGGCCTGCGCGATGCCATCGCCGATGCCGGTGGCGACCCGGCCCAGATCAACCCGGTGGTGCCCACCCAGTTGATCGTGGACCACTCGCTGGCGGTGGAATACCCCGGCTTTGACAAGGCCGCGTTCGAGAAGAACCGCGCCATCGAAGACCGCCGCAACGAAGACCGTTTCCACTTCATCAACTGGACCCGCAAGGCCTTCAAGAACGTCGATGTGATTCCGCCGGGCAACGGGATCATGCACCAGATCAACCTGGAGAAGATGTCCCCGGTGATCCAGGTGCGCGACGGCGTGGCCTTCCCCGATACCTGCGTGGGCACCGACAGCCACACCCCGCACGTGGATGCGCTGGGCGTGATCGCCATCGGCGTGGGCGGGCTGGAAGCAGAAAGCGTGATGCTGGGCCGCGCCTCGTGGATGCGCCTGCCCGACACCATCGGCGTGGAACTCACCGGCCGCCCCCAGCCGGGCATCACCTGCACCGACATCGTGCTGGCGCTTACCGAGTACCTGCGCGCGCAGCGCGTGGTGGGGGCCTGGATCGAGTTCTTCGGCGAGGGTGCGCGCGCGCTGACCATCGGCGACCGCGCCACCATTTCCAACATGACGCCCGAGTTCGGCGCCACCGCGGCGATGTTCTCCATCGACGAACAGACCCTGGACTACCTGCGCCTGACCGGCCGCGAGGAAACCCAGGTGCAGCTGGTGGAAACCTATGCCAAGTCCGCCGGCCTGTGGTCGGACGACCTGGCCCAGGTGCAGTACCCGCGCGTGCTGCAGTTCGACCTGTCCAGCGTGGTGCGCAACATGGCCGGCCCGTCCAACCCGCACAAGCGCGTGGCCACCACCGAGCTGGCCGCGCGCGGCATCGCCGACGAGGCCAAGCTGGCCGCCGGCAGGCAGGAGCAGGCCGACGGGCTGATGCCCGATGGCGCGGTGATCATCGCCGCCATCACCAGCTGCACCAACACCAGCAACCCGCGCAACGTGATCTCCGCCGCGCTGCTGGCGCGCAACGCCAACCGCGCCGGGCTGGTCCGCAAGCCGTGGGTGAAGAGCTCGCTGGCGCCCGGTTCCAAGGCCGTGCAGCTGTACCTGGAAGAGGCCGGCCTGCTCGGCGACCTGGAGCAGATGGGCTTTGGCATCGTGGCCTTCGCCTGCACCACCTGCAACGGCATGAGCGGCGCGCTGGACCCCGCCATCCAGCAAGAGATCATCGACCGCGACCTGTACGCCACCGCCGTGCTGTCGGGCAACCGCAACTTCGACGGCCGCATCCATCCCTATGCCAAGCAGGCCTTCCTGGCCTCGCCGCCGCTGGTGGTGGCCTACGCCATCGCCGGTACGGTGCGCTTCGACATCGAGAAGGACGCGCTGGGCTACCGCGCCGACGGCAGCCCGATCACGCTCAAGGACCTCTGGCCCAGCGATGCGGAGATCGATGCGGTGGTCAAGGCCAGCGTCAAGCCCGAGCAGTTCCGCAAGGTCTACGACCCGATGTTCACCTTCAAGGTGGAGCACGGCGCGCCGATCAGCCCGCTGTACGCCTGGCGCGAGCAGAGCACCTACATCCGCCGCCCGCCGTACTGGGAGGGCGCGCTGGCCGGTGCCCGCACGCTCAGCGGCATGCGCCCGCTGGCGGTGCTGGGCGACAACATCACCACCGACCACCTGTCGCCCTCCAACGCGATCCTGGCCAGCAGTGCAGCCGGCGAATACCTGGCGAAAATGGGCCTGCCCGAGGAAGACTTCAATTCCTACGCCACCCATCGCGGCGACCACCTCACCGCCCAGCGTGCCACCTTCGCCAACCCCAAGCTGATCAATGAAATGGCCGTGGTCGATGGCCAGGTCAAGCAGGGTTCGCTGGCACGCGTGGAGCCGGAAGGGCAGGTCACGCGCATGTGGGAAGCCATCGAAACCTACATGGCGCGCAAGCAGCCGCTGATCATCATCGCCGGCGCCGACTACGGCCAGGGCAGCTCGCGCGACTGGGCCGCCAAGGGCGTGCGCCTGGCCGGCGTGGAGGCGATCGCGGCCGAAGGCTTCGAGCGGATCCACCGCACCAACCTGATCGGCATGGGTGTGTTGCCGCTGGAGTTCAAGGCCGGCGTCACCCGCACCACGCTGGGCATCGACGGCACCGAAACCTTCGATGTGATCGGTGAGCGCGTGCCGCGTGCCGAGCTGACCCTGGTGATCCACCGCCGCAGCGGCGAAGAACTGCGCGTGCCGGTCACCTGCCGCCTGGATACCGCCGAGGAAGTGTCCATCTACGAGGCCGGTGGCGTGCTGCAGCGGTTTGCGCAGGACTTCCTGGACGCCTCGCAGGCGGCGTGATGCTTCGCCGGGCCCGCCCGTGAACGGGCGGGTCTGGTGCGTTGGTGGCAGGGGCGGCATCGGTTGCCGCCCGGATGAAGCGCAGCGGGGTCTACAGCGTGCCCGGTTGAGTGCAGCTGGGCGATTGATGTACATCGTCAATGAGTGAGGCGGGAGGTTCTGGGCAGGGCGTCCGGGAATCCACTCACGGCGTGTGGAACGCTGGTGGCACCACTCCACAACAGGATGAACGGGACGCGTTTGCGGCCGAAAGACCCGAAGCGCACACTGCAATGGCAAAAACTGCCAACGGAGTCCCCATGGCCACCATGAACATTTCGCTCAGTGATGCACTCAAGCAGTTTGTCGACCAGGACGCCGATGAAGGCGGGTATTCGAGTACCTCCGACTACATGCGCGATCTGATCCGCCAACGACAGCGGCAGAAAGCGGAGTCCCTGCTGCGTGCGTTGATCGCCGAAGGGCTGGCGTCGGGTCCGGCGAGACCATTGGACCCGGATCATTTCAAGCAGATGCGGCAGCGCGCGAAGGCGCGCGCGACGAAATGAAGCCTGCGCGCTGGCATCCTCGGGCCGTGCAGGATGCCGACGATGTCGCTGCGTGGTACGCCCAGCAGGCAGGCGTGACACTGGAGCTGGCATTCGTGGATGCATTGGAACGCACGGTCAGTCTGTTGGAGCGGCATCCGGGGGCAGGGTCGACGCGGCATGCGGATGCGTTCCCGGAGCTGCACGCCCCATTGCGATTTCACCCGATACTGGGGTTTGACGACCATCTTGTGTATTACACCGAACACCCAGCCTGGATCGAGATCGTCCGCCTCTGGAACGCCCGTCGCGGCCTGGACGCGCTGCACGCGCCGGACGCGGGGTGATCCCGCGCCGCCATGGGGCCGTGTAGCCGCTGCGTTGTTCTTTCTTCACCTCTGACTGAGTCCTGATCGCCATGACCGCTTCCCCCCAGCTCCGCATTCCCGCCACCTACCTGCGCGGTGGCACCAGCAAGGGCGTGTTCTTCCGCCTGCAGGACCTGCCCGCCGCCGCGCAACAACCCGGCCCGGCCCGCGACGCGCTGCTGATGCGCGTGATCGGCTCGCCCGACCCCTATGCCAAGCACACTGACGGCATGGGCGGGGCCACCTCCAGCACCAGCAAGTGCGTGATCATCGCCGCGCCCTCGGTGGCCGACCACGACGTGGACTATCTCTACGGCCAGGTCGCCATCGACACCGCGTTCGTGGATTGGAGCGGCAACTGCGGCAACCTCAGCACGGCAGTGGGGCCGTTCGCGATCAGCAACGGCTTCATCGATCCGGCGCGCATCCCGCACGACGGCACCTGCACGGTGCGGATCTGGCAGGCCAATATCGGCAAGACCATCCTGGCGCACGTGCCGATCGTGGACGGGCAGGTGCAGGAGACCGGTGACTTCGAGCTGGACGGGGTGACCTTCCCGGCGGCGGAGATCCAGCTGGAGTTCCTGGACCCGTCCGACGACGGCGACGGCGAGGGCGGGTCGATGTTCCCCACCGGCAACCTGGTGGATACGCTGGACGTGCCCGGCGTGGGCAGTTTCCAGGTGACGATGATCACTGCTGGCATCCCCACCATCTTCCTCAACGCGGCCGACCTGGGCTACACCGGCACCGAGCTGCAGCCGGCGATCAACGAGGACAAGGCGGCACTGGCGCGCTTCGAGGCGATCCGCGCGCACGGTGCGGTGCGGATGGGGCTGATCGACCACATCGACCAGGCGGCCACCCGCCAGCACACCCCCAAGGTGGCCTTCGTCGCCGCGGCGCAGGATTACGTGTCCTCCAGCGGCAAGGCGATCGCCGCGGCCAGCATCGACCTGCACGCGCGTGCGCTGTCGATGGGCAAGCTGCATCACGCGATGATGGGCACCGCGGCGGTGGCCATCGGCACCGCTGCGGCCATTCCCGGCACCCTGGTCAACCTGGCCGCCGGCGGCGGCGCGCGCGAGGCGGTCACCTTCGGGCATCCGTCTGGCACGTTGCGGGTGGGCGCGCAGGCCGCCTTTGTTGACGGGCAGTGGACGGTCACGCGCGCCATCATGAGCCGTAGCGCGCGCGTGCTGATGGAAGGTGCGGTGCGGGTGCCTGCCGATACCGTGTAACCCACAGGAGATCCCGATGTCCGGTCACGACCCGCATGCCAACCAACGGCCGCCGTGGGATGCGGTCATGATCGACATCGTCGACTACGTGCGCGAGTTCAAGGTGGCCTCGCCGCTGGCCTTCACCACCGCGCGCCATTGCCTGCTCGACACCCTCGGCTGCGGCCTGGCGGCGTTGGCATTCCCGGCCTGCAGCAAGCTGCTCGGGCCGCTGGTGCCGGGCACCGGCGTGGTCAATGGCGCGCGCGTGCCGGGCACGCGCTTCGAACTGGATCCGGTGCAGGGCGCCTTCAACATCGGCGCGATGGTGCGCTGGCTGGACTTCAACGACACCTGGCTGGCCGCCGAGTGGGGCCACCCCTCGGACAACCTCGGCGGCATCCTGGCCACCGCCGACTGGCTGAGCCGCAATGCCGAGGCGTTGCGGCGGCCGCCGCTGACCATGCGCGACGTGCTGGTGGCGATGATCAAGGCGCATGAGATCCAGGGCTGCCTGGCGCTGGAAAACGCCTTCAACCGGGTCGGCCTGGACCACGTGGTGCTGGTCAAGGTGGCCTCCACCGCCGTGGTCGCGCAGCTGCTGGGGCTGGACCGCGAGCGCATGCTCAACGCCGTGTCGCTGGCCTGGGTGGACGGCCAGGCGCTGCGCACCTACCGGCATGCGCCCAACACCGGCTCGCGCAAGAGCTGGGCCGCCGGCGACGCTACCAGCCGGGCGGTGCGCCTGGCGCTGCTGGCCGCCGCCGGCGAGATGGGCTACCCCAGCGCGCTCACCGCACCCACCTGGGGCTTCTATGACGTGGCCTTCGGCGGGCAGCCGTTCCGCTTCCAGCGCCCGTACGGCAGCTACGTAATGGAAAACGTGCTGTTCAAGATCAGCTACCCGGCCGAGTTCCACGGGCAGACCGCGGTGGAGGCGGCGATGCAGCTGCACGCGCGCATGCGCGCGGCCGGCAAGCGCAGCGAGGACATCGCCCACATCACCCTGCGCACCCAACAGGCCTGCCTGCGCATCATCGACAAGCCCGGCCCGCTGCACAATCCGGCCGACCGCGACCACTGCGTGCAGTACATGGTGGCCATCGCGCTGATCTTCGGCCGGCTGGTGGCCGAGGACTACGAGGACGACGTGGCCGCCGACCCGCGCATCGACCCGCTGCGCGCGAAGATCACCTGCGTGGAGGAACCGCGCTACACCGCCGATTACCTGGACCCGGACAAGCGCAGCATCGCCAACGCGCTGGCGGTGGTCTTCCACGACGGCAACACCCTGGAGGCCGAGGTGGAGGACCCGCTCGGCCATGCACGCCGCCGCGCCGAGGGTATCCCGCTGCTGGAGGACAAGTTCCGCGCCCACCTGGCCGCCACCTTCCCGACCCGCCAGCAGCGCCGCATCCTCGATGCCTCGCTGGACCCGGTGGTGCTGGAGGCGATGCCGGTGCACGAGTACGTGGGGCTGTACGTGGCCAGCTAGCCGCGCCGACGGCGTGGGCGGCCCCCGGGTGGGGCGGCGTGCCTCGCCAGCGGCGTCCCCCGGTCGCCCGGGCCGGCCCTATACTGGCGGCCTTGTTCAAGGAGCGACGTCATGGCTAGCCGCAGTCGGATCGGGCAGTGGAGCTGGAAGGGAATCATGGGTCTGGTGCTGGTGGCCAGCCTGGCCATCGGCATCGGCGGCTGCAAGCGCAATGAAAGCGGCCAGCTGCCCACCCCCTCCGGCGCGCCGATTGCCGCCAAGGGCGAGAAGGTCAGCGAGTTCACGCTGGTGCGCGCCTACCCCGACCAGAAGGGCGACGGCGTCTCGCTGGCGCTGGAGTTCTCCCGGCCGCTGGTGGGCACCCAGGACTTCGACACGCTGGTCCGCTTCGCCGAGAAGGTGGGCACCGAGGACAGCAGCTGGACGCTGTCCGATGACGGCCTGACCCTGCGCTATCCCTTCGTGGAAGCGGCCAAGGAATACAACCTCATCGTGTCGCCCGACCTGCTCGCGGCCGACGGCAGCCGGATCGGCAAGGAGCTGCGCCAGAAGGTCTTCAGCGGCGAGCTCAAGCCGGCGGCCGGCTTCGCCTCCCAGGGCAGCGTGCTGCCGGCCAAGGACAGCCGCGGCCTGCCGGTGGTGTCGGTGAACGTGAAGGAAGTGGACGTGGAGTTCCTGCGCGTTCGCGAAAAGGAACTGCCGCGCTTCTTCAGCCAGTACCAGCGCGGCGGCCGTCGCGGCAGCTGGGAGCTGGACAGCGAGTATGGCGACAAGACGCCGATGTCGCAGCTGGCCGAGCCGGTCTACGTGAACCGCTTCGTGCTCGACGGCAAGCAGAACGAGCGCGTGCTGACCTACCTGCCCACCCAGGACATCAAGGAGCTGCAGGCCCCGGGCCTGTACTTCGCGGTGATGAAGCGCAGCGGCAGCTTCGACAGCGAATTCGACACCGCCTTCTTCACCGTCAGCGACATCGGCCTGCATACGCGCGCCTACAAGGACAAGCTGTTCGTCCACACCGCCTCGCTGCAGAGCGGGGCGGCGCTGAAGAAGATCGAGCTGCGCATCCTCGACGGCAAGGGCGAGGTGGTGCTAAAGGGCAACACCGACGGCAACGGCAACGCGCTGCTCAACTACACCCTGGATGCCAGCCACGTGCTGATCGCCAGCAGTGGCGGTGACACCTCGATGCTGCCGTTCAACCAGCCGGCGCTGGACCTGAGCGAATTTGCCGTGGCCGGGCGCGACAACGCCTGGTTCGATGTGTTCGCCTGGTCCGGGCGCGACCTGTACCGCCCGGGTGAAACCGTGCGCATCTCCGCGCTGCTGCGCGACAACGACGGCAAGCCGACCAAGCCGCAGCCGGTGTTCCTGCGCCTGAAGCAGCCCGACGGCAAGACCTTCCGCGAGACCCGCCTGCAGCCGGGCGAGCAGGGCTACCTCAGCTTTGAACAGCTGATCCCGGTGGAGGCGCCCACCGGGCGCTGGCAGGTCGAGTTCCGCACCAACCCGGCCAGCAAGGAAGCCATCCAGGGCATGACCCTGCGCATCGAGGAGTTCCTGCCCGAGCGCATGAAGCTGGACCTGGACAGCGCCCAGAAGACCCTCAAGCCCGGCGAACCGCTCAAGCTGATGGCCGATGCGGCCTACCTGTATGGCGCGCCGGCCGACGGCAACCGCTTCACCGCGCGCCTGGCCGTGGCCGCTGAACAATCCCCGGTGGAGTCGCTGCCGGGCTATTTCTTCGGCGACCCCACCACTGAGCTGCCGCGCGAAGCGCGCGACATCATCGATACCGAGTTCCCCGCCGACGGCAAGCTGCGCCAGGACGTGGCCCTGCCCGACGAGGTCAAGCCGACCGCGCCGATCGCGGTGGTGCTCTCCGGCAGCGTGTACGAGACCGGTGGCCGCACCGTCACCCGCACCCTCAAGCGGGTGATGTGGCCGGCGCCGGTGCTGGTGGGCGTGCGCCCGCTGTTCAATCCCGATGACGGCGCCGACGCCAACAGCAACGCGCGCTTCGAGCTGATGCGCGTGGATGCGGGCGGCAAGCCGCAGCCGGGCAAGGGCCTGAAGGTCACCCTGGTGCGCGAACTGCGCGACTACCACTGGACCTTCAACGACAACCGCTGGGATTACGACTTCACCCGCCGCTTCGAGAACAAGGAAACCCGCACCGTCGATGCGGGCGCGGCGGCGACCGCCATCGACTTCCCGGTGGAGTGGGGCGAGTACCGCCTGGACGTGTTCGACCCGGCCACCGGCCTGACCAGCCGGTATCCGTTCCGGGCCGGCTGGAGCTGGAACGACGACAACCGCGGCCTGGATGCGCGCCCGGACAAGATCAAGCTGGGCCTGGACAAGACCGGCTACAAGGCCGGCGATACCGTGCGCGTCACCGTCACCCCGCCGCATGCCGGCAAGGGCATCCTGATGGTGGAGAGCGACAAGATGCTCTACGTGCAGGCGATCGACGCCAAGCCGGGCAGCACCTTCGACATCCCGGTCAGTGCCGAGTGGGAGCGGCATGATGTCTACATCACCGCCCTGGTGTTCCGTGGTGGCAGCGCGCCGAGCAAGATCACCCCGGCCCGCGCGGTCGGCGTGGTGCACGTGCCGATGGATCGCAAGGCGCGCCAGATCGCGGTGGGCCTGTCCGCGCCCAAGCAGATGCGCCCCGAGCAGACCCTGCCGGTGACCGTCAGCGCGCCGCAGCTGGCGGGCAAGGTGGCGCACGTGACCGTCTCGGCGGTGGACGTGGGCATCCTCAACATCACCCGCTTCCCGGTTCCCGATGCGGGCGGGCACTTCTTCGCGCAGCGGCGCCTTGGCGTGGATGCCTACGACATCTACAGCCGGGTGATCGAGAGCTTCGACGGCAGCAGCGGCAAGCTCAAGTTTGGTGGCGACATGGCCCTGGCGGCCATGCCGCAGGCCAAGCGCCCCACCGCGCGGGTGCAGACCGTGGACCTGTTCTCCGGCCCGGTCAAGCTCGACGCCAAGGGCATCGCGCGCATCGCCTTGAAGGTGCCCGACTTCAACGGCACCCTGCGCGTGTCCGCGCTGGTCTATTCCGATGACCAGTACGGCAAGCGCGACATGGAAACGGTGGTGCGCGCGCCGATCCTGGCCGAGGCCAGCATGCCGCGGGTGATGGCCCCGGGCGACCGCAGCACGGTCACCCTGGACGTGCAGAACTTCACCGGCAAGCCGGGCGAGTTCAAGGTGCAGGTGGATGGCATCGGGCCGCTGACGCTGGGCGAACCGGCCCGCACGCTGCAGCTCAAGGCCGATGCCAAGACCACGTTGAACTTCCCGCTGACCGCGCGCGAGGGCTACACCGTGGCCAAGGTGCGGGTGCGGGTGGAGGGCAACGGCTTCAAGGTGGACCGCCGTTACGACCTGCCGGTGCGCGCGGCATGGCCGCAGGTGCTGCGTGCGCAGACCCGCACCCTGGACCCGCTGGGCGCGGTGGACATGGGCAGTGCCCTGGCCGAGGGCATGATGGAAGACTCGGTGACCGCCCGCCTGCTGGTCAGCGCGTTGCCGCCGATCCCGTTCGCCAGTGCGCTCAACGGCGCCCTGAAGTACCCCTACGGCTGTGCCGAGCAGACCACCAGCAAGGGCTATGCGGCCCTGATGCTGGACGAGGCCACCTCGGCCATGCTCGGCGCCGACGGCCTGGATGCCAAGGCCCGCCGCGAGCGCATGGAAGGCGCGTTCGGGCGCCTGGCCTCGATGCAGGTGGCCAACGGCAACTTCTCGATGTGGGGCGACGACGGTTACGTCAATCCCTGGCTCACCCCGTACATCGCCGAGTTCCTGCTCGATGCCAAGGACGCCGGTTTCGCGGTGCCCGACACCGTGCTGCAGAAGGCGCTGAGCCGGCTGAGCGAGGACCTGCTGTCCGGCGGCAACCAGTTCTATGGCGAGGACCGCCGCGAGAACCTCAAGTTCGCCAACCAGGCGTACTCGGGCTATGTGCTGGCACGGGTCAACCGCGCCCCGCTGGGCACGCTGCGCGCGCTGTATGACAACGAGCGCAGCAAGGCCCTGACCGGGCTGCCGCTGGTCCACCTGGGCATCGCCCTGTCGCTGCAGGGTGACCACAAAAGGGGCGAGGCCGCCATCGCCGCCGGCTTCGCCAAGCACAGCAGCGAGCGCCCGTCGTACTTCGGCGATTACGGCAGCGCGGTGCGCGACGACGCACTGATGATCGCGCTGCTGCACGAGCGCAAGCTGTCCAAGCCGGCCTACGATGCGCGCGCGGTCGATCTCGGGCGCAGCCTGGATGCCCGCCGCAACAGCGGCTGGATGTGGCTGAGCACGCAGGAACAGGTGGCCATCGCGCGCCTGGGCAAGGCGTTGGCGGCCAACCAGAAGAAGCTGGTGTCCGGCGACCTGGCCGTGGGCGGGGCCACCGAAAGCATCGCCGCGCGGCGCATGTTCGGGCGCAGCTTCGATTACGCCGCGCTGGCCCAGGGCGTGCGTTTCACCCCGCAGGGCGAACCGCCGATGTTTGCCAGCCTGGAAGTGGCCGGCATCCCGCGCACCGCGCCCGAGCCGGACAACCGCCACCTCGGCGTGGAGCGCACCTGGTACACCACCGACGGCAAGCCGTGGACGCCGCGCGCCCTGAAGGAAGGCGAGGCCCTGATCGTGCGGGTCAGCATCACGCCCAACCTGGACATGCCCGACGCGCTGCTCACCGACCTGCTGCCGGCCGGTCTGGAGATCGAGAACTTCAACCTGGGCGATGCCAAGCAGTGGGCCGACGTGGTGGTGGACGGGCTCAACGTGAACGACCGCGGCGATGCCGCCACGCTGCGCCATGAGGAGTTCCGCGACGACCGCTACGTGGCCGCGCTGAAACTGTCCAAGGGCAGTACTGCCAAGGTGTTCTACCTGGTGCGCGCGGTCACCCCGGGCACCTACACGGTGCCGCCGCCGCTGGTGGAGGACATGTACCGCCCCGACCTGCGCGGGGTGGGCCGCAGCAACCCGACCACGCTGACCGTGGTCCAGCCTTGAGCCTGGCGTGGGGGGGGGGGGGGGGGGGGCGCCCCCCCCCCCCCCCCGAGGTGGGGTGTTTGGGTGACCGTTGGCCCCCCCCCACGCCCCGATACCGTAGATGTGATGAGCGCTTCCCTGATCACCCGCCTGCGCGGGCCACTGCGCCGCTGGCTGTTGCCGGCGCTGCGCTGGGGCACCGCGGCCGCGCTGACGCTGTTGCTGGTGCTGGACCTGGCGTTCCCGCCGCCGCTGCCCAGGGCGCGCGATACCAGCACCCTGGTGGTGGCGCGCGATGGCACCCCGTTGCGGGCCTTCGCCGATGCCGATGGCGTGTGGCGCTACCCGGCCTCGGCCGACAGCGTGTCGCCGCTGTACCTGCAGGCACTGCTCACCTACGAAGACCGCTGGTTCTGGCGGCACCCCGGGATCAACCCGGTGGGGCTGCTGCGCGCCGGCAAGCAATGGCTGCTGCAGGGCCGGATCGTGTCCGGCGGTTCCACCCTCACCATGCAGGTAGCGCGCATCCTGGACCCCCATTCGCGCACGCCGTGGGGCAAGGCCAAGCAGATGCTGCGCGCGGTGCAGCTGGAAGTGCACCTGAGCAAGGCGCAGATCCTGGCCCTGTACCTGGAGCGGGCGCCCTACGGGGGCACCATCGAGGGCGTGGAAGCGGCGAGCTGGGCCTACCTGGGCAAGCCGGCCGCGCGTTTGTCGCAGGCCGAAGCGGCGCTGTTGGCGGTGCTGCCGCAGGCCCCCAGCCGGCTGCGGCCGGACCGCCATCCCGAGGCCGCCCAGCGTGCGCGCGACAAGGTGCTCGAGCGAATGGCGCGGTTGGGGGTGTGGAGC
Source organism: Stenotrophomonas sp. (assembly GCF_036662295.1). Taxonomy (GTDB): domain Bacteria; phylum Pseudomonadota; class Gammaproteobacteria; order Xanthomonadales; family Xanthomonadaceae; genus Stenotrophomonas. The sequence goes on from NZ_JAVWXA010000015.1 coordinate 21,575, forward strand.
CGCGAGGAGGTGGAGGACGCCCGCATCGAGGCCGTGGTGACCCGCGCACTGCAGCCGCCGCTGCACGCCGCCCTGCTGGCCCAGCGCCTGCGCACCGCACAGCCGCGCGCGGCGCGGATCGAGAGCAGCCTGGACATCGACCTGCAGCGCACCCTCGAAGAGCGCGTGTCGGCGTACTTCTCGCAGCTGCCCGAGCGCACCTCGGCGGCCCTGCTGGTGGTGGACAACCGCACCCTGGAAGCGCGCGCCTACGTGGGCTCGGTAGCCTTCGGCGACAAGCAGCGGCTCGGCCACGTGGACATGGTGCAGGCCTGGCGCTCGCCCGGCTCCACGCTCAAGCCGTTCCTGTACGGGATGGCGCTGGATGACGGGCTGATCCATTCGGAAAGCCTGATGGTGGACGCGCCGCAGTCGTTCGGCGGCTACCGGCCGGGCAATTTCGATGCGGCGTTCAACGGGCCGGTCAGTTCGGCCACGGCGCTGCGGCTGTCGCTCAACGTGCCGGCGGTGGACCTGCTGGACCGGGTCGGCCCGGCCCGCTTCGCCGCGCGCCTGTCGCACGCGGGCATCAACCTGCGCTTCCCGCATGGCAGCGCGCCCAACCTGTCGCTGATCCTGGGCGGCACGGGCGCGCGGCTGGAAGACCTGGTGGGGGCGTTCGCGGCGTTCAACCGCAACGGCATCGCCGGGCGCGTGCGCTACACGCCGGCCGATGCGGTGATCGAGCGCCGGCTGATGTCGCCGGGGGCGGCCTGGATCACGCGCGAGGTGTTGGAATCCAACCCGCGCCCGGGCTATGGCAGCGGCACCTTCGACGTGGCCGGGCGCCCGCGCGTGGCGTGGAAGACCGGCACCAGTTACGGCTATCGCGATGCGTGGGCGATCGGCAGCACCCGGCACTACACGGTGGGGGTGTGGGTGGGACGGCCGGATGGCACGCCGTTGCCGGGGCAGTACGGGGCGGTCACGGCGCTGCCGTTGATGTTCGAGGTGGTGGACAGCCTGCCGCGGCAGGCTGGCGATGCGAGCAGTGCGGCGATGCCGGCCAATGTGAGCCGGCAGGAGATCTGCTGGCCGACCGGCGAGCTGGCCGAGCGCACGGCCGATCCATTGTGCCAGCGCCGGCTGCAGGCGTTCATCCTGGACGGGGTGGTGCCACCGACGTTCGCCGAACGCGATGCGCGGCTGTGGCAGCCGGGCCGGCAGGCGTTCGAGGTGGATGCGCGGACGGGGCTGCGGTTGTCGCCGGAATGCACGTTGGCGCATACGGCCGCGCCGCGCGAGATCGCGCGTTGGCCGGCGCTGGTGTCGCCGTGGCTGCCGCTGGCGCAACGCCGGGCGGCACAGCTGCCGGCACTGTCGCCCGACTGCCGCGACGATGGCCGCGAGAGCGGGGGAAGCCTGCACATCGAGGGATTGAACGACCGCGCGACGCTGGCCCGCGCGCCGAACGCGGAACATGGCGTGCGCCTGCAGTTGCGCGCATTGGGCAACGACAACAGCATCGACTGGCTGCTGGACGGGCGCTGGATCGCGCGCACGGAGGGTACGCGGCTGTTCCAGCGTGATTTCGAGGAAGTGGGCGAGCACACGTTGACCGCACTGGCCAGCGACGGGGCCTGGACCCAGGTGCGGTTCCGTATCCTGCGGTGATTGCGGTCGGCTGTTTGTTGGAGGATGGCAACGCACCCGCGCGCCCTGGGTGTTGAGCGGCGCGCGAACGCCTTCGCGCCAACAGGGCGGAGAACCTACTTCTTCGGGTAGACCGCCAGCACCGAACAGCCTGGGCGGGCGAAGCGGGGGGTGCCCATGCGAAGGTCGCCTTGCATGCCGTTGTTGGCCATCACGATGCGGTCGCCCGGATTGCCACAGATCAGCCCGTTCTGGAACCCCGACTGGAAATCCACGTCCGTCGCGCCGGCCAGGATCGAGCAGCTGCCGGCCAGTTCCAGCCGGTAGTAACGATGGCCGCCGTTGCGGCGCGGATTGGTTTCCACCACCACGCCCTGCGGGTCTTCGCTCCAGGCGCGCACGTTGCGCGTGGCGAAACAGAACTCGGCTGACCCCTGGAAGGTGTGGCGTGGCCGCGAGGCGTCGCCGCCCTTGCCGGTCACCGTCACCGTGGACAGCGTGGTGGCGTAGTCGCGGCTGCTGCGCCGCGCGGTGTCGGCAAAGGTGCGGCCGTCGATCGGCTGCACCGCCGCGACCGGGCAGGCGCGTCCGTCCACCACCAGCGTCTCGCCGGGGCGCCCGCAGGCCCATCCGCCTGGCGCGTCCAGCCGCACCTCGCTGGCCGCATTGACGCCGGGGCAGGGCCCTTCAAGCGCGAGCTGGTAGGCCTGGCCGTTGGCGGCCAGCACGGCAATGGCGGCCGGCGCGGCCTGCTCCATCTGGCGCACCCCGCGCGCATCCAGGCAGTGCGGGGCCGGCGCGGTGCGCTCTGCTGGCAGGGCCAGTGGTTGGGCGCCGGCCAGCGCGGGCAGGGTGAGCAGCAGGGCCAGGCAGGTACGTTCCATCACACGCGTCACGGTGCAGTCCTTGCAGGGGATGCCTGCAATCTAGCAGCCGCACATGGCAGGCACGATCGGCAAACCCCCAGCCGGGTCGTCATCGCCTGCGCGCCGGCACCGGCGCGGGCCTCGGCCCACGCCGGTCACGGCCTACTTGCCGATCCAGCCGTCCAGCAGGTCCGCAAATTCGTCGGCGTGCTCTTCTTCCTGGGCCAGGATTTCTTCCAGGATGCGCTTGGTCGTCGTGTCCCGGTCGCCCACGAAGTTGATCATTTCCCGGTAGCTGTCGATGGCGATGCGCTCGGCGATCAGGTTCTCGCGGACCATGTCGCGCAGGTCCTTGCCTTCCTTGTACTCGGCATGCGAACGCGCGGTCAGCGTGGCCGGGTTGAGGTCCGGCTCGCCGCCCAGCTGCACGATGCGTTCGGCCAGCTTGCCGGCGTGGGCCTGCTCCTGCTGGGCGTGCTCCAGGAACTCGGCCTTGATCGAATCGGCCAGCATGCCCTTGGCCATGAAGTAATGGCGGTAGTAGCGCAGCACGCACACGTACTCGGTGGCCAGGGCCGCGTTGAGCAGCTTGATCACCGCCTTGCGGTCGGCGGTGTAGGTGTCGGTGATCGCACCGTCCTCGATGTCGCGGCGGGCGCGGGCGCGCAGGGTGGCCGTATCGCTGATGCCGGCCGGCGCGGCGGGCGCCTTGGGCGTGGCGGCGGGGCTGGCACTGGCGGGGCTGGACGCGGGTTGGGTCTTCTTGGCTGGCTTTGACATGGCTGGCCGGTTTCCTTTGTTGCGGGGGACTACTGGGGAAGGTGCTCCAGCACGTGCTGCGCGGAAGACACCTCGAACTTGCCGGGTTCCTCGATGAACGTCTGGCGGACCACGCCGTCCTCGACATACAGCGCGAAACGGCGCGAGCGCTGGCCCATGCCCGAACTGCTGGCATCCATCTCCAGGCCCAGCGCGCGGGTGAAGTCGCCGTTGCCGTCGGAGAGCATCTGCAGCCCGTCGGGCACGTGCTGGCTCTCGCCCCAGGCCTTCATCACGAACGGGTCGTTGACGGCCATGCAGAACACGTCGATGCCGCGATGGCGGAACGCGGCGAAGTGCTCCACGTAGCCGGGCAGGTGCCGGGCCGAACAGGTGGGGGTGAACGCGCCGGGCACGGCGAACAGCACCGCACGCCGGCCGTCGAACAGGGCATGGGTGTCGAGGGTCTCCATGCCCTCGCGGATGCGCTTGAGGGTCACTTCGGGAATGCGGTCGCCAACGTGGATGGTCATGCGGACTCCTTGGACGGATGCAGCGTAATCAGCGGCATGGAACGGCGGCGTCAAAACGTTGAAAACCACGGCCGCCGCCCCATCTGGCGGGCAGCGGGAAGCGGCCAGGCCCAGCATGGCCCGGTCCGCACCGCCGCGCATTGCGCTGGATCATTCGGCCGCGTCACGGCACGCCCCGGGCGGCAACCGCTAGAATTGCCGGGACGGTGCCCGCCGGCGCGGGCGACCGAACTTATTCGAGGTGTATCGATGGAATTCAAGGACTACTACGCCACGCTCGGGGTGGAACCGAGCGCGGGCGATGCCGAAATCAAGACCGCCTACCGCCGGCTGGCGCGCAAGTACCACCCCGACGTCAGCAAGGAAGCCGGGGCCGAGGACAAGTTCAAGGCGGTCAACGAGGCTTACGAGGCCCTGCGCGACCCGCAGAAGCGCGCCGCCTACGACCAGCTCAAGGCCCAGGGCTACCGCCCGGGCGAGGAGTTCCATGCCCCGCCCAACCATGGCGGCGGCCAGGGCTTCGACTATGAAGAAGTGTTCGGCGGCGGCGCCGGCGGTGGCGGCTTCAGCGACTTCTTCGAAAGCCTGTTCGCGCGCCAGCGCGGCGGCGGTGGTGGGCGCGCCAGTGGTTTCGGCGGCGGACAGGGCCCGCAGCCCACCCGTGATACCCGCGCCAAGCTGTCGGTGCCGCTGGAGGCCGCCCACCAGGGCGACAGCCTGCGCATCAACGTCAACGGCAAGCAGCTGGACGTGCGCGTGCCCAAGGGCATCCGTCCCGGCCAGGTGATCCGGCTGGGCGGGCAGGGCACCGGGGGCGGCAACCTGCTGCTGGAAGTGGAATACGCCGAGCACCCGCAGTTCGAAGTGGATGGCCGCAACATCCTCTACACCCTGCAGGTCACGCCGTGGCAGGCCGCGCTGGGCACCAGCATCAGCGTGCCCACGCTGGGGGGCTCGGTGGAGTTGAAGGTGCCGGGCGAGTCCGATGCCGGGCGCAAGCTGCGCCTGCGCGGGCGCGGCCTGCCGGGCACGCCTGATGGCGATCAGATCGTCGAGCTGGAGATCGTGGCCCCGGCCCCGACCGAGGAAGCGCAGAAGAAGGCCTACAAGGCGTTGGCCAAGGCATTCGGCGAAAAAGCATAAGCGCGTGGTGCCGGCCGTTGGCCGGCAACCTCATGCCAGTCGGTTGACCCTGCCGCCGTGCTCAAGCCGCCGGCGGTTCCTGGTTGCTGAAGACCCGCTCCAGCACCTCGGACAGCTCGTCTTCGGAGAACGGCTTGGTGATGTAGGCCTTGGCGCCCTGGCGCATGCCCCACATGCGGTCGGTGTCCTGGTCCTTGGTGGTCACCAGGATCACCGGGATGTGCTTGGTGGTGGCATCGCGGGCCAGCGTGCGCGTGGCCTGGAAACCGTTGAGGTTGGGCATCACTACATCCATCAGGACCAGATCGGGCAACTGCGCCTTGGCCGCTTCCACGCCGGCCGCGCCGTCGGTGGCGGTCAGGATCTGGTGCCCCAGCTTCTCGACGATGCGCTGTATCCCCAACAGCTGCGACGGCGAATCGTCGACGATCAGAATGCGTGCCATGTTGTTCCCCATGTGATGCCCGCAGTGTAGTGCGCCGCGCGCGTGGCCGGGAAGCGCCCGGCCTGCCGTCCGTCGCCCGCCTGCGACGCTCAGTCGATCCGCACCACCGTGCGCCCCAGCGATTGGCCGGCCAGCATCGCCTCGAACACGTCAGGCAATCCGTCCAGGGTGACTTCGCGCGTGCAGATCGCGGCCAGGTGCTGCGGTTTCCACGCCCCGGCCAGGCGTTGCCACACCTGTTCGCGCAGCGCGCGCGGCGCGGCCGCCGAGGACACCCCCAGCAGCGACACCCCGCGCAGGATGAAGGGCATGACCGTCATGTCCAGCGCCGGGCTGGCGGCCAACCCGGCACTGACCACGCTGCCGTAGGGCACCGTCTGCGCCAGCAGGCTGGCGAGCATCGGTCCGCCGGCGTTGTCCAGGCCACCGCCGAAACGGGCCGACGCCATCGGCGCGGTGGTGGCCAGCGCATCGCGTGGCAGCACCTCGCGCGCGCCCAGCCCGCGCAGGAAATCGGCCTGGTCGGCCTTGCCGCTGATCGCATGCACCTCGAAGCCGGCCTGGCTGAAAATGTCCACCGCCAGCGAGCCCACGCCGCCGGTGGCGCCGGTCACCGCCAGTGGACCGTGCGCGGGGGTGAGCCGGTTGTCGGTCATGCGCAGCAGCGCCAGCGCCGCGGTGAAACCGGCCGTGCCCAGCACCATGGCCTCGCGTGGGCTGAGCCCGGCCGGCTGGGCGATCACCGCGCTCGCTTCCAGCCGCACATACTGGCTGTAGCCGCCATCGCGGGTCTCGCTGAGCCCGCAGCCGGTGGCCAGCACCGCATCGCCCTCGCGCCAGGCCGGGTCGGTGGAGGCCACCACCGTGCCGGCCACGTCGATCCCGCCCACCAGCGGGAACCGGCGCAGGATGCGGCCCGTGCCGGTCCCGGCCAGGGCATCCTTGTAGTTCACCGAGGACCACCCGGCGCGGATCACCACCTCGCCCGGGTTGAGCTGGTCCAGCCCGATCGCCTCGATCCCGCTGCGGTGGCCGCGGTCGTCCTGGTGGATGCGGAAGGCGTTGAACCGGTCGGGAAGGGCCATGGAGGGGTGCCGGAGGGGGAGGGGAAGGCCACCTTACCCGCTGCCGGGCCCGGCGGGCGCGACGGGATGAATCGCGCCCGGCTGCGCGCCGGCCCTTCCAATCCTGTCGGTCGGCCCCATCTTGTAGAATCGAGCAGGATTCACGGTTGACGGTGCGGAATGACCCGCAGGCAACCTTTCACTGATGGAGCGTGCATGGCCTGGAATACACCCGGCGGCAACAAGGGCGGACAAGGTCCCGACGAGAATCGACGGGGGCCGTTTGGACCCCGCGGTAGCGGCAATGGCGGCGGATGGGGCGGTTTTCCCGGGCCGCTCAAGGACCTGTTCGATGGCGGCATCCTGCGCTGGGTGGCCGTTGCAGTGGTGTTGCTGCTGCTGTTCTCCAGCTTCCAGCTGATCGGCGAGCAGCAGCGCGGCGTGGTCCTGCGCTTCGGCCAGTTCTCGCGCATCCTGGGGCCCGGCCCGAACTTCAAGCTGCCCTGGCCGATCGAGTCGGTGAGCAAGGTCAACGCCACCCAGATCAAGACCTTCAGCAGCCAGGTGCCGGTGCTGACCCGTGACGAGAACATCGTCAACGTCTCGGTCAACGTGCAGTACCGCATCGCCGATCCGCAGAAGTACCTGTTCGGCTCGGTCTCGGCCGACCAGGTGCTGGAGCAGTCGGCCCAGAGCGCGGTGCGCGAGCAGGTCGGCCGCGCCGATCTCAACACGGTGCTCAACAACCGTGGCCCGCTGGCCGTGGTCGCCGAACAGCGCCTGGAAGCGGCACTGCAGGCCTACCAGACCGGCCTGGTCGTGACCGGCATGACCCTGCCCGACGCGCGCCCGCCGGAAGAAGTGAAGCCGGCCTTCGACGAGGTCAACGGCGCCCAGCAGGTCAAGGAGCGCCTGATCAACGAAGCCCAGGCCTATGCGGCCAAGGTCGTGCCCGAAGCGCGTGGCCAGGCCTCGCGTGCCCGCACAACCGCCGAGGGCTACAAGCAGGCGATGGTGTCCAAGGCCCAGGGTGATGCCGAGCGCTTCAGCCTGCTGCAGGTGCAGTACAAGGATGCCCCGGAAGTCACCCGCAAGCGGCTGTGGCTGGAAACGGTGGAGCAGGTGCTGTCGCAGAACCGCAAGATCATCGGTGGCGATGGCCGCCAGCTGATCTACGTGCCGATGCCCGGCGATACCCGCACCGGCGCGGCCGCTACGTCGGCCCCGGCGGTCACCCCGGAAGTGATGCTGCCCTCGCTGCCGGCCAGCACGCCGGTGGATGGCGTGCGCAATACCGAACGCCCGACCACCCGCCCGACCGGTCGTGAAGGAGTCAGCCGATGAAGAGTTCCCTTTGGATCGGGCTGGCCGTGGCCGCCCTGCTGGGCCTGCTGGGCTCGGTCTACGTGGTCCGTGAGGACCAGACCGCGATGGTGCTCAACCTGGGCAAGGTGGTCCGTGCCGACATCAAGCCGGGCCTGCACTTCAAGGTGCCGTTGGTGGAGTCGGTGCGCGTGTTCGACCGCCGCTTCCAGGTGCTGGACACCGCGCCGGCCCGCTACTTCACCGCCGAGCAGAAGGACGTCAGCGTCGACTTCTTCGCCATCGGCCGCATCTCCGACGTGCGCAGCTACTACCGCGCCACCGGCGGCGATGCGACCCTGGCCAATGCCCGGCTGGCGCCGATCATCACCGACTCGCTGCGCAACCAGATCAACTCGCGCACGTTGCAGCAGCTGGTGTCCGGCGACCGCAGCGAGCTGATCGCCAACCAGCTGACCGGCATCAACAAGGCCGTCAAGGAACTGGGCATGGAAATCATCGACCTGCGCATCAAGCAGATCGACCTGCCCACCGACAGCCAGGTCATCAACGATGTGTACGAGCGCATGCGCGCCCAGCGCAAGCAGGAGGCCGCCAAGCTGCGCGCCGAGGGCGAGGAGCAGTCGCTGACGATCCGCGCCCAGGCCGACCGCGACAGCACGGTGATCGTGGCCGAAGCCGAACGCGATGCCCAGCAGTTGCGCGGTGCCGGCGATGCCGAAGCCGCCCGCATCTACGGCAAGGCCGGTGCGGCCGACCCGTCGTTCTATGCCTTCTACCGCAGCCTGGAGGCCTACCGGGGCTCCATGTCCGACGGCAACGGCGTGATCGTGCTCGACAAGAACGACCCGTTCCTGCAGTACCTCAAAAGCGACCGCTGAGGCGGGACGCGGCAACACCCCACGGGGACCCGGTGCAGACCGGGTCCCCGTTTCATGTCTGGAGCTGTGATGAAAGAGCTGTTCTCGGCCCTGTGCCTGGTCGCCATCCTCGAGGGCCTGTTCCTGTTCGCCGCGCCGCTGGCGTGGAAGCGGATGGCCGAGCAGCTGCTGATGCTGCGCAGCGCCGCCCTGCGCACCTGGGGCGGGGCGATCCTGCTGGTGGGCCTGACCACCCTGTGGTGGCTCAAGCACTAGGCAGTGCCGGCCCCCCGCCCCGCCACGGCGGGTGCAGCCCACCGGCCAGCGGGGGGCCCCGGGCCCCCAAAACCCGGCACATGCACCCAAGCCGGCCGGGCCACCCCGGGCGGGGGTGTGC
>NZ_JAVWXA010000015.1:30606-55986 GCF_036662295.1 Stenotrophomonas sp.
CGGCACTACGGTGCCTGGTCCTGACCGGTTGCCAACGCCCGCCTCCAGCGGGGTGGCACCTGCCCAAGGAAACCCGGATAATGCACAAAAGCCGGACGGGCCTCCCCGTTCGGCTTTTTCCGTGTCTGGGCCATCCATCGCCGGCCGCTCCCCGTTTGGAGCCGCCATTCCCGCGCTGGCCAGCCCCGCCCCGGTTTACCCGTCCGCGGCCCCGATGGCCGCAACACATTGAGGAGCCCGTCATGGGTCAGTCTGTCGTAGTGCTTGGTGCCCAGTGGGGCGATGAAGGCAAGGGCAAGATCGTCGATCTGCTTACCGAGGAGATCGGTGCGGTCGTCCGTTTCCAGGGCGGCCACAATGCCGGCCACACGCTGGTCATCAACGGCAAGAAGACCGTGCTGCACCTGATCCCGTCGGGCATCCTGCGTGACGATGCGCTGTGCCTGATCGGCAACGGCGTGGTGATCTCGCCGGCCGCGCTGCAGAAGGAAATCGCCGAGCTGGAAACCTCCGGCGTGGAAGTACGCTCGCGCCTGAAGATCTCCCCGGCCGCGCCGCTGATCATGCCGTACCACATCGCCCTGGACCAGGCGCGCGAACGCGCCGCCGGTGGCAAGGCGATCGGCACCACCGGCCGTGGCATCGGCCCGGCCTACGAAGACAAGGTGGCGCGCCGCGGCATCCGCATCGCCGACCTGCACTACCCCAAGCAGCTGGAAGAACTGCTGCGCACGGCGCTGGATTACCACAACTTCGTGCTGACCAATTACCTGAAAACCGACGCGGTCGATTTCCAGAAGACCTTCGACGAAGCGCTGGCCTTCGGCGAGTACGTGCAGCCGATGAAGTCCGACGTGGCCGGCATCCTGCACGACCTGCGCAAGCAGGGTAAGCGGGTGCTGTTCGAAGGCGCGCAGGGCGCGCTGCTGGACATCGACCACGGCACCTACCCCTACGTCACCAGCTCCAACACCACCGTCGGTGGCGCGTTGGCCGGTGCCGGCGTGGGCGCCGACGCGATCGATTACGTGCTGGGCATCGCCAAGGCCTACGCCACCCGCGTGGGCGGTGGCCCGTTCCCGACCGAGCTGGACGATGAAATCGGCCAGGGCATCCGCGATCGCGGTGCCGAATACGGCGCGTCCACCGGCCGCCCGCGTCGTTGCGGCTGGATGGACATCGTCGCGCTCAAGCGTGCGGTGGCCATCAACGGCATCAGCGGCCTGTGCATCACCAAGCTGGACGTGCTGGACGGCATGGAAAAGCTGAAGGTCTGCATCGCCTACGAATACAACGGCAAGCGCACCGAGTACGCGCCCCTGGACGCGCAGGGCTGGGAAGACTGCACCCCGGTGTACCTGGAGTTCCCGGGCTGGAGCGAGAACACCCACGGCATCACCAACTGGGAAGACCTGCCGCCGGCCGCGCGCGCCTACCTGCGCTCGCTGGAAGAGCTGGCCGGTTGCCCGATCAGCATCGTCTCCACCGGCCCGGACCGCGACCACACCATGGTGCTGCAGGATCCGTTCGCCTGAGTCACCCCCGGTAGTGCCGAGCCCAGCTCGGCATTGCCCCTGGCGCGGCGTCATGCCGCCTCGAGGAACCCCGCGAAAGCGGGGTTTTTTGATGGCGATGGCGGCGATTCATTGCAAATACCCAATATGGGTATTAACGTACCCAATATGGGTATTACATCTTCCATTGCGAGTCGTCGTCCACCGCCTTCCCCCGGGTTGGCCGATGCGCTGTTCACCCAGACCCAGCAACGGGTGCTCGGCGCACTGTTCGGCCAGCCACATCGTGCCTTCGGGGTGGCAGAGTTGATTGCGGTGATCGGCGCGGGATCCGGCGCGGTGCAACGTGAGCTGGCCAAACTGGCGGCCGCCGGTCTTGTCAGCGTCACCCCGCTGGGCAACCAGAAGCGCTACCAGGCCAACGCCGCCGCGCCGATCCACGATGAGCTGGTGGCGATCGTGCAGAAGACGGTCGGACTGGCTGGCCCGCTGGGCGAGGCGTTGTCGCCGGTGCAGGATCAGATCACGGTCGCGTTCGTGTACGGCTCCGTCGCCAAGGGCAGCGACACCGCGCATAGCGATATCGATCTGATGATCCTTTCCGACACATTGGGCTATGCCGAGGTGATGCAGGCGCTCGACGTCGTGCAGGTGCGCCTGGGGCGTCCTGTGAACCCCACGTTGTATTCAAAGGCTGAATTCACCACGCGGATTCACGATGAAAATTCCTTCTTGATGCGCGTGCTTGAGCAACCCAAGATCTGGATCATTGGAGGACACGATGATCTCAGCGCTGCACCCCCTGTCGGGACCGGGTAAGCCCCTCAGTGTTGAACCGCCGGACCTGCGCGAAACCGAAGGGCTGCAGCGATCCGGACTTGCCCGGCTGCGTGACGCACGCAATCCGTTGCTGTCGCTGGAGAGCCGTTTCGACCTGGCCTACAACGCGGCTCATGCGCTCTGCCTGAGCGCGCTGCGCCAATGCGGCTTCCGACCGGCGCAGCGTTACATCGTGTTCCAGGTGCTGCCACATACCCTGGGTCTGGGGCCGGAGGTGTGGCGGGTGCTGGACAAGTGCCATCACCAGCGCAACATCGCCGAGTACGAGGGCCACCTGGAGGTCGGGGAGCGATTGGTATTGGATCTGATCGCCGCCTGCGACCGTGTCCGCGTGAGTCTCGGCCTGGAGGGCTGACGCTGGCGTGCTGGCCTGGCACCCCGGCTTGCAACGTGAACCGTGACCCCATTTGTTAAGGAAACGTGGTCAAGAACCCGGTGGCGGGGGCCGATACCCCAGCACCCCCCACGTTTTTGGATGTCACCATGAATTTCTTGAGGAACGTCAGCGTTGTCTGGCGTCTTGGTATGGGCTTTGGCCTGTTGTTGCTGCTGGTCGCGGCCGTGGTCGCCACCGGCGCCACCGGCAGCGCGGTGCAGAAGCGGGCGATGCAGCAGGTGGTCGAGGTGGGCGTGGCCAAGGTGCGGCTGCTCTCGGAGATGCTGGACGCCAACAACCAGATGATGGTCGTGCGCCGTGAAATGCTCATCCGCCAGGGCGAGGGGCGCGAGGCCGACGAGGCGCGCATCGCCGACCTGGTCAAGCGCTACGAGGCCAGCTGGACCGCCTATCAGGCGCTGCCCACCGATGCGGCTGGCAAGCAGATCGGCGAGCAGATCGCCGCCAGGCGTGCCATCGCGCGGCCGTTGAACAAGCAGACCAGCGAGCTGATGGGGCAGGGCGACTTCCCCGGCGCCGTCACGCTGACCCTGGGCCCGGTGCAGGACGCGGCCAATGGCTGGAACAAGGCGCTCGCCGACGGCGTGGCCTATGAAGAGAAGGAAAGCCGCGAGGCGGCCGCCGAGGCGATCCGCCTGGGCGAGCGCACCCTGCTGCAGCTGCTGGTGCTCGGCGGCGTGGCGCTGCTGGTCGGCATTGCCGCTTCGATCCTGATCGGGCGCAGCCTGACCGGGCCGCTGGCGCGTGCGGTGGGCCTGGCCGATCGCATGGCCCGTGGCGAACTGGACCAGGACTTCCGCCTGGGCGGTCGCGACGAGCTGACCCTGCTGGGCCAGGCCATGGGCAGCGTGCGCCAGAACGTGCAGGCGGCGATCACCGCCCAGTTGCAGATGGCCCAGCAGCACGAGGCCGGCGCCATCAGCTACCGCATGGACGCCGCTGCCCTGCCGGGCGACTACGGGCGCATGCTGCGCGCCACCAACGAACTTGTCGGCTCGCACGTGGACGTGCAGTCGCACATGGTCGATGTGATGGCCGACTACGCCATCGGCGACCTGCGCCGCGACCTGGACAGCTACCCGGGCGAGAAGGCCCTGCTGACCCGCACCATGGGTACGGTCAAGACCAGCCTGACGGCGATCAACCAGCAGATCGAGACCCTGGCCAGCGCCGCGCGCGCCGGCGACTTCTCGCTGCGGGGCGATGAGGCGGCCTTCCAGTTCCAGTTCCGCGCGATGGTGGCCCACCTCAACGGGATGATGGCCAGCTCGCAGTCCAGCATCGCCGACCTGTCCACGGTGCTGCGTGCGATTTCCACCGGCGATCTCACCTCGCGCATGCAGGGCCAGTACCAGGGCGTGTTCGCGCAGATGCGCGACGATGCCACGGCCACCACCGCCCAGCTGACCGGCATCGTGCAGCAGATCCAGGGCGCGGCCGACAGCATCAACGACGCCGCGCAGGAACTGGCCGCCGGGCACAGCGACCTGTCGCGCCGCACCGAGCAGCAGGCGGCCAACCTGGAAGAGGCAGCCGCCTCGATGGAGGAACTGACCTCCACCGTGCGCCAGAACGCCGAGCTGGCCAGTCAGGCCGATCACGAGGCCCAGGCCTCCGGCGCGGCGGTGCGGGCCACCGAGCAGGCGATCGCGCAGATGGCGGCGGTGATGAACGAGATCGACCGTTCCTCGGCGCGCATTTCCGAGATTTCCTCGGTGATCGACGGCATCGCCTTCCAGACCAACATCCTGGCGCTCAACGCCGCGGTGGAAGCGGCCCGCGCCGGTGAGAACGGCCGTGGCTTTGCGGTGGTGGCCAGCGAGGTGCGCACGCTGGCGCAACGGGCCGGGACCGCGGCCAAGGAGATCAAGGACCTGATCGACGAATCCAGCGACAAGGTCAAGACCGGCCTGAGCGTGACGGTGGATTCCGAAGCGGCGATCACCCGCCTGACCCAGGCCAGTGCGCGCACCACGCAGTTGATGAGCGACATCGCCGCGGCCACCAAGGAACAGGCGGCCGGCATCGAGCAGGTCAACCAGGTGGTGGTGCAGATGGACCAGGTGACCCAGCAGAACGCGGCGCTGGTGGAAGAAGCCACCGCGGCCAGCCGCGCGCTGGAAGAACAGGCGCAGGCACTGACCGAGTCGGTGGCGGTGTTCACCGTGGACGGCCACGGCCACGGCCCGGCACGCGTGCCGGCACGTCGCGCCGCCTGAGGCAGCATCCACCCCCTGCGTGCAATGCGCAGGGGGCACGGAAGGTCACCCCCGTGGGTGGTGACCTTCTTCCCGCATCCGCGGGACGTAGTGCCGTTGCACTCCCGTCGGCAGAGCCCGTCGGTGGCCGGCAGATCTTTTGCGAAATAGAGGCCTCTTGGCCCGTCTGCCTGGCCAAGCCTTGTAGAGCCTCGCGAGTGCGTTGCTTTGTCGCTTGGGGCGGGTACGGGCGGGGGTGCGCACCGAAAGCCGGTAGTGCCGGCCGCTGGCCGGCTTCCCACAGCCCTCCTTGTTCTCAATCGCCACCGATCAACGGCCAGTGCAGCCGTTGATCTCCGGCCGACCACCGACCAACTGTCGGGGGTGGGGGTGTGCGGGTTCGCGGGACCGTCGTGGCCCATGGATGGTGTGTGAGAGCGTCCATGGATGGATGCACCGCGTGACCCGCGCCATCAACCGGCCCCTGACGCTCGCGTCCACGTCATCGAAGACGCCCGCCTCGGCGTGACACAAAAAAACGCGTCGAATCCAAACGAAATCGACGCGTTTCTCAATCCAACAGCATGACCACCCAAAAAAAGGGGCCGGCCTGAGAATCAGACCGGCCCCGTGTCACCGCGATCGCGCCGCCTTAGTGGCCGGGCGCGGCGCGGGGCGTGCCCTGCGGGCAGCGACGCGGGTTGCAGCGCGTGCTGTCCGTCGTTGCCGGCGCCGCCAGCGTGCTCGCACTGCCGCCCTCGCTGGCAGTGCCGCCGGCACCGTAGCTCACCCGCAGGCCCACGCTGCTGCCGCGGCTCGAACCGCGTGTCTGCTCGTGGCCGAACAGCAGCGACAGCAACCAGCCGCGTTGCAGGCTCACGTCCATGCCCGCAGCGAAGGACAGCGCGTTGTCGTTGTAGCTCTGCAGGCCCAGGCGGTAGTCCTGGGCACGCGGGCCCACCACGTAGTTGAGGTAGGCATCGCCCTTGTCTTCCAGCGCCTGGCGATACTCCACGCTCCAGAACGGACGCACGCGGCTGTTGGCATCGGCCGGCTGGTAGGCGCCTTCAAGGCCCAGTGCCACGGCGCTGTTGCGCACCACCTGGCGGCGGTAGGCCAGGTCGTACAGGTCCAGGCCGTGCTCGCGATACGCCTCAAGCGAGGTCCGGCTGGCCTCCACCCGGCCGTAGCTGGTCAGCGACATCCCCGCCGCGCGATGTTCATAGCCGAACGCCAGCGAGCCGAACCACTGGTCGCCGTCGCGGCTGCCGCGGGCGTAGGCATCCATCTCGTTGCTCCAGCGGCGCGTATCGAAGTCCAGCGTGCCGGTGGCGATCACCGCATCCATGAACAGATGCTCGCCGCTGCGCCACAGGCCGTAGGCCGCCAGCGAGCGCTGGTTGGCCTGCACCCGCGAGGTGTCGTCATCGGTGCTGCTGTCGTTGCGGCCCAGGCTGCCGGCCACGCCGAGCAGCAGGTGCTCGCCCACGGCGTGGTCCACGCCGATGCTCAGCCCGTCGCTGTGGAAATCGTAGCTGCTGCGACGATCACCGCTGCCGAACGTGGCCGAACCCGCGCCCCACACGCCCCAGCCGGTGGGCAGGGCCGGCACCGTGTCCGGGTCCAGCCGCGACAGGGGCACCGACAGGCTCGGCCGGTCCTGGCCGCCCACGAAGTTGAGCGCCAGCTGGTTGCTGGAGGCATTGCCGCCGCCCCGCACCTGGCGCAGGCGGTCGCGGATGTTGGACTGCTGCGCGCTGGCAAAGCGCACGCTGGCATCCACCTGGGCCTGCACGCCGGCGACCACGCCCGGGTCACGGGTCGGGTCGGGGCGCTGGCTCACGGTCAGCCGCAGCTGCGCCGTGCCGGCGGCGTAGCCACCGGCGGCCGCCTGGGTGACGGTGATGATCGTGCTGCCTTCGCCCACCAGGGTGACGGTGCGGCCCTGCACGCTGGCCACGCCCGGTGCACTGCTGGCAAAGCTGAAGGCACCGCGGCTGGGGCTCTGCGGATCGGCCAGGTCGAACGCGGCCTCGCCGTAGACCTTGTGCAGCGCCTGCGGCCACTGCAGCACCGGGATCGCGGCGCTGATGTCCACCTCCAGCAGCACCTGCGCGGCGGCCTGGTACTGCGCGTTGCCGGCCTGGTTGGCGGCCAGGCTGCAGCGCCCGGACGACAGCATGCTGACGCTGCTGCCCTCCACGCGGCAGATCGCCGGCGTGGTGGTGGTGAACACCACCGGATTGCCGGAGGCACCGCCGCTGGCGGCCACGCTGAAGCGGCCGTCCGGGCTGTATACCGGCGCGCTCGGGGTGGCCACGAACGCGGTGATCTGCTGCGTGGCTTCGATCACCACCAGCGTGTACGACTGCTGGGCGGTGAAGCCGTTGGCGTCGGTCACGGTCACGCTGAAGGTGTAGCTGCCGGCGGCGGTGGGCGTGCCGGTCAGCTGGCCATCGGTGGCCAACGTCAATCCGGCGGGCAGGGCGCCGCCACTCACCACGAAGCTGTAGGGCGCCTCACCACCGGACACCTGCAGGCGCTGGGCGTAGCCGGTGGCGGTGTACGGGTCGGGCAGGGTGGCCAGGGTGAAGCCGATCTGCGGGGCGGTCACCACCAGCGTGTAGGCACGGGTGGCCGAGAACGGGCCGGTGCCGGTGCTGCTGTCGGTGGTCTGCACGCTGAAGGCAAAACTGCCGGTCGTGGTCGGCGTGCCGCTGATCTCGCCGTTCGGCGCGAGGCTCAGGCCCGGGGGCAGGGTGCCGAGCAGCTGGTAGCTGTAAGGCGCGGTGCCGCCGCTGCTGGCCAGCGCCTGCTGGTAGGCCGTGCCGGCCACGCCGCCGGGGACGCTGGCCGGGGCCAGGGCGACGGTCGGCGCGCCGACGGTGAGGCTCACCAGGGCCGGGGCCGAGGTGGTGTTGCCGTCGGTGGCGCGGTAGGTAAACGTGTCCGGACCGGCATAGCCGGCGTTGGGCGTGTAGGTCGCCGTCAGCCCGCTGATCGCCAGCACGCCGTGGGTCGGCAGTGCGGTGACGCTGATGCTGGTCGGGATGCCGCTGATGTCCAGCGCCACGGCGGTGGCTTCCCCGTAGGGCACGGCCTGGCTGGACGGATTGGCGCCGATCGCGTCGGCCGCCAGCGCGGCGTTGGAGGCCGCCGACGGCCCGCCGGTGCCGGCACTGTTGGTGGCGGTCACGGTGAAGGTGTAGCTCTGGCCCACGGTCAGCCCGGACACGCGGATCGGGCTGGCGCTGCCACTGGCGGCCACGGCGCCGGGGCTGGAGGTGACGGTGTAGCCGGTGATCGTCGCACCGCCGCTGAAGGCCGGCGCAGCGAAGCTGACCTCGATCTCACCCGTGCCCGAGGGCGTGGCCGTGCCGATGGTCGGCGCACCGGGTGCCACCGCGTTGACGGCGAAGGCGCGCGTCACGGTGGCGGCGGGCAGGTAGCTGCCGTCGCCCGGCTGGTCGGCGTTGATCGAGCAGGTGCCTGCCGTGACGAAGGCAAGCAGGCCGCCGCTGGAGATCGTGCACACCGCCGGCGTGGTGGAGGAGAACACGGGGGTGAGCCCGGAGTCGGACGTGGCCGAGAGCGTCGGGGTGGTGCCAAAGTTCTGCGAGCCCGGCGCGCCGAAGGTGATCGTCTGCGGTGCGGCCGGCGTGATCGCATTGGATGCGCCCGACGACGCCCCTTCACCGGCGCTGTTGGTGGCGGTGACGCTGAACGTGTAGCTGACGCCGTTGGTCAGGCCGGTCACGATCAACGGCGAGCCGCTGCCGGTGGCGGTGATGCCACCTGGCAGGGCGGTGACGGTGTAGCCGGTGATGGAGGCGCCGCCGTTGCTGGCCGGGGCGGTGAAGCTCACCGACGCACTGGTGTTGCCGGGCGTGGCCGTGCCGATCGTCGGCGCACCCGGGCTTACCGGATTGACCGTAAAGGAGGCGATGACGGTGGACGCGGGGGCGAAGGCGCCGTTGCCGGCCTGGTCGGCCGCGATGGTGCAGGTGCCGGCGCTGATGAAGCCGAGCGTGCCGCCGCCGTCGACGGTGCACACCCCGGTGGTGGAAGAGGAGAGCACCACCGGCAGCCCCGAGCTGCTGCTGGCGGTGAGCGTGGGCGTCGTGCCGAACAGCTGGCTGCCGGGGTTGGGGAAGGTGATGGACTGCGTGGCCCGTGGTGTGGCTGCCGACGACGCGGCCGACGCCGCCCCTTCGCCGATGGCGTTGGTGGCGGTCACGGTGAACGTGTAGGCGGTGCCGTTGGTCAGGCCGGTCACCACCAGCGGCGAGGCGGTGCCCGTGGCGGTGAAGTTGCCGGGGGAGGAGGTGGCGGTGTAGCCGGTGATCGGCGAACCGCCATCGCTGCCCGGTGCGGTGAACGCTACCGACACCTGGCCCACGCCGGGCGTGGCCGCCCCGATGGTGGGCGCGCCGGGTGCCACCGGGATGGCCACGGTATGCACCGCGCCGGCGGTATAGGCGGGGAGGTTGCCATTGCCGGCCAGGTCGGTGATGCCCGATCCGCTGGCCAGGTCCAGGCGCAGGCCCCCGTTGCCGGAGATGCCGTTGACCACGATCGAGTACACCGCGCCGGCGCCGCTGACCGAAGCAAGCGTGCCGGCGGCCGAGCCGTTGACCGTGGTCAGCGCGAAGCTGCTGGCGGTGACGTTGGTGACGCTTTCGCTGAAGGTCGCCACGTAGGTCACGCTGCTGGCGGTGGCGGCCGGCGAGCCGCTCACGGTGATGCTGCTCACCGACGGCGCAAGGTCATCGATGACGTTCAGGACGAAGGCGCGATCGTACGTCGCGCCACCTTCGTCGGTGGTGCGCACCCGGACACTGCGGGCGCCCGCCGCCAGCGCGGACGGGTTGGTGGCGCGCAGGGTGGTGCCGACGATGGTGAAGCCGGCGTTGTCGGTGTCGCCGGGGCCGGCCACCAGCGCATAGGTGAACGTGCTGCCGATATCCGGATCGGTGCTGCCCAGCGAGCCGACCGCCTGGTTGGGCGCACCGCTCTGGGCAACGGTATTGGAGGACAGGGTGATATCGGTGGGCGGGCTGTTGGGAACCTCGACCACCAGGTCGTTGATCGCGTGCCAGGAGCGCAGATCGGGGTTGACCGTTCCGCCGGCGACCATCTGGATGCGGACTTCATCCACCATATCGAAGGATGACGGCAGGGATACCGTGCGTGGCGTGTAGTCGGGCCAGGCGAAAACGTGGGTGGCACCGGAGACGCTGATGCCGCCGCGGAAGCCGTCGACCCGAACCTGGGTGCCGTAGTTCTCGCCCCAGTTCATGTACAGGAAGGACTTCAGCGAGAACGGCCGGCCCGACGGCGATTTGATCACCATCGCCAGGTGCTCGGTCTGGGCGTCGGTCAATGCGCCGGGGAAGCTTGGCAGGCCTGTCGCGAAGAAGCTGTTGTCCTGGAAGGACAGGGTGCCGGCCGGCCCGCCGGGGACCGCATCGGCATTGAGCACCTGCAGGGTCAGCCCCGGCAGCGCCTGCGATCCGCCTTCACCGGCCTGGGCGATGCCCGAGCCCCAGGAGCCCGTGGTGAACCTGACCTGGGCGGCCTGCGCCGACCAGGCGGTCAGGACGAGCAACAGCGACAGCACCGCCCGCAACAGCGGCCGGACGAGATGTGGTGCGGACATGCGATCCCCCTTGAATCAATCCACCAATGACACCGGCCGCACGGCGCGCGCGTGCGCAGCGTGGAGGCCGGTTTCCTTTTTCGTTCGTTACGTCGTGACATCGACCGTCGCTGGCGCCGTAGCGCCGCCTGCGGTCCTTCCCCATCGTGCGTCGACACACCGCCCCGTCCCGCTGCGCCACCCCCGGTGGCGCCATGGGCGCAACGCATCCAGTCGTATAGCGGCCGCGCGCGGCAATACTTCAGTGGCGATTGCCGCGCCGCGCACCTACCGGGTGAGATGCAATCGGCGTGCCACGCCTGCCGCCCCGGCCCGTGCCGGGATGCCGGCGCGGGCTATCGCGGTACCGCGAATTCGGCGATGCTCTGCCCAGCTTCGAGGGGGACAGGCATGGAAAGCAGGGAACAGGGCGACATCCACGGCGACATACCGGCCATCGCGCATCTGCAGCCCGGGCCGGTCACGCCCGTGGCCGGCAGCAGCGCCACCGACTGGTCGGTGCTGCCGCTGGTGCAGGGCAGCGAAGACTCGGTGGTGATGGTGCTGTGGCGGCTGCTGCGCGACGAGCCGGCCCTGATCGTCAGCGCCGGCTACGTGTTCCTGTCGCTGCTGGGACTGTGGTCCAGCTATTTCTTCTACCTGCGCTTCCAGCTCTCGATCCTGGAGTACCTGCAGATCAGCGACTTCCTGGTGGCCGGGCTGCGCGAGCCGGCCTATGCGCTGATCCTGGCCGGCGGCATCGTGCTGGCGATCGTGGCCGGCTGGCCGGACACCATGCGCCGGCGCAACCCGGCCAAGGTGGAGGCCCTGCGCGCACGGCATTGGGGCTGGCGGTTGCTGTTCACCCGCTCGCGGCTTTTCAGCTGGGACATCTCCGGCTTGCGCCCGCTCACCGGGCTGAGCATCGCCGTGGTCTGTTTCATGGCGCTGGGCGCGGCGATCCATGCCTCGAACAAGGCCGAGCAGATCCGCGACCAGGGCCAGGGCGCCCGGGTGGTGGTGCAGTTGGCCGGCGACAGCGCGCCATTGCCCGGCGACGCGCGGCTGCTTGGCAGCAGCAGCGCGTTCGTGTTCCTGTGGTGGCCGCAGCAGCGCCGCGCCGAGGCCGTGCCGGTGTCGGCGATCAAGCGGATGCAGTCGGACGTGCTGCCGGTGAAGGCGGGTGGACGCCCGAACGCCGCACCGGTGGCGGGCGGCCGATGACGGGGTTGGGCGGCCCGCGCCCGGCGCGGCTGTGGGCTTGGCTGGAGCGCGTCGGCACGCTGCTGGTGGTGCTGGTACCGGCCGGCTACCTGCTGGGGCGCACGTGTGAACAAGCGTACTGGACCGGGTTGGGGCTGGACAGTCAGTTGTTCGACCGCACATTCGAGTCGTTGTTGTATGGCGGTGTGCAGGTGCTGATCTATTCGGTGTTGGTGGTGTTCGGGCGCTTGCCCGCTCATGGCTTCACGGTGGTGCAGGGCGCGTTGGCGGGAATGTTCCTGAGCGCACTGCTGTTCGGCGCGGCGGTGCTGGTGATCCGCCTGCGCCGCCAGCGTTGGATACGGCGCGGCCGCGCGCGCGCGCGGGTGCTGCACCGCGATGTGGTGGCGCAGGCGCGGGCCCGGGGCGTGGTGAGCGCGACCGAGGTGGCGCGTGCGTTCCAGTTGCTGGCCTGGCCGGAGCGGATGTTGACTCGTGTCATGGCGCTGATGCTGGGCGTCATCGTGCTGCTCTCCGCCCCGGTATGGGGTACGTGGGCCGGTGCGGCGATGGCCGGGAGCACGGCGCAGCAATACCGGTCGTGGCATGCCCCTGACCATCAGCAACGCCGCTTCACGCTGGTTCGTCTGAAAGAGGCAGCTCGCCCGGGCAGCCAGGGCATGCTGCTGGAATGCGGCAGTCGCTGGTGCGTCTACTACGACGGCCTGGATTTCGTGGCCGTGGCACCGGACCGGATCGAGCGGCTGCAGGGTTGCCAGCGCATCGAGGCGCTGGCCGGCGGCGGGCTGGGCTGCAACAACAAGGCGCTGCCCGGCCCGCGCTGACCGCTTATTCCGCGGTCTTTTTCGCGGCCGTCCTGCGGCCGCTACCGCTTTGTTTGCCGCCGCCGTCCTGCTTGTTCACCGTGGCCCAGGCGATCCGCTCGGCGGCCGCCTCACTGCGGCCCTCGGCCTTCTCGCTCGCCACGATGTGTTTGGCCTGGCGCTTCTGTTTGTCGGTGTAGCTGGATTTGTCACCGCGGGGCATGGTGGTCTCCTCAAGGCAATAAGCGCGGCTCAGGCCAGGGTGCGCAGTTTGGGTTCGCGCGCCCACTGCCGGGTGGCGGCGGCGGCCAGGAACGCCTTGGCATCCTCGGCTTCCACCACGCCAGGGTCCTTGCCGACGCGGCCGGCCTTGAGCAGCGCCTGCGCGCCCTCGTCGGCGGCGATCGCCTTCAGGTGCGCCCAGGCATCGGCGACGAAATCCACCGCCGCCGACTCCTTCACCAGGCGCTTGGCCGCCTCGGCACTGAGCACCACGGCCACCGCGTCGAACACCACCGATGGCGTGCCCGCCAGCTGGCCGTCGGCCGCCAGCCGCTTGCCATCGCTGAGGGTGCCGCCGCCGATCTTCGGCGCCACCAGCTTGACCGTCGCGCCCGCCTTTTCGGCGGCCTTGCGCAGGTGCTGGATCACGCCCGCATCCGAGCCGTCGTCGAACAGCACGCCGATGCAGCGGCCGCTGAGCTGCGCCTTGCCGCGCCCGATCACGCGCACTTCCGGGGCGATGGGCAGGTCCTGCGCCGGCGTCGCGGTGGCCGCTGCCTCGGGCAGGGCGGCCATGCCCAGCCCGGCCGCCACACGCTTGGCCAGGCCGCCATCGATGTTGCGCAGGTGGCCCACCGTGCGCTCGCGCACCTTGGCCGTCTCCACCTTGGACAGCTCGAACACCAGCGCCGACGCCAGGTGCGCCTGCTCCGGTGCCTCCAGGCTGCGGAAGAACATCCGCGCCTGGCTGTAGTGATCGGCAAAACTGGCCGCGCGCGTGCGCCCCTTGCGGCCGTCGTCGGGCGCGCTGGCGTGGCTGGCGAAGCCGTCGCCGGTTTCGCGCGGGCTGTCGTCCTGCAGCGAGCTGGGGTCGTAGGCGACCCGGCCCTTGGGGATGCCCATCTGCATGTGGCCGTCGCGCTGGTGGTTGGCAAACGGGCACTTGGGCGCGTTCACCGGAATCTGGTGGAAGTTGGGGCCGCCCAGCCGGCTCAACTGCGTATCCAGGTAGGAGAACAGCCGGCCCTGCAGCAGCGGATCGTTGCTGAAGTCGATGCCCGGCGGCACGTTGGCCGGGCAGTAGGCCACCTGCTCGGTTTCGGCGAAGAAGTTGTCCGGCCAGCGGTCCAGCACCATCCGCCCGATCACCGTCAGCGGCACCAGCGACTCGGGGATGATCTTGGTCGGGTCCAGGTGATCGAACGGGAACGCCTCGGCCTCTTCCTCGCTGAACAACTGCACCGCCAGCTCCCACTCGGGGAAGTCGCCGGCGCTGATCGCCTCGAACAGGTCGCGGCGATGGAAGTCGTTGTCGGCACCCTGCAGTTTCACCGCCTCGTCCCACACCGTGGACTGGATGCCCAGCTTGGGGCGCCAGTGGAATTTGACGAAGGTCGATTGCCCGGCCTCATCCAGCAGCCGGAAGCTGTGGATGCCGAAGCCCTCGATCATGCGCAGCGACCGCGGGATGGCGCGGTCGCTCATCGCCCACATCACCATGTGCATCGATTCGGGCATCAGCGAGATGAAGTCCCAGAACGTGTCGTGCGCGCTGGCCGCCTGCGGGAAGGCGCGGTCCGGTTCCATCTTCACCGCGTGGATCAGGTCGGGGAACTTGATCGCGTCCTGGATGAAGAACACCGGAATGTTGTTGCCGACCAGGTCCCAGTTGCCTTCGCGGGTGTAGAACTTCACCGCGAAGCCGCGCACGTCGCGCGGGGTATCCACCGAGCCGGCGCCGCCGGCCACGGTGGAGAAGCGGGTGAACACCGGGGTGCGCACGCCGACCTCGGTCAGTACGCGCGCGCGGGTGAACTCATGCAGCGAGCGCGTCAGTTCGAAGTAGCCGTGCGCGGCACTGCCGCGGGCATGCACGATGCGCTCGGGGATGCGCTCGTGATCGAAGTGGGTGATCTTCTCGCGCAGGATGAAGTCTTCCAGCAACGTCGGCCCGCGCGGGGTATCGCGCAGCGAGTTCTGGTTGTCGGCCACCGGGATGCCCTGGTTGGTGGTCAACGGCGGATGCCCGGCCCCGGCGCGCTGGTGCAGTTCGTCGCCCTCGCCACGGGTGTCGGCAGGCGGGGTGGGGCGGGTGCGGGGCTTGCTGGCGGCCATGGGCGGCTCCGGGCTGGCGGGAAGGGAAGGCCCACACTGGCGGCAGCGGCGTTAATGGCCGGTGCGAAAACCCGGCGCCGCATCCACCCGCGCTTCACGCCGCCGGCCGCCCAGCCGTTGGGTGCCGCCGGCCGGGCGGGTATCCTTGCCCGGTGTCCTTCCGCCTACCGCCGCCGCATGCGCGTTGAACCTGCCGACATCGAAGCCCTGTTTGATGCCATCCCCGACGTGCTGTTCTTCATGAAGGACTGCGACGGGCGCTACACGCACATCAACCAGACCATGCTGCGCCGGCTGGGGCTGAAGTCGCGCAAGGACGTGATCGGCCGGACCGCGGCCGAGATCTATCCCACCGGCCTGGGCGCCGACTACGCCACCCAGGACGAGCAGGTGCTGGCCGGCAAGGTCATCGAAAACCTGATGGAGCTGCACCTGTTCGCCAACCGCGAGCCGGGCTGGTGCCTGACCTGCAAGCGCCCGCTGCTGGTGGACGGGCAGGTGCGGGGCCTGATCGGGATCTCGCGCGACCTGGGCCAGAAGGACAGCCTGGGCACGCAGTACGAGCAGCTGCGCCTGGCGCTGGCGCATCTGAACGCGCATTACGCCGAGAACGTGCGCATGCAGACCCTGCTGGACATCACCGGGTTCTCGTTGTCCAAGCTGGAGCGCACCTTCCGCAAGGTGTTCCAGATGACCCCGCAGCAGGTGCTGACCCGGCTGCGCATCCAGATGGCGGTGCACCTGCTGCATGGCGGGGACAGCATCGCCAGCATCGGCCAAGCCTGCGGTTTCACCGACCAGAGCGCGTTCACCCGCAAGTTCAAGGCCGAGGTGGGCGTGTCCCCGCGCGGCTACCGGGCGCAGATCGGCGAGCGCGCCGAGGCCTGAGCCGGCCCGTGCCGCCTGGCCTATGCCATGGGCCGGCCGAAAAGGTATCGTGTCGCACCTGTTGCCCGCCAAGCGATTCCGATGCCCGCATCCTCGACTCCGACGCCAGCCGCTCCCCGCCTGGGCCACGCGCTCAAGCCCCGCCAGCTGATCATGATGGGCCTCGGCAGTGCGATCGGGGCGGGCCTGTTCCTGGGCTCGGGCGTGGGCGTGCAGGCCGCCGGGCCGGCGGTGCTGCTGTCCTACCTGCTGGCCGGCGCGCTGGTGATCATCGTGATGAATGCGCTGGGCGAAATGGCGGCGGCCAAGCCGAGCAGCGGCGCGTTCTCGGTGTATGCCGCCGACGCCATGGGCGCCACCGCCGGTGCCACGGTGGGCTGGCTGTGGTGGGTGCAGCTGGTGATCGTGATCGCCGCCGAGGCGGTGGGCGCAGCCGGGTTGCTGGCCACCGTATGGCCGGTGGTGCCGGTGCCGATGGCGGCGCTGGCCTTCATGCTGTTCTTCACCGCGATCAACCTGCTGGGGGTGAAGAACTTCGGCGAGTTCGAATTCTGGTTCGCCATCCTCAAGGTGGTGGCGATCATCGCCTTCATCCTGATCGGCGGCGCCCTGCTGATGGGCTGGCTGCCGGACGTGGCCTCGCCGGGGCTGTCCAACTTCACCGCGCATGGCGGCTTCGCGCCCAAGGGCCTGGCGGGGGTGGGCGCGGCGTTGCTGGTGGTGGTGTTCGCCTTCGGTGGCACCGAGATCGTGGCGGTGGCCGCGGCCGAAACCGAAGACCCCGAGCGCAGCATCGCCCGCGCCATCCGCACCGTGGCCTGGCGCATCCTGGTGTTCTACATCGGCTCGCTCAGCGTGATCATCGCGGTGGTGCCCTGGACCAGTGCCTCGCTCAAGTCGCCCTTTGCCGCGGTGCTGCAGGTGGCCAACATCCCCGGTGCGGCCACGGCGATCACCCTGATCGCGGTGATCGCGCTGCTGTCGGCGCTCAATGCCAACCTCTACGGCGCTTCGCGCATGATGTACTCGCTGGCCCAGCGCCAGGAGGCACCCGCCGTGCTGGGGTGGACCGACCCGCGCCAGGTGCCGATCATCGCCGTGCTGGCCAGCGTGCTGTTCGGCTTCGCCGCCACGGTGATGGAGCTGCTGTTCCCGGACAAGGTGCTGCCGGTGCTGCTCAACATCGTCGGTTCCACCTGCCTGCTGGTGTGGACGATCTCGCTGTTGTCCCAGCTCATCCTGCGCCACCGCGCCAACCGCGACGGCACCCGCCTGCCGTTCCGCATGGCCGCTTATCCGTACCTGACCGTGATCGGCCTGGCCGTGCTGGCGCTGATCTTCGGCCTGTTGCTGTCCGAATCGCAGACCCGCGGGCAGTTCCTGTCGATGGCCGCGTTGACCGCATTGATCGCGGCGACCAGCGAAATCGCGCGGCGGGTACGCCGGAACCGCACGGCGTACTGATGCGGGTCCGGGAGACGACGTGTTGAAACGACACGGCCCGCGTTCGCGGGCCGTAGGCGTCTTGGGCACAGGCATCGGTAGGGTCGGTCGCCAGACGACTGCCGATGGCCGTGATCGGCGCTTTGACGCATCGCCCTCTTCGGAGCCACGCCTTCGATACGGGTCATGCGTTACCGCGCCGGGGGAGAGGGTCGGCGGTCGTCTGGCGACCGACCCTACCGGCAGAGGCTGCGCTCATCGCCCTGATCGTCCGCCATCCGCGATCTCCCGGAGGGACTGGAGTACAGACGTGTACTCTTCCGATCGGCCAGACGACTGCCGATAACCGTGATCAGCGCATTGACGCATCGCCCTCGTCGGAGCCACGCCTTCGATACGGGTCACGCGTTACCGTGCCGGCGGAGGGGGTCGGCAGTCGTCTGGCGACCGACCCTACCTGCGGATACCGCAGATCCAGATGGAAAAACGGCCCGCTTGCGCGGGCCGTTTTCGTTTTACACGGGCAGGGAGATCAGACCTCCACGCCCTCGTCTTCCTTGTACGCATCGACCGGGATGCAGGCGCACATCACGTTCTTGTCGCCGTAGACGTTGTCCACGCGCGCCACCGGCGGCCAGTACTTCTGCTGGCGCAGGCTGGCCAGCGGGAAGGCCGCCAGCTCGCGCGGGTAGGCGTGGGCCCACTCGCTGGCCGACACCGCCGTGGCCGTGTGCGGGGCATGCTTGAGCGGGTTGTCCTCGCGGTCCAGGCGGCCGTCCTCGATCGCGCCGATTTCCTCGCGGATCTGGATCATCGCGTTGATGAAGCGATCCAGCTCATGCAGCGATTCGCTTTCGGTCGGCTCCACCATCAGCGTGCCGGCGACCGGGAAGCTCAGGGTCGGGGCATGGAAACCGAAATCGATCAGGCGCTTGGCCACGTCCTCGGCGGCGATGCCGGAGGTCTTCTCCAGCGGGCGCACGTCCAGGATGCACTCGTGCGCCACCAGCCCGTTGCGGCCGGTGTACAGCGTCTTGAAGTGCGGGGCCAGGCGGGTGGCGATGTAGTTGGCGTTGAGCAGCGCCACCTGGGTCGCCTTGCGCAGCCCTTCGGTGCCCATCAGGGTGATGTACATCCAGCTGATCGGCAGGATCGACGCGCTGCCGAAGCTGGCCGCGCTGACCATGCCCACCGGGCCGTTGTCGCCCAGCTTGCCCGGCAGGAACGGTGCCAGGTGCGCCTTGACCGCACACGGGCCCACGCCCGGGCCGCCGCCGCCGTGCGGGATGCAGAAGGTCTTGTGCAGGTTCAGGTGCGACACGTCCGAGCCCCACTTGCCGGGCTTGGCCACGCCCACCAGGGCGTTCATGTTGGCCCCGTCGGTGTACACCTGGCCGCCGTGGGTGTGGATGATCTCGCAGATCTCCACCACTTCCTCCTCGAACACGCCATGCGTGGAGGGGTAGGTCATCATGATCGCGGCCAGGCGGTCGCTGTACTTCTCGGCGTTGAAGCGGATGTCTTCGACATCGACGTTGCCGTTGGCGTCGGTCTTGGTCACCACCACCTTCATGCCGCACATCTGCGCCGAGGCCGGGTTGGTGCCGTGTGCCGAGTCCGGGATCAGGCAGACATCGCGATGGTCATCGCCGCGCGAGCGGTGGTAGGCGCGGATCGCCAGCAGGCCGGCGTACTCGCCCTGCGCGCCGGAATTGGGCTGCAGGCTCACCGCGTCGTAGCCGGTGCACTCCACCAGCATCGCTTCCAGGCTGTCGATCAGTTCCTTGTAACCGGTGGCCTGGTCGGCCGGGGCCAGCGGATGGATGTTGGCGAACTCCGGCCAGGTCACCGGAATCATCTCGGCGGTGGCATTGAGCTTCATCGTGCAGCTGCCCAGCGGGATCATGGTGCGATCCATCGCCAGGTCCTTGTCGGCCAGCGAACGCAGGTAGCGCAGCAGTTCGTGCTCGCTGTGGTGGGTGTTGAACACCGGGTGGGTCAGGAACGGGCTGGTGCGCACCAGGCCGGCCGGCAGCGCGTCGGCGGTGGCGGCGTCCAGCGCATCCACGTCCACGCTGGCGCCGAACAGCGCGCCCAGGGCCACGATGTCGTCGCGGGTGGCGGTTTCATCCAGGCTGATGCCGACCGCTTCGCTGTCGATCGCGCGCAGGTTGATCCGCGCCGCCGCCGCCTTGGCATGGATCGCCTTGGCGTCGATGTCCTTCACGTGCAGGGTGTCGAAGAAGTGCTCGCCCACGTTGACGCCGGCAGCGCGCAGCGCACTGGCCAGGATCGCGGCCAGGCGGTGGGTGCGGCGGGCGATCCGGGTCAGGCCCTCCGGGCCGTGGTACACCGCATACATCGAGGCCATCACCGCCAGCAGCACCTGCGCGGTGCAGATGTTGGAGGTGGCCTTCTCGCGGCGGATGTGCTGCTCGCGGGTCTGCAGGGTGAGACGGTAGGCGGCATTGCCCTGCGCGTCCACCGACACGCCGATCAGGCGGCCCGGCATCGAGCGCTTGTAGGCATCGCGGCAGGCCATGAAGGCCGCATGCGGGCCACCGAAGCCGAACGGCACGCCGAAACGCTGCGAGTTGCCCACCACGATGTCCGCGCCCCATTCGCCGGGCGCGGCGATCAGGGTCAGCGCCAGCAGGTCGGTGGCCACGGCCACCAGCCCGCCGCGGGCGTGCACCGCATCGGCCAGCGCCTTGTAGTCGCCGATATGGCCGAAGGTGTCCGGGTACTGCAGCAGCACGCCGTAGGCTTCGGCTTCCATGGCCTCGGCCGGGGTGCCCACGCGCAGCACGATGCCCATCGGCTCGGCGCGCGTGCGCAGCAGCTCCAGCGTCTGCGGGTGCACCGCGTCGTGCACGAAGAAGGTGTCCGACTTGCTCTTGGCCGAGCGCTTGGCCAGCGTCATCGCTTCGGCCGCGGCGGTGGCTTCGTCCAGCAGCGAGGCGTTGGCGATCTCCATGCCGGTGAGGTCGGCGCACAGGGTCTGGAAGTTGATCAGCGCTTCCATGCGGCCCTGCGAAATCTCCGCCTGGTAGGGCGTGTAGGCGGTGTACCAGGCCGGGTTTTCCAGCACGTTGCGCAGGATCACGTTCGGGGTGAGCGTGCCGTAGTAGCCCTGGCCGATGAAGCTGCGGAACACCTGGTTCTTGTCGGCGATCGCGCGGATCTTGGCCAGCGCCTGCACTTCGGTCATCGACTCGGGCAGCGCCAGCGCGGCCGGCGACTTGATCCCGGCCGGCACGATCGCATCGGTCAGCGCATCCAGCGAGGCGTGGCCGACCACCTCGAGCATCTGCGCGATTTCGGCGTCGTTGGGGCCGATGTGGCGCTCGACAAAGGCGTGGCTGTGTTCAAGCGCGCGCAGGGACGGGGCACGCGGGGCGGAGGTATTCGGGGACATGGCTGGCATCTCGGAGAGTGGGCACGCACGTTCGGAAGCCAGCAGGACCGGCGTGCGGCGCAGGCGCGCACGAACCACCGGACCTTGCGGTCTTCCTGGGTGCCCCTCTGTCCTTTTGCCTGAGAGTTTAAAAACGCGCGTGTGCGTGCTTCGTGCCCCTTCGGCGCCGGCTCGGGCCGGTCTCTCCAGAGTTTTGGTGCGGGTGGTATCGGGCCTGAGCGATTACGGGCGTTGCGCCTTCGGCAGCGGGGGCGTCAAAACAACGCTCCGCTTCTCCCACCATGTAGCCCGGCGATTATAGCCCAGCGCCTGGAGCCGCAGCGTCCCTACGCCACCTGAATACGGGGCGGTATGGGCGGCCTGGCCGCGCCGTTGGCGATGGTGCGAGGGGGCACAAAGGCCTATGATCGTCGGATCCTCGTATTCATCTGGCGTCGCCCGTTCCGGGCCGGCGCCCGCCGTGCATTCGCGCATGGCCCAGACGGAAGACCGCATGACGCCCGCCTCGCCCTCGACCCGCCGCCTGGCCTTGCTGCTCGCAGGCCTGGCGATGTTCGGTCCGTTCTCGATCGACACCATTTTCCCGGCCTTCCTGCTGCTGGGCGATCGCATGCAGGTGGACCAGGTGGCGGTGCAGCAGACCATCAGCGTGTACCTGCTGTTCTACGGGCTGATGAGCCTGGCCCACGGCCCGCTGTCGGATGCGTTCGGGCGGCGCAGGGTGATCCTCGGCGGGCTGGTGCTGTTCATCGGTGCCTCCATCGGCTGCGCGCTGTCGCGCGACATGACCACGCTGCTGGTGTTCCGCGCGCTGCAGGGCGTCACCGCCGGCGTGGGGGTGATCGTCGGCCGCGCGGTGATCCGCGATCTTTACCACGGCGCCGACGCGCAGCGCCTGATGAGCCAGGTCTCGATGATCTTCGGCGTGGCCCCGGCCATCGCCCCGATCATCGGCGGCTGGATCCTGCTGGGCGGTGGCGACTGGCCGCTGATCTTCTGGTTCCTGGTGCTGTTTGGCGTGGTGCTGCTGCTGGCCACCGGCAAGTGGTTGCCTGAAACCCACCCGGTCGCCGCGCGCACGCCGCTGTCGATGCGCGAACTGCTGCGCAGCTACCTGCGCATGGGCTCCAACCCGCGCCTGCTGCGCCTGGCCGCGGCCGGTGCCTTCAACTTCTCCGGCATCTTCCTGTACATCGCCTCGGCGCCGGTATTCGTGATGCAGCACCTCAAGCTGGGCGAGGGCGGGTTTGCCTGGTTGTTCATCCCCACCATCGGTGGCATGACCATGGGCTCGTTCCTGTCCGGGCGCATGGCCGGCCGGCTCACCGCGCAGCGCCAGATCGCGATCGGTTTCAGCCTGTGCGCGGTGTCGGCCCTGCTCAACCTGGGCTACGTGCTGGCGGTGCCGCAGATCATGCTGCCGTGGGCGGTGCTGCCGATCTTCCTCGGCGGCGTGGGCATGGCGCTGATCTTCCCGATCCTGGCCCTGGCGGTGCTGGACATGTATCCGCACCAGCGCGGCCTGGCCTCCTCGATGCAGATGTTCATCCAGCTGATGATCAACACCGTGGTGGCCGGCGTGGTATCGCCGCTGCTCAGCAGCAGGCCGCTGCACCTGGCGCTGGGCTATGCGGGTTTCTTCGCCATCGGGGCCAGCTTCTGGTACTGGGAACGCCACGCCGAACAGCGACGCGCGCGGCTGACGCCGATCGAGTAACCGCGCCGCATCGTGGCGATCGGCATGCCTCGCGACCATCACCTTCATGGGCTACTGGCGGCAGGGGCGGGTGATCGACTGACCCCCAGCGGCCGCCTGCACCGGCCCGGCGTGGTCGGTGCGGTATCCTTGGTGCTTTGCAGCAGTCCGGAATGCCCTGATGTCGACCACCTCCAAACTGCGCCGCGACATCCGCCGGCGCCGTGAAACCCAGGCCGCCAACCGCGAGCAGGCCGCTGCCTCGCCGGTGGAGCCGCATGCGGAGCTGCGCGACCAGCAGCGCACGTTGCTGGCCGGCGTGGTCCGCCGCGATGGCGAGTGGGTGCTGGGCATGGACGGTCGCATCGCCGGCCAGACCGAGAGCGCGGCGCGGGTGCTGTGCCTGCTGATGCAGGCCGCCGAACTGCACGAACGCCAGGGCACCCCGGTGCGGCTGGTGTACTCGGACGCGTTGAAGGACGCCGCGCACGCCGAGGCCAAGGCCGAGGGCAAGGATTTTGACCAGTACAAGGCCGACTTCGCCGCCAGCCTGAAGCCGGCCACCGATGCCTGAGACCGGTAGCGCCCCGCCCGGCGTGGCGGTCGGTTGAGCGGTGGCCATGCGCCCTGGCCGGGATCGTCTCAAACGCGCATGAAAAAACCGGCCTGTCGGCCGGTTTTTTTTCATCCCATGCGGGCGCCGACCCGCGGCCGGCCCCGCGCTGCGGTCAGCGTGCCGCCGGCGCGGTGGCCGCCGGCACCTTCCAGCCGCACATCTGGCCCTGGTTCTGCTGCTTGAGCCACTCGTTGACCGGCGCGAAGTACTCGATCATCGGGCCGGCATCGAGCTTGTCGCCGCCGGTGATCTCGCGCAGCGTGGCCTGCCACGGCTGGCTGGCGCCCTTGCTCAGCATCGCCCAGAACTTCTGCCCGGCTTCCTTGTTGCCGTAGAAGCTGCACTGGTGCAGCGGGCCCTTGTAGCCGGAGGCATCGCACAGGCCCTTGTAGAACTGGAACTGCAGGATGCGCGCCAGGAAGTAGCGGGTGTACGGGGTGTTGCCCGGCACGTGGTACTTGGCGCCCGGATCGAAGAATTCCTCACCGCGCGCGCCCACCGGGGCCACGCCCTGGTACTTGGCCTTCAGGTCCCACCAGGCCTGGTTGTAGTGGTCCGGGGTGATCGAGCCATCGAACACGCCCCAGCGCCAGCGGTCGATCATCAGGCCGAACGGCAGGAACGACACGCCGCTCAGGGCCATGCGCATCTGCGCGTTGATGGTGGCCTCGCGGCTTTCCTGCGGCTTGTCGACCAGGCCGATGGAGTTGAGGTACTGCGGGGTCATGGCCAGCACGATGGTGTCGCCGATCGCTTCATGGAAGCCATCGTTGGCACCGCCCTGGAACAGCGGCGGCAGCGGGTTGTAGGCCAGGTCGTAATAGATGTGGCCCAGCTCGTGGTAGATGGTGGTGAAGTTTTCTTCGGTGGGCTTGATGCACATCTTGGTGCGCACGTCGCCTTCCATGTTCATGTCCCAGGCGCTGGCATGGCAGACCACGTCGCGGTCCAGCGGCTTGATGAACTGGGTCTTGTCCCAGTACGACTTGGGCAGCGCCGGCATGCCCAGGGAGACGTAGAAGTCCTGCGCGCGTTCGGTCATCTGCTTGGCGGTGCGCAGCTCGGCCTCGCGCTGTGCCTTGAACTGTGCCTCGGCGCTGGCGCCGTTGCCGCCGGCCTTGGCCATCGCGCCGCTCAGGTTGCCCTGGTACTGCTTTTCCAGTGCGGCGGTGATGTCCAGGCTGCCGGCGCCGGGGTACGGCTCAAGCTGGTCCCACAGGTTGGACCAGTCCTGCTGCCACATGTTGCCCAGCAGGTGCGCGGCGATCAGGCCGCCTTCGGTCTCGGCCTTGTCCTTGCCGTAGGTGGTGTCGAGCTTGGTGCGCGCATAGCAGTGCAGCTGCTCGTACATCGGCTTGACCTGTTCCCACAGGCGGTCGGTTTCCGGGCCGATCTGTTCCGGCGGCATGTCATAGCCGCTGCGCCACATCTGGCCGGCGTCGGCGAAGCCCATTTCCTTGGCGCCTTCGTTTACCAGGCCGACAAAGCGCTGGTAGTCGGCGCGCATGGGTTTGGTGGTGGCGTGCCAGCCCTGCCAGGCATCCAGCTGGGCATCGTAGTCGCGGCTGCGGGCCAGGACCGATTCCAGGTCGCCGAGCTGGCGGCAGGTGGCAGGATTGGCGTCGTCGGTACAGTACTTGCCGGCACCGTAGGCGCCTTCCATGCGGCTGGCGATGCGGGTCAGCTCGGAGAGCTTGGCCGGGTCGCGCGGGGCGGGCATGGCGGTCATGAGCTTGAGCAGGTGGATCTGGCGCTTGGTGTCTTCGCTCATGGGCTTGCCGTCATAGGTGCCGGCCTGGGCGATCCAGCCATTGAGGACGGTGAGCCAGCGTTCGTTGGCCTTGGCGGCGACGCGCTCGGAGTCTTCGTTGATGTAGGTGGAGGACAACCACTGCGCCGAGGTCATTTCCGGGTACATGGCCTTGTACTCGGCGTTGACGCGGGCGATGAACTGGTCGGCGCTCTCGCCGGGGGCGGCGGCGTCGGCTTTCGGTGCATCGGCCGGGGTGGGGTTCTTCTGGCAGGCGGCGAGCGTCAGTGCGGCAGCACCGACGGCCAGGGCCAGCAGGAGCGGGCGGTGGTTCACGGGGACATCCTTGGGTGGTGACAGACCGGCGAAGGCTAGTGGGGCGGGGGTCGCACCGCAAGGGGCAGGGCAGCAAGGTGGGGTTTTTTCGGCTGGCGCCGGGGCTTTTTAAGGGCAAGTGCAAAGTGCAACGGCAACGGCAACGGCAAGTGCAACGGCGGGGATTCACTGCCGCGGGGAGCGGGCGGGTGCGGGTGGGTTGGCGGGACACGCCGCAAGTACGTCCCTGTAGGCTCGTCATACGCCATCCATGGCGTATGACCGGTCCCGCCAACCCACCCG
>NZ_JAVWXA010000016.1:0-10942 GCF_036662295.1 Stenotrophomonas sp.
TCGGCGGTCGTTCGGGAACCGACCCTACCGGCGATCGAATCGTTGCGGCCGGGCGGGGCGTTCATGCCGGGGTCGGTGCCGAGCGGTGGGCGGCACGGCCGATTGCACCCTCCGTGGTGGGGAGCCGGCCAGCGGCCGGCATTATGGATCGCACCATTCGTATTGGGGAGCCGGCCAGCGGCCGGCACTACCGGTTGCCGGCTATTTGTTGCGGTCGAGTACCAGCAGCGGGTCGATCCGGGTGTCGAACCAGTTCATGCCCCAATGCAGGTGCGGGCCGGTGGCGCGCCCGGTGGCGCCGACCGCGGCGATCACCTGGCCCTGTTCCACCCGGTCGCCCACCTTCACGTCGATGCGCGACAGGTGCAGGAAGTTCGAGCTGATCCCGTAGCCGTGATCCAGCAGCAGGGTGCCGCCGGTCAGGTACAGGTCCGGGCCGGCGAAGGTGACCACGCCGGCGGCGGGCGCCTTGACCGGGGTGCCGGTGGGCACGGCGATATCCATGCCCGAATGGCCCGAGCCGGGTTGGCCGTTATAGACGCGCGCATTGCCGAAACGCCCGCTGATGCGGCCCTGCACCGGCCAGATGAAGGCCTGGGCGAAGTCGGCACGGTCGTCGTCGCGGGCGCGCGCGGCGGTGACCTGGGCCTGCTCGCGCTTGATCCGTTCGGCGATCGCGGCCGGCGGGTTGACCGTCTTGGGCGGCACGCCATTGACGCGTTCGGTCGGCCAGTCCCGCGGGGTCACCGCGATGGCCACCGTTTCGCTGCCGCCGTCGGGGCGCTGCACCTGGACCTGCAGCGGGCCTTTCTCGTCGCGGCCGATGCCGAACACCACGCTGCCATAGCCGCTCACCCGCAACGTGCGGCCCGCGTAGCGCACCGTGCTGCCGGCCGGCACCTTGCCGATCACCATGGCGCCCTGCGAGGCGCTGGCCGGAAACACGACCCGGCTGTCGGCCTGGGCGCGTGCCGGGGCGGGCAGCAATGCCGCCGCGCCCGCACCACCCGCCGCCAGCAGGGCCAGGCCCAGCAACGATGCCCGCATCAGCGGTCGAAGCTCATGCGCTGGCCGTTCGGCGCGCCCACCAGCTTCTCCCCGTCCCAGGCCAGCTCGCCGTTGACCCAGGTCGAGGCGATGCGTGAGCGGAAGGTCATGCCCTCGAACGGGGACCAGCCGCACTTGGACAGCACGTCCTCGCGCTTGACCGTGAACGGCACGTCTTCCACCAGCACCAGGTCGGCGAAGTAGCCTTCGCGCAGGTAGCCGCGCTGGCTTACATCGAACAGCTGGGCCGGGGCGTGGGCGAACTTCTGCACCACCTGGGTGATCGGCAGCTTGCCTTCGTGTACCAGCTCCAGCGCGGCCACCAGCGCGTACTGCACCAGCGGCAGGCCCGACGGCGCCTGCGGGTAGGGCTTCTGCTTCTCTTCCCAGGTGTGCGGGGCGTGGTCGGTGGCCAGCACGTCGATCACGTCCTCGGCCACGGCGCGGGTGAGCGCCTCGCGGTCGCTGGCTTCCTTGATGGCCGGGTTGCACTTGATCAGGTTGCCCAGCCGCGCGTAATCGCTGCGGTCGAAGCGCAGGAAGTGGATGCAGGTTTCCGCGGTGATCTGCTTGCGGCTGCCGTCGGCGCGGATCAGCGGGCCCCGCTCGAACAGCTTGAGCTCGTCGGCCGTGGAGATGTGCAGCACGTGCAGGCGGGTGCCGTGCTTCTTGGCCAGCGACACCGCCAGCTCGGAGGATTTCAGGCAGGCCTCGCGCGAGCGGATGTCCGGATGCTGCTCGGCACTGAGGGCATCGCCGTACTTCTCGGCGTACTCCCTGGCCTTGGCATCGATCATCGGGGTGTCTTCGCAATGGGTGATGATCGGGGTGGGGGCGTCGCGGAAGATCGCGTCCAGGGTCTCGGGGTTGTCCACCAGCATGTTGCCGGTGGAGGCGCCCATGAACACCTTGATGCCCGGGGCGGTCTTGGGGTCCAGGGATTGGATGTGGGCCAGGTTGTCGTTGCTGGCGCCCATGTAGAAGCCGTAGTTGGCGCGCGCGCGGCCGGCTGCGGCGTCGTATTTGGCCTGCAGGATCTCGGCATTGAGCGTGGGCGGGTTGGTGTTGGGCATGTCCATGAAGCTGGTCAGCCCGCCGGCCACGGCCGCGGCCGATTCGGTGGCGATGTCGCCCTTGTGGGTCAGGCCCGGCTCGCGGAAGTGGACCTGGTCGTCGATCATGCCCGGCAGCAGCCAGCGGCCGGCGGCATCGACCACGGTCTCGCCGGGGCGAGCCTCCAGGCCGGTGCCGATCTGGGCGATGCGGCCGTTCTCGATGCGCAGGTCACCTTCTGTGACAGTGCCTTCGTTGACCAGGCGGGCGTTGACGATGAGCGTGGAGGACATTTCAGTGTTTTCCTGTGCAGCGGCAGGTGGGGGGCGGCGCGGTGCGCGGCGGCACCTCGTCGATGCCACCGGGATGGAAGGGATGGCAACGGCCCAGGCGGCGCGCGGCGAGCCAGCTGCCGCGCGCGGGCCCATGCGTGGCGATGGCTTGCATGGCGTATTCAGAACAGCTGGGCATGAAGCGGCAGCGCGGCCCCAGCAACGGGCTGATGAAGCGCTTGTAGAAGCGCAGCAGGGCGATGAGCAGGCGGGAGATCACCTGCCAATCTTAGAGCAGTTGGCATGAAGGCCGCATTTGTCGCAGGATGGGACGTTGGCCCCGTCCGCGCCCACGCGCGTGGCGGGCCGCCCCGGCCATGTGCCGGGTCAGGTACCGAACTGCGCAAGACGGTCCGCCCGTGTGGTGGATCGGCTGCACGCCCTGCGACTCCGGGGCTGAACGGAGTAGGCGGTGTGGTTGCTGCTGCTGGTCGGGTAGGCTATAAAGGCCCGCTTTCCCGGGCCCCGGGGAAACCAAGGAAGAGCGTTTCGTGGCTGCTAAAAAAACTGCAAAGAAGGCCGTCAAGGCCGCCAAGAAAACCGCCAAGCCTGTTGTCAAGAAGTTGGCGGCCAAGTCCGTTGCCAGGAAACCGGCCGCAACGCCGGCGGGCAAGCCTGCATCCAAACAACCGGCGGCCAGGACGGCACCCGTGAAAAAACCGGTCGCCAAGGCCCCGGCCAAGGCGGTCAAGAAAGCCGTCGCCAAGAAGCCGGTGGTCGCCAAGGCGCCGGTGAAGAAGGCCGTGCCGGCCAAGAAGGCGGCCGTGGTCAAGAAGGCGCCGGCCAAGAAGGCCGTGGCCAGCAAGGCCGCACCGTCCAAGCCGGTCGCCAAGGCGACGGTGAAGAAGGCCGCGCCCGCCAAGGCCGCACCGAAGACAACCGTGAAGCCGGCCGTTGCCAAGCCGGCATCCAAGCCTGCACCGGCAGGCAAGGTGGCGGCCAAGCAGCCGCCGGCCAAGCCGGTGAAGGCGGTCAAGACCGCCAGCAAGCCCGTGGCAACCAAGCCGGCCGCCGCGCCGGTGGCAGCACCCGTAGTGAAGTCCGCACCGAAGCCGGCATCGCCGGCGCCGGCCAAGTCTGTCCCGGCCAAGAGCGCGGCCAAACCTGTTACCCCGTCGGCGTCCGCGCCGGTGCCGGCAGCAGCGGCCCCCGCCTCCAAGGCCCCGCAAAACAAGAATCCCGTGCCCGTTTCGAAATCGCCTGCAAAAACCCCCGCCAAGTCCGAGTCCGCCCCCAAGCCCGTGTCGCGTCCGGTCGGCAAGGTCGCCGTTGCCGTGGCAGCGCGCTCGTCCGCCCCGGCGCCGCGCACCAAGGTGAAGGTCGTGGAATACAAGACTGACGAAGCCACCGGCCGTCCGATCCTGCCCGACGGCTACAAGCCGAGCGCGGAAGAGGAATACATGAGCCCGCTGCAGCTGGAGTATTTCCGCCAGCGCCTGCAGCACTGGCGCAATGATCTGGTCGAGGAATCCAAGCAGACCATCGCGAACCTGCAGGAAGAAGTGCGTGACATCGGCGACGAAGCCGAGCGCGCCACCCGCGAGACCGAGAACTCGCTGGAACTGCGTACCCGCGACCGCTACCGCAAGCTGATCGGCAAGATCAACAGCACGCTCAAGCGCCTGGAAGACGGTGACTACGGCTACTGCGTGGACACCGGCGAAGAGATCGGCCTGGACCGCCTCGAAGCGCGTCTGACCGCCGAACGCACCATCGACGCCCAGGAGCGTTGGGAGCACCTGCAGAAGCAGCAGGGCGACTGAGTCCTGCTGGTCGAGCACCATTGAAAAGCCCGGCTTCGGCCGGGCTTTTTGTTGCGCAGGTGGACAGTTGCCGACCCGCGGTCGGCACTACCTGGTCGCGCGAGCGGGGCGGTCGGCGCTACTGCAGGTCGCGCAGGTTGAGTCTGCGCAGGGTGGGGTTCTTCCACGCGGTGACGGCGGCCACGCTCAGTACCGCACAGCCGCCCAGCACCACGGCCGGGACCAGGCCGAGCAGCCGGGCCATGGTGCCGGCGTAGAAGGCGCCCAGCTCGTTGGAGGAGCTGATGAAGATGCCGTTGATCGAGGACACCCGCCCGCGCATGTCTTCCGGCGTGGCCAGCTGCAGGATCGTCGAGCGGATCACCACCGACACGCCGTCGAAGGCCCCGTAGAACAGCAGGATCACCGCCGACAGCCAGAAACTGTGCGACAGCCCGAAGCCGATCACGCACAGGCCGAACCCGCCCACCGCAAACAACAGCACCCGCCCGGCATTGCGCTGCAGCGGCCGGCGCGCCAGCCACAGGCCCACGCACACCGAGCCCAGTGCCGGTGCCGCGCGCAGCACGCCCAGGCCTTCCGGGCCGTGGTGCAGGATCTCGTGCAGGAAGGCCGGCAGCATCGCCACCACGCCGCCGAGCAGCACCGAGAACATGTCCAGTGCCATCGCCCCGACCATGATCCGGTTGCCCAGCACGAAGCGGCCGCCCTCGGCGATGCTCTTGAAGATCGGCGCGGCCGGCCCGGTGTGCACCGGCTCGGACACCCGCAGCGCGGCCAGGCAGCCCACTGCGACCAGTGCCACCGCGGCGGCCACCGCGTAGGCCACCCCGGTGCCGCCCCAGGCCACCAGCACGCCGCCCAACGCGGGCCCGGCGACCATGCCGGTCTGGAACATCACCGCGCCCAGCCCGGCCCCGCGCGCGTACTGCCCGCGCTCCAGCACCCGGGCGAACAGGGCGTTGTAGATCGGCGACAGGAACGCACGGACCATCCCGGTCATGGCGATGGCCGCATAGATCGGCCACACCCCGTGGAACGGCAGCCAGCCCCGGGCCACGGCGGTCAGCACCACGGCGGTAAGCACCAGCCCGCTGGCGGCCACCATGCCCAGCCGGCGGCGGGGCAGGTGGTCCACCAGGTAGCCGGCAAAGGGGGCCACGCAGAAGAACGGCAGCACCTCGGCCAGGCCGACCAGGCCCAGCGAGAACGGATTGCGGGTGACCTCGTAGATGTGCCAGCCCACCGTTACCGCCACCACCTGGTAGGACAGCATCGCGCAGATGCGATAGGCCAGCAGCAGCGAGAAGCCGGGGCGGGCCAGCAGCGTGAGCGCGCCCTCGGGGCGCTCGGCCGGGGCGTCGGTACTCACGCGCGGTCGGACTGGGACTGGGCGGTCTCGCGGATGAAGGCGAGCATCGCGGCCACGCCGTTGCTGCGCGTTGGCGAGAGATGGCGCGACAGGCCGATGTCCTGGATGTAGGTGGGCTCGGTGGCCAGGATCTCGGCGGCCGAACGGCCCGAGTAGACGCGCAGCGCCAGGTAGATCAGCCCGGAGACGATCGCCGAATCGCTGATGGCGTGGAAGCGCAGCTGCTGCGCGTTGCCTTCCGGCACGATCCACACCATCGACTGGCAGCCCAGCAGGCGGTGCTGCTCGGTCTTCCACGCGTCGGGGAAGGTGGGCAGCTTGCGGCCCAGGTCGATCAGGTACTGGTAGCGCTCGGACCAGTCGCCGAAGAAGGCGAACTCATCGGCAATGGCGGCCTGGGCCTCGGCGGCGGTGGGTTCGAGCGGGAACGGGGATGCGATGGTCATGGGGGACTCCAGGCCGGTGCGCGCCGTCCATGGTCTGGCCTTGCAGATGCGGGGGGAACACCCGGCCGTCCTTGGCCGGGTCTGTGTCGTGCGGTGCCCGGCCAGCGGCGGGGCGATGGCTCAGCGCCGGCGGACCCAGCGCACGCCCTGCGCGGTGTCTTCCAGCACGATGCCTTCGGCGGCGAGCTGGTCGCGCAGGGCATCGGCGCGGGCGAAGTCGCGGGCCTGCTTGGCCGCGGTGCGGGCATCGATCAGGGCCTGGATGCGCGCATCGTCCTCGGCATCGCCCGGCGCATTGCCGAACCACGCCGCCGGATCCTGCTGCAGCAGCCCCAGCGCCAGGCCGGCGCCCAGCAGCGCGGTCTTCCAGTGGGCCTGCTCGGCCGGGGCGGCCTTGCGCGCCTCGCCCGCGATGCGGGCCAGCTCGGCCAGCGCCTGCGGGGTGTTGAGGTCGTCATCCAGCGCGGCCTCGATCTCGGCCGGGATCACCGCCTGGGCCGGTACGTCGGCCAGGTCGCGCAGGGTGCCGTAGAGGCGGTCCAGGGTGCGCGTGGACTGCTCGATCAAGCCATCGGACCAGTCCAGCGGCTGCCGGTAGTGGGCCGAGAGCAGGGCGTAGCGCAGCGCTTCGGGCGCGTGTGCGCGGACCAGGTCGTGGACCCGCTCGATGTTGCCGATCGACTTGCTCATCTTGGCGCCGCCGAAGTTGAGCATGCCGTTGTGCAGCCAGAACCGGGCAAACGCCTGCCCGCCATGGGCGCACTCGCTCTGTGCGATTTCGTTCTCGTGGTGCGGGAACTGCAGGTCCACGCCGCCGGCATGGATGTCGATGGTCGGGCCCAGGTGGGCGGCGGCCATGGCCGAGCATTCGATGTGCCAGCCCGGACGACCACGGCCCCACGGCGATGCCCAGCCGGGGAGGTCGTCGCTGGAGGGCTTCCAGAGCACGAAATCCCCCGGCTCACGCTTGTAGGGGGCCACGTCCACGCGCGCGCCGGCCAGCATCTCGTCCGGATCGCGGCGCGAGAGCTTGCCGTAGCCATCGTAGGAGCCGACCGAGAACAGCACGTGGCCTTCGGCGGCGTAGGCATGCCCGGCCGCGATCAGCTGCTCGATCATCGTCACGATCTGCGGGATGTGGGCGGTGGCTTCCGGCTCGATGTCCGGCGGCACCACGCCCAGCGCGCCCATGTCTTCACGGTAGGCGGCGGCGAACCGGTCGGTGATGGCCGAGATCGGCAACTGCTGGTCGCGGGCGGCGGCGTTGATCTTGTCGTCCACGTCGGTGATGTTGCGCGCGTAGCGCAGCCCGCCGAAG
Source organism: Stenotrophomonas sp. (assembly GCF_036662295.1). GTDB lineage: Bacteria > Pseudomonadota > Gammaproteobacteria > Xanthomonadales > Xanthomonadaceae > Stenotrophomonas. Next base: position 7,332 of record NZ_JAVWXA010000016.1, read on the forward strand.
CGCCGCCGCAGCAGGTCGGCCAGCACCCCGAACACCACCGGGCCACGGGCGTTGCCGATATGCACGTAGTTGTAGACCGTGGGGCCGCACACATACAGGGTCGGACAGGTCGGATCGAGCGGGATGAACGGTTCGAGCTGGCGTGTCAGGGTGTTGTGCAGGCGCAGGGTCATGGGGGCTGGCGTGGGCAGGGTAGGGGGCAAGCCCTCGATTTTAGATCACATCGGCCCCCAGCGCCGGGGCCGCCCGGCGGTCCGGCGGGTGACCCGGCTATGGGCAGAATCGTCGCGGAAGGGTAATGTTCAGCCCCTTGTGCCTGGCACTGCCTAAACTATCCGTCTTGTCCGCTAACCTGTTGCCAATGAAATCCGCTTCGTTGTTGACGCTGACCTGCCTGCTGGCCGGTGCCGCCTTCATGGCGTGCGCCCAGGACGGTGAGGTGCGTAACCGGGTGGTGATCGTGGAGAACGTCAAGTTCGACTACGCACAGGTGCTCAATGTCGAGCCGGTGTTCCAGACCCTGCGCGCCACCCGCACCGAAGAACATTGCGAACCGGTGTCCACGCGCACGCTTGCCCCGGTCAACGTGACCGGCGAGGAGCCGCAGGAAGACAAGGGCCGCTTCGGCCGCTTCATGGACTCGGTGCGCTCGATCTTCCGGCGTGAAGACGGCACCGAGGAACCGATGCCGGTGGCCGACGCCCCCGCCCCGGCAGCCAACAACGGCCCGCTGCTGACCCGCGAATGCCGGATCATCCCGGTCGGCCGCGAGTTCCGGCGGCCCATCGCCTATGACGTGGATTACGTCTACAAGGGCACCAAATACCGGTCGCGGCTGCCAGAAGACCCCGGTAACCGGCTCAAGATCCGCGTTTCGATCACCCCGTGGATGGGCGCCGAGCAGGGCGCGGCCGCCAATCCGTGATCCGGGCCGCACTCGGGCCGGCGCGTGCCGCCGGTCGGGGTCTTGCACCCACCCCCAGCGCATGCAAAGATGGGCGGCCATGAAACTCACCGACTTCCAGCACGACACCAGCGCCGCCCGCATGGCGACCGGCATGACGTCGCGTGCCCGCCGACCGGAACCCCACATTTTCGCTGGGTAACCGGAGCTTCGTGCTGTCTGTTCGGAAAACCCAGCCACTGCGCTGGGTTTTTTCGTTTTCGCGTCATGAAAAAGTTTCATCTGTACGTTTTTTGAACCCTGACACCTTGCCGCAAAGGATCGATCGATGTCCCTGAAGCACTTCCTGAACACGCAGGACTGGAGCCGCACCGACCTGGATGCCCTGCTGACCCAGGCCGCGCTGTTCAAGCGCAACAAGCTGGGCGATGAGCTCAAGGGCAAATCGATTGCCCTGGTGTTCTTCAATCCGTCCATGCGCACCCGCACCAGCTTCGAACTGGGCGCCTTTCAGCTGGGCGGCCACGCGATCGTGCTGCAGCCGGGCAAGGATGCATGGCCGATCGAGTTCAACCTGGGCACGGTGATGGACGGGGACACCGAGGAGCACATCGCCGAAGTGGCCCGCGTGCTGGGCCGCTACGTGGACCTGATCGGCGTGCGCGCCTTCCCCAAGTTCATCGACTGGACCAAGGACCGCGAGGACGAGGTGCTCAAGAGCTTCGCCCGGTACTCGCCGGTGCCGGTGATCAACATGGAAACCATCACCCACCCGTGCCAGGAACTGGCCCACGTGATGGCGCTGCAGGAACACTTCGGCACCCAGGACCTGCGCGGCAAGAAGTACGTGCTGACCTGGACCTACCACCCCAAGCCGCTCAACACCGCCGTGGCCAACTCGGCGCTGACCATCGCCACCCGCATGGGCATGGACGTGACCCTGCTGTGCCCGACCCCGGACTACGTCCTGGACGAGCGCTACATGGGCTGGGCCGAGCAGAACGTGGCCGAGAGCGGCGGGTCGCTGCAGGTCAGCCATGACATCGCCAGCGCCTACGCCGGCGCGGACGTGGTGTACGCCAAGAGCTGGGGCGCGCTGCCGTTCTTCGGCAACTGGGAACCGGAGAAGCCCATCCGCGACCAGTACAAGCACTTCATCGTGGACGAGGCCAAGATGGCGCTCACCAACAACGGCGTGTTCAGCCACTGCCTGCCGCTGCGCCGCAACGTGAAGGCCACCGACGGGGTGATGGACTCGGCGCAGTGCATCGCCATCAACGAGGCCGAGAACCGCCTGCATGTGCAGAAGGCGATCATGTCGGCATTGATCGGCCGCTGAGCCGACACGGGCATCGAACATTCCAGCCGACCAGCGGTCGGCACCACCGCATTCTTGTTTACCAATTGGACCTGACCCCCATGAGCAACAAAGACATCGTCCTGGCTTTCTCCGGTGGCCTCGACACCAGCTTCTGCGTGCCCTACCTGCAGGAGCGCGGCTACAACGTGCATACCGTGTTCGCCGATACCGGCGGCGTGGATGACGAAGAGCGGGATTTCATCGAGAAGCGCGCCGCCGAACTGGGTGTCACCAGCCACGTCACCGTCGATGGTGGCCCGGCGATCTGGAGTGGCTTCGTCAAGCCGTTCGTGTGGGCCGGCGAAGGCTACCAGGGCCAGTACCCGCTGCTGGTGTCCGACCGTTACCTGATCGTGGATGCCGCGCTCAAGCGCGCCGCCGAGCTGGGCACCAACATCATCGCCCACGGCTGCACCGGCATGGGCAACGACCAGGTCCGCTTCGACCTGGCCGTGAAGGCGCTGGGCGACTACCAGATCGTCGCGCCGATCCGCGAGATCCAGAAGGAGCACACCCAGACCCGCGCCTACGAGCAGAAGTACCTGGAGGAGCGTGGCTTCGGCGTGCGTGCCAAGCAGCAGGCCTACACCATCAACGAGAACCTGCTGGGCCTGACCATGTCCGGTGGCGAGATCGACCGCTGGGAAGCGCCGGGCGAGGGTGCCCGCGGCTGGTGCGCACCGCGCAGCGAATGGCCGGAGCAGGCACTGACGGTCACCCTGAAGTTCGTCGAAGGCGAGGCGGTGGAGCTGGACGGCAAGGCGCTGCCGGGTGAGCAGATCCTGGCCCAGCTCAACAAGTTGTTCGCCCCGTACGGCGTGGGCCGTGGCGTGTACACCGGCGACACCGTGATCGGGCTGAAGGGCCGCATCGTGTTCGAAGCCCCGGGCCTGGTCTCGCTGCTGGCCGCGCACCGCGCGCTGGAAGACGCCGTGCTGACCAAGCAGCAGAACCGCTTCAAGCCGGACGTGGCGCGCAAGTGGGTGGAGCTGGTGTACGAAGGCTTCTACCACGACCCGCTGAAGACCGACATCGAAGCCTTCCTGAAGTCCTCCCAGGCCAAGGTCAACGGTGAGGTGGTGCTGGAAACCCGCGGTGGGCGTGTGGATGCCGTGGCGGTGAAGTCGCCGCACCTGCTCAACACCAAGGGGGCCACCTATGCGCAGTCGGCCGACTGGGGCGTGGAAGAGGCCGAGGGCTTCATCAAGCTGTTCGGCATGAGCTCGACGGTGTACGCGCAGGTCAACCGCGGTTGACCTGCCCGGATGCAAGGTAGTGCCGGCCGCTGGCCGGCTCCTCGCAACACCGATGGAGGGTAGTGCCGGCCGCTGGCCGGCTCGTGGCACG
>NZ_JAVWXA010000016.1:10952-18035 GCF_036662295.1 Stenotrophomonas sp.
GCGCCTCCACCCCGGGGGGGGGGGGTGGGCGGGCGGGGGGCGGGGGGGGGGCCGGGGGTTTTTCGGCGGGGCCGGCCCCGGGGCCGGCACTACCGATTTTGAACCCTACGGATGCTCAGACACATGCTTGAACAGACGCTCGATCACCTGCAGGCCCTGGTGTCCTTCGACACGCGCAATCCGCCGCGGGCCATCACCACCGGCGGCATCTTCGATTACCTGCGCGCCAACCTGCCCGGGTTCAACGTGGAGGTGATCGACCATGGCGAGGGCGCGGTCAGCCTGTATGCCGTGCGCGGCACGCCGAAGTACCTGTTCAACGTGCACCTGGACACCGTGCCGGACTCGCCGCACTGGTCGGCCGATCCGCACGTGATGCGGCGCCTGGACGACCGCGTGGTCGGCCTGGGCGTGTGCGACATCAAGGGCGCGGCCGCGGCCCTGGTGGCGGCCGCCAACGCCAGCGACGGCGATGCGGCGTTCCTGTTTTCCAGCGACGAGGAAGCCAACGACCCGCGCTGCATCGCCGCCTTCCTGGCCCGTGGCATCCCCTACGAGGCGGTGCTGGTGGCCGAACCGACCATGAGCGAGGCGGTGCTGGCGCATCGGGGCATCAGTTCGGTGCTGATGCAGTTCAAGGGCCGCGCCGGGCATGCCTCGGGCAAGCAGGACGCGGCGGCCAGTGCGCTGCACCAGGCGATGCGCTGGGGCAACCGCGCGCTGGATCACGTGGAATCGCTGTCGCATGCACGCTTTGGTGGCCTGACCGGCCTGCGCTTCAACATCGGGCGCGTGGAAGGCGGCATCAAGGCCAACATGATCGCCCCGGCGGCCGAAGTGCGGTTCGGCTTCCGCCCGCTGCCGTCGATGGACATCGACGCGCTGCTGGCCACCTTTGCCGGGTTCGCCGAACCGGACGCGGCCCTGTTCACCGAGACCTTCCGCGGGCCCAGTTTCCCGGCCGGCGATATCGCCGAGGCGGAACACCGTCGCCTGGCCGCGCGCGACGTGGCCGACGCACTGGATATCCCGATCGGCAACGCCGTGGACTTCTGGACCGAGGCCTCGCTGTTTTCCGCCGGCGGCTACACCACGCTGGTGTACGGCCCGGGCGATATCGCCCAGGCCCACACCGCCGATGAGTTCGTGACGCTTGCGCAGCTTCAGCGCTACGCCGAATCGGTCCACCACATCATCGCCCAGGGCGCCTGAGCCCATGTCGCCGTCGTGGCCTGCCACTGACGGACCTTCCATCGCGGCCCCGGCCGCCTGTGACGAAACTGAAATGCCTTCTTCCCTCCAGCCCCACCGCCAGACCCGCCAGACCATCGTGCGCCTGCTCTCCAGCATGGCCAGCGCGAAGGAGATCAGCCAGTACCTCAAGCGCTTTTCGCAGGTGGACGCCAAGCGTTTCGCCGTGGTCAAGGTGGGCGGGGCGGTCCTGCGTGACGACCTGGACGCGCTGACCTCCTCGCTGTCCTTCCTGCAGGAAGTCGGGCTGACCCCGATCGTGCTGCACGGTGCCGGCCCGCAGCTGGATGCCGAGTTGTCGGCGGCGGGCATCGTCAAGGAAACGGTGAACGGCCTGCGCGTGACCTCGCCGGAAGGCCTGGCGATCGTGCGCCGGGTGTTCCAGGCCTCCAACCTGCAGCTGGTGGAGGCGCTGCAGCAGAATGGCGCGCGTGCCACCTCCATCACCGGCGGCGTGTTCGAGGCCGAGTACCTGGACGTGGATACCTACGGCCTGGTCGGTGAAGTGAAGCGGGTCAACCTCGCCCCGATCGAGGCCAGCCTGCGCGCCGGCTCGATCCCGGTGATCACCAGCCTGGGCGAAACCCGCTGTGGCCAGATCCTCAACGTCAACGCCGATTTCGCCGCCAACGAACTGGTCCAGGAACTGCAGCCCTACAAGATCATCTTCCTCACCGGCACCGGCGGCCTGCTCGATGAGGAAGGCAAGGTGATCGACTCGATCAACCTGTCCACCGAGTACGACCACCTCATCGCCCAGCCGTGGATCCACGGCGGCATGAAGGTGAAGATCGAGCAGATCAAGGACCTGCTGGACCGCCTGCCGCTGGAGTCGTCGGTGTCGATCACCCGGCCGGCGGACCTGGCCAAGGAACTGTTCACCCACAAGGGCTCGGGCACGCTGGTGCGCAAGGGCGAGAAGGTGCTGCGCGCCACCACCTGGGCCGAACTGGACCTGCCGCGGCTGAAGGGCCTGATCGAATCCAGCTTCGGCCGCACCCTGGTGCCCGATTACTTTGACAAGACCCGCCTGCTGCGCGCCTACGTCAGCGAGAACTACCGCGCCGCGGTGATCCTCACCGACGAGGCCGAAGGCGTGTACCTGGACAAGTTTGCCGTGCTCGACGATGCGCAGGGCGAAGGCCTGGGCCGCGCGGTGTGGAATGTGATGCTGGAGGAAACCCCGCAGCTGTTCTGGCGCTCGCGCAATGGCAACCCGATCAACCATTTCTACTATGCCGAGTCCGACGGTTGCTACAAGCAGGGCACCTGGAAGGTGTTCTGGTTTGGCGCCGATGGTTTCGAGCGCATCCGCCGCTATGTCGAACATTGCGCGGCGCGCACCCCGAGCCTGGAGGGCTGACCCGATGAACCATGCCGACTGGACCCGCGTCCCCACCCTGGATGGCACCCACGTGCGTCTGGAACCGCTGCAGATGGCGCATATCGACGGCCTGCGGGGTGCCCTGGGCGACGGTGCGCTGTCCGAGCTCTGGTACACCAACGTGCCCAGTGCCAAGACCATGACCGGCTACGTGCAGGCCGCGCTGCAGGCCCAGGCCGAGGGCAGGGTGCTGCCGTTCGCGGTGCTCAATGCCGACGGTGAAGTGGTCGGCACCACCCGCTATTACGGGCTGGAAGAAGAAGTGCCACGGCTGAGCATCGGTTACACCTGGTATGCGCCGCGCGCGCAGCGCACCGGGGTCAACACCGAGGCCAAGCTGATGCTGCTCACCCATGCCTTCGAGCGCCTGGGCTGCCTGAGCGTGGTGCTGGAAACGAGCACGTTCAACACCCCCTCGCGCACCGCCATCGCACGCCTGGGCGCCCGCCAGGATGGCATCCTGCGCAACCACAAACGCCACGCCGACGGCAGCCCGCGCGATACCGTGGTCTTCTCGATCATCGACAGCGAATGGCCGCAAGTGAAGCGCGGCCTCCGCGATCGCCTGGACGCACACGCATGAGCAGTCCCAAGACCTACACCGTCGGCCTGGTCGGCGCCCGCGGCCATACCGGCGCCGAGCTGATCGCGCTGATCGCGGCCCATCCGCGGTTGACGCTGGGCTTTGTATCCTCGCGCGAACTGGCCGGCCAGCGCGTGGCCGATCACTATCCGGTGGCGGGCGATGCGGTGGCCGCCTTCGAGAACCTCGACGCCGATGCCGTGGCCGCCAAGGGCATGGACGCGGTGATCCTGGCGCTGCCCAACAACCTGGCCGCCCCGTTCGTGGCCGCGCTCGAGGCGGCCGCGCCGGACACGGTGATCGTGGACCTGTCGGCCGACCACCGTTTCGAACCGAGCTGGTATTACGGCCTGCCCGAACTGACCCGTGGCGATTACCTGGGCCAGAAGCACATCAGCAACCCGGGCTGCTATGCCACCGCCATGCAGCTGGCGATCAGCCCGCTGCTCAAGCAGCTGGCCGGGCCGCCGCAGTGCTTCGGCGTGTCCGGCTACTCCGGCGCGGGCACCACGCCCTCGGACAAGAACAACCCCGAGCTGCTGCGCGACAACCTGATGCCCTATGCGCTCACCAACCACGTGCACGAGCGCGAAGTCACCGCGCACCTGCGCGTGCCGGTGGAGTTCATGCCGCACGTGGCACCGCATTTCCGTGGCATCACCATGACCGTCAACCTGTGGCTCAACACGGTGGTCAAGCGCGAGGACGTCATCGCGCTGTACCAGGCGTACTACGCCAACGAGCCCCTGATCGAGGTGCTCGACGAGGCACCGTGGGTGAGCCGGATCGCCGGCCGCCATGGCGTGCAGATCGGTGGCTTCGACGTGGCTCCCGGCGGCAAGCGCGTGGTGGTGGTGGCCACCCTGGACAACCTGCTCAAGGGCGCGGCCACCCAGGCCATGCAGAACCTCAACCTGGCCCTGGGCCTGGACGAACTGGCCTCGATCCCGCACTGAACTCCCCTTTCCGTCGCGCCCCTGGCAAGCGGGCGCGCCCAACCCGGCGGAGCGATTCCGCCAACGGAGCAAGACATGGCAGACCTTCTGTGGCAGAAGCCCGGCGTGGCGGTGGACGCCCGCATCCAGGCGTTCCTGGCCGGCGATGATGTGATCCTGGACCGCGAGTTTTTCCTCTACGACGTGGCCGCCAGCAAGGCGCACGCGCAGGGGCTGCAGCACATCGGCATCCTGTCCGGCGACGAGCTGGCGGGCCTGCTGCGCGAGCTGGACGTGCTGGGCGAGGACTTCCGCAGCGGCGCCTTCGTGCTGGACGAACGTTTCGAGGATTGCCATTCGGCGATCGAAGCGCGCCTGACCGAGCGCCTCGGCGATGCCGGCCGCAAGATCCACACCGGGCGCAGCCGCAACGACCAGATCCTGGTGGCCACCCGGCTGTGGCTGAAGGACAAGCTGCTGCACGTGGCCGGCCTGAGCCGCGAAGTGGCCAAGGTGGCGCTGGACCGCGCCGAGGCCGAGAAGGCGCTGCCGCTGCCCGGCTACACCCACATCCAGCGCGCCGTGGTGTCCTCGGCGGGCATGTGGTGGGCCGGCTGGGCCGAGGCGTTCATCGACAACGCGGTGCGCGCCCATGACACCTTCGCGCTGATCGATGCCAACCCGCTGGGCACCGCCGCCGGTTACGGCGTCAACCTGCCGCTGGACCGCGCGCACACCACTGCCGCGCTCGGGTTTGCGCGCATGCAGATCTCGCCAGTCTACGCGCAGCTCTCGCGTGGCAAATTCGAGCTGGCCGCACTGGAAGCGCTGGGCGGTGCCACCCTGGACCTGCGTCGCATCGCCTGGGACCTGTCGCTGTTCACCAGCGGCGAGTTCGGCTTCGTGGCGCTGCCGGCGCAGTACACCACCGGCAGCTCGATCATGCCCAACAAGCGCAACCCCGATGTGATCGAACTCATGCGCGCCACCCACGCCAGCGTGGCCGCCGCGCGCACCGAGATCGAGCAGCTGCTGTCGCTGCCGTCGGGTTACCACCGCGACCTGCAGAGCAGCAAGGGCGCCATCTTCCATGGCTTCGGCCGTGGCCTGGCCGCGCTGGAGCTGCTGCCGGCGCTGCTGGCCAACCTGGAATGGCGCGATGACAAGCTGCGCGCGGCCATCGACTCGGGCATGTATGCCACCGACGTGGCGGTCGAAGCGGCCGTGGCTGGCGTGCCGTTCCGCGAGGCCTACAAGGCCGCCGCGGCCGGCGCGGACAGTGCGGGGCAGGGGCGTACCCCCGAAGGCAGCCTGGCCGCGCGCGTGTCGCCCGGTGCGGCCGCCGACCTGCGGCTGGACGACCTGCGCGCCCGCTGGGCCGCGCTGGTGTGATCACGACGGCGACCGCGAGGTCGCCGTTTCCGCAATGGCATGCCGGGCACCGCCCGGCCAAGGGAGTCTGGATGAAAACCTGTTACCTGGTCCTGGTGACCCGCACCCCGGCCTTCAGCGATGACGCCGCCGCCGAGCACGTCCGTTTCCTGGACCAGCTGCGCGCGCAGGGCCAGCTTGTGCTGACCGGTGGCTTCAGCGACAAGAGCGGCGGGGCTTACGTGCTGCAGGACGTGGCCGACCTGGCCGCCGCGCAGGCGCTGGTGGACACCGACCCGCTGCTGCTGCGCGGCAGCGCCACCGCCCGCATCCACGAATGGAACACGCGCTGAGGCGCACGCCACCGATGACCCTGATCGTGCAATCGCCGTTTCCCGAACAGCCCGTACCGCCCTGGAAGCGGGCGGTACTCAAGGTGGGCAGCAGCCTGCTCGCCGCCGATGGCGGTGGCCTGTCGCCACGCCATGCGCTGGGCCTGGCCCAGTTCGTCTCGGCCAACCTGGTGGCCGGGCGCGAGGTGGTGCTCGTGTCGTCCGGGGCGGTCGCCGCCGGCCGCGCGATCGTGCCGCGTGCGCTGGAGGCCGGTGCGGCGATGGCCGCGCGCCAGGCGCTGGCCGCGCTGGGCCAGGCGCAGCTGATCGGCCTGTGGCAGCGCTTTTTCGAACGCCCGGTGGCGCAGGTGCTGCTCACCCATGACGACCTGCGCAACCGCCGCCGCTACCTCAACGCACGTGCCACGCTGGGCGAACTGCTGCGCCTGGGCGCCTTGCCGGTGGTCAACGAGAACGACACCGTCTCGGTGGACGAACTCAAGCTGGGCGACAACGACAACCTCGCCGCCACGGTGGCGGCGCTGATCGACGCGGACGTGCTGTTCATCGCCACCGACATCGATGGTCTGTACAGCGCCGACCCGCGCCGCGACCCGCAGGCGCGACCGATCCACGACGTGCCCGAGCTGACCACCGACGTGCTGGCGATGGCTGGCGGTGCCGGCAGCGGGGCCGGCACCGGCGGCATGCACACCAAGCTCGAGGCGGCGGCCAAGGCCGGCCGGGTCGGCATCGACACCTGCCTGTTCAACGGTCGCGACAGCGAGGTGGTGCGCGCGCTCGCGCAGGGCCGCCTGTTCGGCACGCGCGTGCATGCCGGCCAGACCCGCGTGGCCGCGCGCAAGTACTGGCTGCGCCATGCGCCGCTGGAACCGGGGGCGATCCTGGTCGACGACGGGGCTGCCCAGGCACTGCGCGACAAGGGCGCCTCGCTGCTGCCCGGCGGCGTCTGTGGCGCCGATGGGGACTTCCGCCGCGGCGACATGGTCGAAGTACGGCGGCGCGATGCCACTGGCGAGGTGCGCCTGGCGCGCGGCGTCAGCCAGTACTCGGCCGGCGACATCCGCCGCATCGCCGGCCGCCACTCGCGCGACATCGAAAGCGTGCTCGGCTACAACTACGGTGGCAACGTGATCCACCGCGACGACCTGGTGTTGCTGTAACGCGTAAGCACATCCACGGTAGCGCCACGCCATGCATGGCGGC
>NZ_JAVWXA010000016.1:18045-55808 GCF_036662295.1 Stenotrophomonas sp.
CCCGTTCGAGATACCGCAGCCACGCATGGCGTGGCGCTACCCTGCACTTGAGAGGACAGTGAGATGGTTGCCAGCCCCCCCACCGATATCCGCGCCCAGGCGCTGGCCTGCCGCCACGCGGCGCAGCAGCTGGCGCAGCTGACGTCCAGCGCCAAGGCCGCGTTGCTGGAGGCCATGGCAGACGCGCTGGCGGCCGATGCGGCGCTCATCCTGGCGGCCAACGCGCGTGACGTGTCCGCCGCGCGCGAGAAAGGCACCGGCACCGCCATGCTCGACCGTCTGGCACTGAACCCCGCACGCCTGGACGGCATCGCCGCCGCGCTGCGCGAGGTGGCCGCGCTGCCCGATCCGGTCGGCGGCGTCACCCGTGACGACGTGCGCCCCAATGGCATCCGCGTGCAGAAGGTGCGCGTGCCGCTGGGCGTGATCGCCATGATCTACGAGGCCCGCCCGAACGTCACCGCCGATGCCGCGGCACTGTGCATCAAGGCCGGCAACGGCGTGATCCTCCGCGGCGGCTCGGAAGCCATCCACTCCAACACCGCCATCGCCGCCTCGCTCAAGCGCGCGCTGCGCGCGGCCGGCGTGGCCGATGCCGCGCTCACGCTGGTGGAAGACCTGCGCCGCGAGACGATGCTGGAGCTGCTGCAGCTCAACGACCTGGTCGACCTGGCCATCCCGCGCGGCGGCGAAGGCCTGATCCGCTTCGTCGCCGAGCACGCGCGCGTGCCGGTGATCAAGCACTACAAGGGCGTGTGCCACCTGTACGTGGACCGCGCCGCCCATCTGCAGCGAGCGCTCGCGTTGCTGGTGGACGGCAAGTGCAGCCGCCCGTCGGCCTGCAATTCGCTGGAGACGTTGCTGGTGCACGCCGACATCGCCGAGGCCTTCCTGCCGATGGCCGCCGAGGCGCTGGGCGCGCGCGCCGTGGCGGTGCGCGCCGATGCACGGGCCCGCCGCTGGATGCCCGATGCCGGCGCGGCCACTGACGAGGACTACGCCGCCGAATACCTGGACCTGGTCATCGCCGTCGCGGTGGTGGACGACCTGGACCATGCGCTGGCGCACATCCAGCAGTACAGCTCGGACCACACCGAGGTGATCGCCACCGAGGACGCGCAGGCCGCCGAGCGCTTCGTGCACGCGCTGCGTTCGGCGGTGGTGATGGTCAACGCGTCCTCGCGTTTCTCCGACGGCGGCGAGCTCGGCCTCGGCGCGGAGATCGGCATCTCCACCACGCGCCTGCACGCCTACGGCCCGATGGGCCTGGAAGCCCTCACCGTCGAGCGCTTCGTCGTGCGCGGCGAAGGCCAGACCCGCGCATGACCGGCCCTGCCGGCCGCTGCAAAAATGCCCCACCAGGTAGTGCCGGCCGCTGGCCGGCAACCCAGCCAACCGACCCACCCGGTAGGGGCGGGCCCGGGGCCGGTCCTCCCCTTCCCCCCCGCACCCGTGCCCGGCCCCGGCCGGGGCCCGCCACCCCAACACCCCCCCGACCGCGCGCCCGCCCCGCGGCCGGCACAACCTATGCGTCGGGGTGACCCGCTGCCGGCCAGCGGCCGGCACTACCGTCGCGGCATTACCACTGGTCTTCCAGCTTCTGCGGCTTGCACGCCACCCACGAGGCGGTCAGCAGCACCAGCGCGCAGCACACCAGGAACCCGAAGGGCAGGTACCACGCGCCGCTGATCGCATGCAGCCAGCCGAACAGGAACGGCCCCAGGCAGCTGAAGGCATAGCCCACGCCCTGCATGAAGCCGGACAGCGCCGCCGAGCCGGCCGGGGTGCGCGTCCGCAGGTTGATCAGGGTCAGTGCCAGCGGGAAGGTGGACGGACCGATGCCCAGCAGCACCGCCCACAGCAGCGGCGCCTTCATCGGCGCGAACAGCAGCCCCGCAAAGGCGATCAGGAACGCGCTGAAGCCGATCAGCACCAGCGCGAAGGGGTTGCGCAGGCGCACGGCCAGGGCCGGCATGGTCAGCGACGGCAGCAGGCCGCAGGCGGCAAACACCGCCACCATGATGCCGCCGAAGGCTGGCGTCGCCCCGGCTTCCACCACGATCCGCGGCAGCCAGGTGAACATCGAATAGGTCATCAACGAGGTCATGCCGAACATCAGCGTCATGCCCCAGCCCAGCGGCGTGCGCCACACCTTGCCGTGCGGCTGTGCAGCCGGATCGGCGGCGGTGTCCAGCGGGTCCGGGTGCGGCCGGCGGCGGGCCAGCATCATCCACGGCAGCGCGGCCGCCAGCGCCAGGATCGACCAGATCCCCAGCGACACGCGCCAGCCGGCCGATTCGGCCAGCGGCACCGCCAGCAGCGCCGGCATCATCGTGCCCACCTGCAGCACCGTGATGTACAGCGTGCTGACCGTGCCCACGCGGTTGGCGAAGTAGCGCTTCACCAGCGGCGGCACCACCACGTTGCCGATGCCCATGCCCGCCAGCGCCACGATCGAGCCGAACAGCAGGCTGCCGATGCCGCCGGCCATCGAGCGCAGCAGCAGGCCCACCGTGGCCAGGCCCATCGCCAGCAGCGCGGTGCGCTCCAGCCCGATGCGGCGGGCCACCATCGGCGTGGTGACGCCGAACAACGCGAACGAGGCGGTGGGCAGCATCCCCAGCACGCCGGTCATGGTGGTGCCAAAGCCGAAGGTGGTGCCCAGCAGGTCCAGCAGCGGCGTGACCGAGGTGACCGCGGTGCGCAGGTTGAGCGCGGCCAGCAGGATCGCGGCGAAGGCCAGCACGCGGCCGCGAAGCAGCGGCGTGGCAGGGGAGGCGGGTGAGGTCATGGCGTGGATCTCGAGCAGGTGGCGCGATCACGGTGGGGGCCGGATGTGCGGAAACGCCGCCGCCGGCGCGAAGCCGGTGGCCACGTGGATTCAATGGCAGGGATGGGGCAGGGCGCGCGCATCCCGAAGCCGGGCATTGTACCTGCGGTGCATGAACGCGTTGTGGCTTGTGCATCGCGGTTGCGGACACAAAAAAGCCCGGAGGACATGTGTCTTCCAGGCTTCAATGTGACCATCAAGTGGTCGGGGAGACAGGATTCGAACCTGCGACCTCTACGTCCCGAACGTAGCGCTCTACCAGACTGAGCTACACCCCGAAGGAGCCGCCAAGAATACGGTGTGAAGGCCGTATCGGCAACTCTTTTTTACAGTTTCAGCGCTGTTCGTTGTCCAGCCGGCTGCTCTCGCGGGCTTCGAACCACATGCCGTTGAGGATGGCCACCACCGAGGCGAGGCCGGCGCCGAGGATCCAGGCGAAATACCACATGGTCAATCTCCTTGATGCGGGGGGAGGCGCCGGCGCGGGGCCGGCGCCCGGGGGATCAATACGCGTTGGGGTTGTCGCCCATTTCCTCGGCGGTCGTCTTGCCCTTCATGACCCGGTACACCCACGTGGTGTAGGCCAGGACGATCGGCAGGAAGATGGCCGTGGCGATGAGCATGATCCACAACGTGAGGTGGCTGGAGGAGCTGTCCCAGACGGTCAGGCTGGAGCCGGGCTGGCTGGAGGAGGGCAGCAGGAACGGGAAGATCGCAAAGCCGACGGTGAGGATGATGCCGGCGATGGACGCCCCCGAGGCGATGAAGGCCAGGCCGCCGCGACGGGCGCGCAGCAGCACCGCGCTGGCCAGGGCACCCAGCAGGCCGATGATCGGGAACACCACGGTGGCCGGCATGCTGGCGTAGTTGCGCAGCCAGCCGCCGGCGGCAGTGCCCAGGGCCGCGGTCTTGAGCAGCGGGTTGGTCGGGCCGTCGGTGACCACCTGCGAGGTGATCTGGTAGCCGGGCAGGCCGAAGGCCACCCAGGCACCGGCCGCGGCGAACAGCACGCAGCTCACGATGGCCGCGACGCTGCCGTAGCGCGCCGAACGTTCGGCCACCGGGCCGTCGGTCTTGATCACCAGCATCGCCGCACCGTGGGAGATCAGCATGGCCACGCTGACCAGGCCGGCCAGCAGCGCGAACGGGTTGAGCAGGCCGAAGAACGAACCGGTGTAGGTCACCCGCAGGGTGTCATCGAAGTGGAACGGCACGCCGACCAGCACGTTGCCCACGGCGACACCGGCGATCAGGCCCGGCAGCAGGCCGCCCACGAACAGCACCCGGTCCCAGTTGTCGCGCCAGCGCTTGGACGGCATCTTGCTGCGGTACTTGAAACCGACCGGGCGCAGGATCAGCCCGAACAGCATCACAAACACCGCCAGGTAGAAGCCGGAGAAGCTGACCGCGTACAGCGGCGGCCACGCGGCGAAGATCGCCCCGCCGCCGAGCACCAGCCAAACCTGGTTGCCTTCCCAGACCGGGCCGACGGTGTTGATCACCAGCCGGCGTTCTTCGTCGGTGCGGGCCACGAACGGCAGCAGGGTGCCGACGCCGAGGTCGAAACCGTCCATGACCGCCCAGCCGACCAGCAGGATGCCGAGCAGCAGCCACCAGATCACGCGGAGCGTGGTGTAATCAAGTGCAATGAATTCCATCTGGATTCTCCTGCCTCAGGCTTGGCCGGGGGCGGCGGCAATGGGGGATACGGGGCGGATGTCGGCCTGCAGCGTGGGCAGGATTTCCTCCGGGCCCTTGCGGATCGCCTTGAGCATCAGCTTGACCTCGATCACCAGCAGCACCGTGTACAACGCGGTGAATACCGCCAGGGTGGTCAGGATTTCATGCAGCGCCAGGCCCGAGGCCGCATAGAAGGTGGGCAGCACGCCATCCACGGCCCACGGCTGGCGACCGTACTCGGCCACGAACCAGCCGCACTCGATCGCAATCCACGGCGCCGGCAGCGACCACACGGCCAGCTTGAGGAACCAGCGCTTGTCCTGGAAGTTGTGGCGGCAGGAGAAGTAGAAGGCCAGGGCGAAGAAGGCGATCAGGTAGAAGCCCAGCCCGGCCATGATGCGGAAGGTCCAGAACAGCGGGGCCACGCGCGGCACGGTATCCATGGCCGCCTTGGAAATTTCCTCCGGGGTGGCGTTGAGGATGTCCTCGCGATACCGCTTCAGCAGCAGGCCATGGCCCAGATCCTGCCAGTGGCGGTCGAACATCTCGCGGGCTTCCAGATCGTTCTTGTCCTTCTTCACCCGCTCCAGCGCACCGTAGGCCAGCTGGCCACCGCGGATGCGGTGCTCGGCGCGGTCCACCAGTTCCAGGATGCCCGGGATCGGCTGGTCCAGCGACCGGGTGGCGATCAGGCCCATCAGGTAGGGAATCTTGATCGCGTAGTCGTTGGTGTGGGTGGTCTGGTTGGGGATGCCGAAGGCGGTGAAATCGGCCGGGGCGCGCTCGGTTTCCCACATCGCCTCGATCGCGGCCAGCTTCATCTTCTGGTGTTCGCTGGCGGCATACCCGCTCTCGTCACCAAGCACCACCACCGACAGCGAGGACAGCAGGCCGAAGGCCGCGGCCACCGCGAAGGAGCGGCGGGCCATGTCCTTGAACTTGCCACGCAGCAGGTACAGCGCGCTGATGGACATGACAAACACCGCACCGGTCACATAGCCGGCGCTCACGGTGTGCACGAACTTGGCCTGCGCCACCGGGTTGAACAGCACTGCGGCGAAGTCCACCACTTCCATGCGCATGGTTTCCGGGTTGAACACCGCGCCGGTCGGGTTCTGCATCCAGCCGTTGGCGATCAGGATCCACACCGCCGACAGGTTGGTGCCGAGCGCCATGAACCAGGTCACGGCCAGATGCTTCACCGGGGTCAGGCGCTTCCAGCCAAAGAAGAACAGGCCGATCAGCGTGGCTTCCAGGAAGAAGGCCATCAGCCCCTCGATGGCCAGCGGCGCGCCGAAGATATCGCCCACGTAGTGGCTGTAGTAGGACCAGTTCATGCCGAACTGGAATTCCATCACCAGGCCGGTGGCCACGCCGATGGCGAAGTTGATGCCGAACAACGTGCCCCAGAACAGGGTCATCTGCCGCCAGACCTGTTTGCGGGTCATGACGTACACGCTCTCCATGATGGCCACCATGAAGGACAGGCCAAGGGTGAGCGGGACGAATAGGAAGTGGTACATCGCGGTCAGGGCGAATTGCAGCCGTGACAGTTCTACGACTGTCTGATCGATCATGGCCTGGCTACCTCGTGGGTTATGCCGTATCAGGTGGCGGGAAGGGGGTCTACGGAGTGAATTCTGTGACCAGCAACTTCAAACAGCCTTGATTCAGATCAATGTACACGCGGTCTTTCCGGGGAATCGTATGCCATCGGGGGGCACACTGCGACCGCTTGCCGCATGGGGGGCATCCCGGCACCCCCTACAATCGACGGGAACATCCTTGTGGCCGCCAGTGAACTGTCTTGAGCATACCCCCCGACGCTTCCGTTGTTGAGACCGCCGCGTTGCGCCGCCGCCGGCTGCATTGGCTGGGCGGGCTGGGGCAGGCGGCACGCGGGCGGCAGCGGCTGGCGGCGCTGTGTATCTGCGCCTCCGGTGCGCTGCTGATCGTGCAGGCGGCGGCCATCGCCCGGCTGATCCAGGCGGTGCTGGTGGCGCAGCGGCCGCTGGCCGAGGCCACGCCGGTGCTGCTGGGCCTGCTGGCGGTGCTGGTGGTGCGTGCCGGGCTGGGCAGCCTGACCGCGCTGGCGGCCGGCGACGTGGCCGATGCGGCCCGGCTGGCATTGCGTGAACGGGTCTACCGGCGGCTGCTGGGGCAGGGGCCGCTGTGGATGCGGCAGCGCCGCAGCGGCGAGCTGGGCGAGCTGATGCTCACCCATGCCGATGCGATCGAGAATTATTACGCTGGCTACCAGCCGGTGCGGATCGAAGTGGTGGTGGTGCCGCTGCTGATTGCCCTGGCCGTGGCCTGGACCGACTGGGTGGTGGCGCTGATCCTGGTGTTCACCGCGCCGCTGGTGCCGTTCTTCATGATGCTGGTCGGGTGGGGCGCCGAAGCGGCCGGGCGCGCCCAGCTGGGTGAGCTGGCGCGGATGAGCGGCCACTTCGCCGACCGGATCAAGGGCCTGGGCCTGCTGCGCCTGTATGGGCGCGGCGAGGCAGAGCTCGATGGCGTGGCCGCCGCCGCCGAAGGCGTGCGCGAGCGCACCATGAAAGTGCTGCGGATCGCGTTCCTGTCCTCGACCGTGCTGGAGTTTTTTGCCTCGGTGAGCGTGGCCATGGTGGCCCTTTACCTCGGCCTGAGCTACCTGGGGCTGATGGCCCTGCATGCGCAGGTGCCGACGCTGGGCGTGGGCATGTTCTGCCTGCTGCTGGCCCCGGAATTCTATGCGCCACTGCGCCGCCTGGCCGCGCATTACCACGACCGCGCCAACGCGCTGGCTGCGGCGGCCGAGGTGGAGCGCCTGCTCGGCGAACTCCCCGAGGCTGCGGCCGCGCCGGAGAGCCTGGCCGCGCCGCTGCGTGCGCCGGAACTGTTGGAGCAGCACGCCCCGCCGGTGATCGTCCGCGACCTGGTGCTGCGCCCGCTGGGCGCGCAGCACGATGTGATCCAGACGCTTTCCTTCCAGTTGGAGGCCGGCCAGCGGCTGGCGCTGGTGGGCCCCAGCGGCAGCGGCAAGAGCACGCTGCTGGAGGCGCTGGCCGGTTGGCTGCCGCCGCAGTCGGGCAGCATCGTGCTGCGCCCGGGCCTGGAAGTGGGGTATGCGGGGCAGCGCCCGCACCTGTTCCACGGCAGCATTGCCGACAACCTGCGCCTGGCCGATCCGGGGGCCACCGACGCACGGCTGCGCGCGGTGGCCGAGGCCGCGCAGGTGATGCGTTTTGCCGCCGCGCTGCCCGATGGGCTGGACACCGTGATCGGCGAGCGTGGCTTCGGCCTGTCCGGTGGCGAGGCACGACGCATCGGGCTGGCGCGATTGCTGCTGCGCGACCCGCAGTTGCTGCTGCTCGATGAACCCACCGCCTTCCTCGATGCCGATACCGAGGCCGACCTGCTGCGCACCCTGGCCGCCTTCGCGCGGGGCCGCAGCGTGGTCATTGCCACCCACAGCGAGGCCGCGATGCGCTGGGCCGATACCCGTCTGACCCTCACCCCAACCGGCGTGGCCGCGCATGCGCAGGTGACGGCATGAGCGCCGTTCCACGCGATGCGCTGCGCAGCGTGTTCCGCCGCCACCGTGGCCGCCTGCTGCTCACGGTGATCCTGCTGTGGACCACCATGCTGGCCGGCACGGCGCTGCTGGGGCTGTCCGGCGGCTTCCTGACCGCCGCCGCGCTGGCCGGTGCGGCCGGGTTGGGCAGCGGCTTCAATTTCTTCTCGCCCTCGGCCGGCATCCGCGGGCTGACCATGGCCCGCATCGCCTCGCGCTACTTCGAAAAACTGGTCGGCCACGATGTCACCCTGCGCATCGCCCGCGACCTGCGCGTGTGGTTCTTCCGGCGCGCGCTGCCGCTGGCACCGGCACGCCTGGCCGGCGTGCGTACCGGTGAGTTGCTGACCCGGTTGCTGTCGGACATCGGTGAGGTGGACGGCCTGCTGGTGCGGGCGATCGGCCCGCTGCTGGCGCTGGGCGGCATCTCGCTGGTGGCGGTGGCCTCGGCCGCGGTGATCCATCCCCCGGCGGCGGCCGTGCTGGCCGTGCTGGCACTGGTGATCGGCGTCGGTGTGCCGTGGCTCACCGTGCGTGGTGCGGCCGGGCAGGAAGCCGATCGCGCGCTGCACCGCTCGCAGTTGCGCGCGCAGTCCTTCGAGGGCCTGGACGGCGCCGCCGACCTGACCGCCCTGCAGGCGCGCGAGCACTGGAACCTGCGCGTGCTGGTGGCGGCCAAGCAGCTGAAATCACGCGACCGACGCCGGCGCCTGCGCCTGATCGGCGGCAATGCCGTGCACGGTCTGTGTGCGGCGGTGGGCCTGGTGTCGATGCTTTGGCTGGCCCTGCATGCGTTCCAGACCGGGGCGATCGACGCGGCGATGGCGGCCGCGCTGGTGTTCCTCACCGTGGCGCTGCTGGAGCTGTGGGCGGGCATCGGCCTGGCCTGGCAGGCCTGGTTGTCCGGCCGGGTGGCCGCGCAGCGCCTGGAGCAGATCGTGGACCAGGCACCGGGCGTGGCGGAGCCGGCGCACCCGGTACCGGTGCCGCTGGAGGCGGCCACGCTCGCCGTGGAGCATGGGGTGTTCCAGTGGCCCGGCCAGGCCCGTCGGCTGCTGGACGGGGTGCACCTGCAGTTGCGGCCCGGCGAGCGCATCGCCATCGGCGGCGACAGCGGCTGCGGCAAGACCACGCTGTCCTCGCTGCTGCTGCGCCTGTGGGACCCGGCCAGCGGCTACGTGCGTTACGGCGGCATCGACATCCGCCAGTTCGAGCAGGCCCGATGGCACCGCCAGATCGCCTGGTTGCCGCAGAACGCGCCGGTGTTTGCCGGCAGCATCGCCGACAACCTGCGCCTCGGCGATCCGCAGGCCAGCGAGGCGCAGCTGTGGTCGGTGCTGGCCGATGTGCGGCTGCAGGAGTGGGCCACGCAGGTCGGCGGGCTCGACGCGTGGGTGGGCGAAAACGGCGCCACGATGTCGGCTGGCCAGGCACGCCGCCTGGCACTGGCACGCGCGCTGTTGCGGCAGGCACCGATCCTGCTGCTGGATGAGCCCACCGAAGGCCTGGACGTGGATACCGCGCATGCGCTGCTGCATGACCTGGTGGCCGCGTTGGGGCCGCGCAGCCTGGTGATGATCACCCATGACGTGCTGCCCGACGGCATCGTGCATCGCCATCTCCGCTTGCGTGACGGGCGCCTGGATGACGCCATGTCCTGAGGGGCGCAACCGGCCCCGGTAACGCAGTTGCGCCGCCTTCCGGCCAACGATCTGCACGCGGGGACCGTTTTTTCACACCCCTTCCACGTCCCCCAACTGCAACTGAAAGCCTTTCCGGAGGCTGGGCAAAACCCCGCTATATTCCGGGTTCCCCAGAAGAAAGGAGGGAGTGCAATGTTCCTGACCAAGCAGCAAATGACGATGGCCCGTACGCTCGGTGTGGCGATTGTCGCCACCGTGGGCCTCAGCTCCTGTGCCACCTACAAAGACGAATTCGCCACGATCAACTCACGCCTCGACCAGCTCGACGTGAAGGTCCAGGGCGCGGCCCAGAGCGCAGAATCGGCCAACCAGTCCGCCCAGCAGGCCAACCAGCGCCTGGATCAGATTGAAGGCCGCGTCCAGCAGCTGGAACAGGCACCCCGCCGCAAGCCGCGCGGCTGATCGCTTCTGAGCCGTGGCAACACCGTTTTGGTTTGACGACCGGTGGCCGTTACCGGCCACCGGTTTCGTTCAGCCGGTAATGCCTGCAGACACAGGCTTCGTACCGAGGAATCGTCCTATCCGTACTTACGCATCCCCTGCCTTCCGCGCCGTCAGTGCCGCGCTGGCCATCGCGCTGGCGCTGGCCGGCACCGGCGCGGCCAGTGCCAAGGACGCCGATCCGCAGAAAGCGGCCGCCGTCGATGAGCTGCCGCCCGGCCAGGAAGTATCCAATACCGTGATTGAACTGGCCGGCTGGGTCGTGGCCAGCAAGGACAGCCAGGGCTATCCCTTCGCGATCATGGACAAGGCCGCGGCCCAGATCCTGGTGTTTGGCGGCGATGGCCGCCTGCGTGGCGCCGCACCCGCCTTGTTCGGCTCGGCCACCGGCGATCATTCCGCGCCCGGCGTGGCCGGCCTTGCGCTCCGCGCGATTCCCGGCCGCGACCGCACCACCCCGGCAGGGCGTTTCGTGGGCGGCTACGGCCCCTCGATCGACGCCGGACGCGTGCTGTGGATGGACTACGAGTCCGCTGTGTCCATCCACCCCACGCCGCCCGGCACCCCGGCCGAGAAGCGCGCCGAGCGGCTTGCCTCCGCGACGCCGGATGACAACCGCGTCACCCACGGCTGCATCAACGTGTCCGACGAATTCTACGAGCGCATCGTCCATTCCACCTTCGAACGCGGTGGCGTGTTCTACGTGTTGCCGGACAAGGCCTCGATTGCCGAGACCTTCCCGGAATTCGCCAAGAGCCGCGCGACCGCGCAGGACGCCGAAGGCAAGAGCGCGCGCTCCGCGCAGAAGTAATCGGCCCGGTTTGCCGCCGCCCGCGCCTGGACGGCAGCGGGCGTGGGTCCGGGCACGTGCGAGCGCACGCGCTGACGCGGATCAGCCCCGCAACAGGCGCCGGCCTGCCGCCACATGGTGCAGCGCGGCCGCTTCGTCGAGCATGATCAGGTCGTCGATGTCTTCCCCTTCGCGCTCGTCGTCCTCCATCGCGTCCCACTCCTCGCGGTCCAGCACCTCATCCACCAGGCGGGCCACGGTCGAGGCCGGCGCGGCGGGCGTGAGGGGCGCATCGTTGACCATCACATAGCCCGAGCAATGCCGTGCCTGGAAGCCCTCGGCGGACGCCAGCGACAGCCAGGCGCCGCGCCCGGACAGCAGCGTATCGGTCTGCACCGCGCCGCCCACATACGTGGTGCTGTCGGCCAGTTCGGCAATAACGGCCTCGCTGGCGACCAGGTCGCCGCTGACCAGCAGGTGCTGGTCATGGCCGATGATCACCTGGCGGCAGCGCAGATCGCCCAGCACGATCAGCGCGCCCTGATCGTGCTGGCCGGTGGCGACCACGATGTTGCCGTCCACCTCCAGATCGCCATCGACCACGACGAAGGGCGCGCTCGGCCGCCATGCCGTGGCCGTTGCGCCGTTGAATGCCGACAGGATCGTCCAGTCGTCGCTGATCGAAAGCAGCTGCAGGGCCAGTTCCCGGGTCGCGCCGGCAGGCAGCCGGGTCAGCAGTGCACGTGCATCGGTGTGTGTAGACATTCCATTGTTCCTGAGAGGTTGTGATCGAAACGATGCGGCGCTCGAGTCGAGCGAGGGGGCGGGAACGCTCGCTAGGGATGACCGCGTGGCGCATTGCTTGCCTCTATCGTATCGCGACCAGCGAATGAGCAGCTGTGCCCATTGCAACGTGTTCCCGTGGGTAAACGCCCCATACAGGCCCGCGCTGCAACTCGGCACTGCATCCTGTCGGCGCGTGACCAATGCCGGGGCGATATCGAGACGTTCCACGGCGCACGCGATGTGTGGGGCGTGCGCATGAAGGGGCAGATGCGGCACGGGGGAGGATTGAATGTAGCTATCAAACGCGTGCTGCGAATAATCAGGGGGATCCAGCCGGAAGGAATGGTTTGACGTAATTGTCTGATTATTCGTGCGATCCCGGCGATAAGGCGTCGAGCGGCTCCTCAACTTGGCACCCGTCTGTGATGGGATGGATGTTGACTCAGAAGCAGAGGTGAATGCTTTCCTTCAGCCTCGGGTCTCCGACGTTGATGACGCTCCCATCTTGAGGGACATCGCTTCTCGTCAGACGTGCTGCCATTCGTACGCCGCAAATGGAATGGACTACCTAAGCCAAGAAAGGACTTTCTGATGCGTCTAGTGCTTGTTGGATTGATCGTAGGCGTTTACATGGTTTCAACTTCGTTCTCCGCAAAGGCTGTCGAGTCTTTCGAGTGCAATGACTGCAATCTGGGTAAACGCCAAAGCATTGCCAGGGAAGGGGGGGCTGGAGACTACTATTTTTGGGATTTCACCGGACGTCGCATGCATCACATGAAGGTGACGGGGACTGGCGTGCCGATCAGGTCTTCACTGGGTCCGGCTGCCGGACTCAGCGTCAAGGAAGTGTTGTTGAGTGGAGAGGAACAGGCGATGTTCAACGACGGGCTGCAGTTGCACGACGCCAATGGTGGCTCGATTGTCGTTGATGGGATCCCACAGGCGCTGGACCTTGCTCTGACGTTTGGGGATACAGGCTCGCCAGTCGCAGTGCTGAACGTGAAAGGCGATTCCGCCAGCGCCAAGAATTCCTATCCAATGAATGCGATGGATGCTGTCACTACCCCGACGCTGCGGGAACAAGCAATCCACAACACTTTTACCAACGCAAATTTGGGGCCGGCTGGCTACACGTATGAAGCGGTCCGGGTCTTCCTATCTGCGTTCACCCAGGCAGTGAACGTCACCAAGCTTCCTACGCCGTTCATCGTGAAGAACCAACTTCAATTTCCCGATGGCTCGTACATTATCGTTAGCTACTCCTTCGCCGACCGTGCCTACAAGTACGTCCCGGGTTCGGCACGGGATGCAGTCGGCAACGTCATCCCTGATGCTCAGAAGGATGTGGCAAATGACGAAAAGGGGCAGCAGAACTACGATTTTCCTGCTACGCCCGCTGGCGTGGCATCTGGTGGGGATATGATCCACCACCTTGACCAACTGGGAGTGAGATGGGTCGGCGGGGCCGGTGGCCCTCCTGTTTATGTAGGCTATCGAGTTGCCTGCTCGTACACGCCATCAGGCGTTCTATGTCAGATTTTCTCTCTGAGCCCTTAGGATAATTCGGACAAATGCAGGGAAACGGAATACTCTTTCGCGCGTTTTTGGTGCTGGTACTTTCTGCGGGCGTTTGGATGCAGGTTGGCCTGTCGATCGGCCGGGGCACGCAGGGCGCCTTCATGTGGCCTTACATATTGCCATCGCTGATTTTCATTGCCCTGATCATGCGTTATCGGGTCCGCGTCAGGCGTTGCCCGGCGTTTCCCACCAAGGCCAGGACGATGCTCCTCCTCACGGCGGCGTGGATTTCATGCGCGGCGGGAGTTCTCCTATCCTTGAGCCCGATTTAGCAAGAAATGCGCAGGCGGTCCGGACTTGTGTCCCTTTGTACCCTGCGTGGGAGGCATGCGGGCACTCGCGCCGACGGCGAACGCACTGCATTTTTCGCTTAGTGCGGGCAGCCAACAAGACGCCGTGACAATGCGCCCGACGAAAGTGCTTGAAGTTCTCGGTCTCCAAAGCCCTCGCCATTCAGGCGAGGGCAACCCTGTCAGGCTGCTCGCGCCGACGCGATGGATTCTGTTGTGGATCCACAGGCCGCTGCGGCGCTCTGTGCGCGACCCTCCTGCCTGACGCCTCTACCGGGGAACATGTTGCAGCAGCCAGGCCAGCGCGCCGACGTTGACCACCACCACCCCCCAGAACATCGCTTGGAACGAGGCTTTGCGATTCTTGTGGCGCAGCACCGATTGCGCGACCAGGGCGCCCGGCCAGCCCCCGATCAAGGCAAGCAGTTGCAGGGTTTTCTCGGCGGTACGTTGACGGCCGTCCTGCGCAGCCTTCTTGTCGTGCCGGTAGAACAGGAAGGCCACTGCGCTCGCCGCCAGATACGTTGCAGGCAGCCACATCGGCCAGTGCTTCCAGGCCGTCAGAGCGGCTAGCCCCACAAGGAACAGCAGTGCGATGGACTTGCGGGGGAAACTGCCGCGTTCCTTCCGCTCGCCAGCGGGCGTGTTGCGCGTGCCGCCGCGCTGCAGCGCAAAGCGCACCTGGACCGCGTTCCAGCGTCCCTGCGCATCGCGTTCGACCGCATACGTCACAACGTCGCCAAGCACCGGCCGCCGGTCACGGGCCGCAAATGCACGGATATGCACGAAGCAACGCTCACCCCCACCATGGGGCTGTACGAAGCCGAAGCCGCGTGCGTCGTCCCACTCACTGAGCTTTCCCTGCAGTCGCATGGCTGTCCCTAGAGCGTGGAAAGGAACTCGCCCACCGCCGGCCCAAACCGCGCAAAGTCGACCAGGAACGCATCGTGGCCCTGCGGCGAATCCAGGCCGATGAACCGCGCGTCCGCACCGCCGGCGCGCAGGCCGTCGGCGATCTGCTGTTGCTGCTGCACCGGGAACAGGATGTCGGTGTTGGCGCCGATGGCCAGCGCCTTGTCCACGCGGATCTTGGCCAGCCCGGCCAGCACGTCGCCGTCGGCGTATTCGGCCAGGTCGAACCAGTCCATCGAGCGGCTCAGGTAGAGGTAGCAGTTGGGGTCGAAGAAGCGCACGAAGCGCCGCGCATGGCCTTCCAGGTAGCTTTCCACCTGGAACTCCAGGCCGAACGGATCATCGTCGGCCTGGTCCGAATCCAGCCGCACGCGGCCGAAGCGGCCATCCCATTCCAGCGCGGAGCGATAGGTGATCACGCCCAGCTTGCGCGCCATGCGCATGCCCGATTCGGGGTAGCTGGCTTCGCTGTAGCGCCCGCCGTCCCACTTCGGGTCCAGACGGATCGCCTCGCGCTGCAGCGAGCGGATCGCGATGGAGAACGGCAGGGCCTGCGCGCTGCCGGAGATGTTGATGTGACTGCGCGCGATGCCCGGGTGCAGCAGCAACAGCGCCAGCGCGGTCATGCCGCCCATCGAGTTGCCGATCACGCAGGCCAGCCGGGTGATGCCCAGTGCGCGGACCACCTCGACCGCCGCGCGCGCACCGTCTTCGATGGACAGTTCGGGGAACTGCAGGCGGTACAGCGCGCCGGTAGCCGGATCGATCGTGGCCGGGCCGGTGGAGCCCTTGCAGCTGCCCAGCGAGTTCACGCAGATCACGAACCAGCGCCCGGTGTCGATGGCCTTGCCCGGGCCGAGCATGCCTTCCCACCAGCCGGCGGCCGGATTGTCGGCGTTGGCGGCAGCGTGCGCATCGGGCGAGAGCCCGGTGACGATCAGGATCGCGTTGCCGGCGTCGGCATCCAGCGTGCCCCAGGTTTCATAGGCGACGTGCCCGCCGATCAGCTCGCCGCCGCGCTTGAACGGGAACGGCGAGGGCAGGGCGTGGTAGCGGGTGCCGGGGGGAATGAATTCAGTCATGCGGCCAGTTTAGCCGGGTCCGGGGAATGCGCCGTGCCAGCCACGGCACGCTGCATCGCACGGCGCGTCACGGGCCGCCGATCACCAGCGGCACCGGTTGCGCATGCGGCAGCCGCACCCGCACCACGGGGGAATCGATGTCGCCGGCCTGGCGGTTGGCCTGGCCGGAGGCGGACACGCGCGCGAACACCTCCACCTCCTGCAGCGCCGACAGCGGCTGGGTGGGCATCGGGCTGTCGGCGTCGTCCAGCGTCACCTGCAGCGGCAGGTCGGCCAGTGCGTGTTTTTCCACGGCCACCGGCATCGGCGGGCCACCGGGCACGCGTGCGATGACGAAGACGCTGGCGCCGGCCGGCAATGGCTGCCGGGCGGCGAACGCCGGCGCCAGGCTCACCGTGACCACCAGCGAAGGCGAAGGCGAAGGCGAGGCCGAGGCCGTTGCCGGCGATGCGGCGGCGGCGGGCAGCCCGGCCTTGTCGCGGGCGATGGCGATCTGCTCGCGCAGTGCCGTGGCTGCGCCGGGTTCAAGCCGGGGCAGCAGGGCTTCCCAGGTGGCGGCCGCCTCGGCGTCCTGGCCGCGCTGGCGCTGGGCGATGCCGATCAACCAGCCGGCACGCTCGCTGCCGGGGGCGAGCTGCTGCGCATGCCGCAGCCATTGCAGCGCGGTGTCGTCGAATCTCCTGGCCGGGTCGGCCTGGGCGCGTGCCTGCGCCGCTTCGACCAACACCTCCGGTTCGTCCGGGGCCAGCTGCAGGGCGCGCGCATAGGCCGCGTTGGCTTCGGCCAGGTTGCCCAGCGCCTGCTGCGAGCGGCCGAGCAGGGCCCAGCCATCGGCGCGCTGCGGATCGCGCGCCAGCGCCTCCTGCAACTGCGCCACGCCGGCCTGCAGGGTGGCCGGCTCGCGCGCGGCGGGCGCTACCGAGGCGGCCTGCGGCGTGCCCACCAGCGCATACAGCGCATAGCCGGACACGCCCAGCGCCAGCACCATGGCCATCAACGGGCCGCGCCGCGCGGCGGTGCGCAGCGGCCACAGCACCGCCAGGCCGATGCCGGCGGCGGCCAGCGCGGCCAGGAAGGGCAGCCAGGCGACGCTCACCAGCGCTCCTCGCCGGCGTCCATCAGCTGCACCTGGCGGCTGCGCCGACGCACCACCCAGGCCAGCACGCCGGCACCCAGCACCAGCAGCACCACCGGGCCAAACCAGAGCACGCTGTTGCGCGCGTCCATGGCCGGGCGATACAGCACGAAGTCGCCGTAGCGCTCGACCAGGAACTGCTTGATCTGGGTGTCGTCGCGGCCCTGCTGCATCAGGGTGAGCACTTCGCGGCGCAGGTCATGGGCGATCTGCGCGTTGGAGTCGGCCAGCGACTGGTTCTGGCATTGCACGCAGCGCAGCTCGGCGGCCAGCGCATGGAAGCGTGCCTCCTCGGCCGGGCTGCGGAACTGCAATGGCGTGGGATCGGACACGGCCTGGGCAAACAGCAGCCAGGGCATCAGCAGCATGGCCATCAGCAGGCTGCCGAGCCACCGGCGGACGGGCCGCCGCAGGCGGCGCTCAGGGCGCGGCGGGCAGTCGGTTCTGGGCGTTGGCATTGGCGCGCTCCACCTTCTGCAGTTCCGGGATCAGCTGGGTATCGATCACCCGCTGGCTGAGTGCGCCGCTGTATTTCCAGCGGACCACGCCACTGGCATCGACCAGGAAGGTCTCCGGCGCGGCGGTCACGCCCCAGTCGATGGCAGTGCGGCCTTCGATGTCGCTCAGCACCAGCACGAACGGGTTGCCCAGCTGCTCCAGCCAGCGCAGCGCATCGGCCGGTTCGTCCTTCCAGTTGTAGCCGATCACGCGCACGCGCTTGGTTTCGGCAAAGCGGGTCAGGATCGGGTGTTCTTCGCGGCACGCCGCGCACCAGCTGCCCCACACATTGAGCACGTAGGGCGCGCCGCGCAGTTCGGCGCTGCTTACCTTGAGGGCGGGGTCATGCAGCACGGGCAGGGTGAACGCCGGGGCCGGCCTGCCGATCAGCGCCGAGGGCAGCACGTCGCGGTCCGGGGCACCGGATTTCATCACCCCGTAGATCATCAGCCCGAGCAGCCCGAAGAAGAACAACACACCGATGACGATGGCCACGGGCGGCAGCGGACGGGAAGCGGGACGCGGATCGGACACGGGCAACTCCAGGACTCAGGGACGACGGAAACGGCGGTCGGCGGCGGTGACAAAGCCGCCCAGTGCCATCAGCAGCGCGCCCAGCCAGATCCAGCGGACGAAGGGCTTGACGTGCACGCGCACCGCCCAGGCATTGTTGCCCAGCGGCTCGCCCAATGCCACGTACACATCGCCGTTGAGGCGGGCATGGATGCCGGCTTCGGTCATGACCTGGCCGCCACTGGCATACGCGCGCTTTTCCGGATGCAGCAGCGCCAGGGGGCGACCGTCGCGCAGCACCTGCACGTGACCGCGGTCGGCGTTGTAGTTGGGGCCCTGCTGGTGATCCACGCCCTCGAAGCGCAGCTGGTAGCCGGCCACCGCCAGCGTCTGCCCGGGCGAGAGGGCCACTTCGCGCTGCACGTTCAATGCTTCCACCAGCAGCGCGCCGGCCAGGAACACCGCCACCCCGCCGTGGGCGAGCAGCATGCCCACCATCTCCGCGGTGAAGCGGCCATTGCCGCGCAGCCGGGTCCACACGAAACGGCCGGTGCCCAACGCCACCCACGCCGCCGCCGTCACGCCTGCGGCGGTCTTGAGCGCGCCCTGCGGGGCCATGAAATAAGCGATGGCGCCCAGCAGCAGGGCCAGCGCCGCCCACGGCGCCAGCACTGCCAGCGCACGCGACGCCTGGTCGCGCTGCCAGTTGACCAGCGGGCCAAACGGCAGCAGCGCCACCAGCGGGGCCATCAGCAGCAGGAACAGGGTGCCGAAGTAGGGCGGGCCCACCGACACCTTGCCCAGCCCCAGCGCGTCGGCCAGCAGCGGGTACAGCGTGCCCAGCAGCACCATCGCGCAGGCGGCGGCCAGCAGCAGGTTGTTGGCCAGCAGCAGGGTCTCGCGCGAGGTGGCCAGGAAGCCGCGGCGCGGATCGTCGCTACCCAGCGCGCCGGCACGCAGCGCATACAGCAGCAGCGCCCCGCCGATCACCAGCGCCAGGAAGATGAGGATGAAGGTGCCGCGCGAAGGATCGGCAGCGAAGGAATGCACGCTGGTGAGCACGCCCGAGCGGACCAGGAAGGTGCCCAGCAACGACAGCGCGAACGCGGCGATGGCCAGCAGCAACGTCCAGCTGGCGAAGCTGCCGCGTTTTTCGGTCACCGCCTGGGAGTGGATCAGGGCCGCGCCGGCCAGCCACGGCATGAAGCTGGCGTTTTCCACCGGATCCCAGAACCACCAGCCGCCCCAGCCCAGCTCGTAGTAGGCCCACCAGCTGCCAAGGGCGATGCCCAGGGTCAGAAAGCCCCAGGCCACGTTGGTCCACGGCCGCGTCCAGCGCAGCCAGCGCGCATCCACGCGGCCATCCAGCAGCGCGGCGATGGCAAAGGCAAAGGGCACCGCGAAGCCGACGTAGCCCAGGTACAGCATCGGCGGGTGGATGATCAGCCCGGGATCCTGCAGCAGCGGGTTGAGGTCATGGCCCTCCAGCGGCGCCGGCAGCAGCCGCGCGAACGGATTGGAGGTGAAGATCAGGAACGCCAGGAAACCGATGCCGATGATGCCCAGCACGCCGAGCACCCGCGCCAGCACTTCCATCGGCAGGCGCCGCGACCACAGCGCGACCGCGCCGTTCCACAGCGCCAGCACCAGCGCCCACAGCAGCAGCGAGCCTTCGTGCGCGCCCCATACCGCCGAATAGCGATACGCCAGCGGCAGCAGCGAGTTGGAATTTTCGGCCACGTAGCGCACCGAGAAATCCTGGCTGACGAAGGCGGCGGTCAGCACGCCGAAGGCCCCCAGCAGCAACGCGAGCTGCGCGAAGGCCGCCGGGCGCGCCACCGCCATCCACGTCTCGTATCCACGCTGGGCGCCCCACAACGGCAGCACGGCCTGCAACACCGCCATCAGCAGTGCGCACACCAGCAGGATCTGCCCCAGCTCGGGCAACACTCAGCGCGCCTCCGGTGCGGCGACCGGGACGTCATGCTTGGTGTGTGCCTGGCCCATCTTGTCGGCCACTTCCTTGGGGATGTAGTTCTCGTCGTGCTTGGCCAGCACTTCGTCGGCGATGAAACGACCGTCCTGCAGCCGGCCCATGGCGACCACGGCGGTGCCTTCGCGGAACATGTCCGGCAGGATCCGCGAGGTGCTCACCGGCAGGGTGGCATCGCCATCGGTGACCACGAAGTGCGCCTCCAGCGAGCCTTCGGCGCGCTGGAAGGAGCCCTTGACCACCATCCCGCCCAGCCGGAACCGCGACTGCGGGTCCACATCCCCGCGCAGCACCTCGGCCGGCGTATAGAGATAGGCGATATTGCGCTGCAGGGCGAAGGCCACCAGCGTGGTGGCCAGGCCCGAGGCCAGCAGCAGTACCAGCACCCACACCATGCGGCGGCGCTGGCCCGGGGTCATCGGCCCAGCTCCGTGTCCAGCGCGGGCAGCGGCTGGGGCCGGGTACGGGCCTGCAGCCGCTGCTGGCGGCGCAGTGCCTGCGTCCGTGCCCGCCGCACGCGCAGCCAGGAGCCCAGCGCATCGCTGCCCAGGACCAGCACGAAGACCGCGTAGGCGGCGATCAGGAATGGCACGTGGGTCATCGCGGCAGCTCCTCGCCGGCGGCCGCGTCCACGCCGCCGAAGCGCTCGCCGACCCAGGCCTTGCCGGCTTCACGGGTAAGGTTGTCCGCGCGCGCCTTGGCCAGCA
Source organism: Stenotrophomonas sp. (assembly GCF_036662295.1). Taxonomy (GTDB): domain Bacteria; phylum Pseudomonadota; class Gammaproteobacteria; order Xanthomonadales; family Xanthomonadaceae; genus Stenotrophomonas. The sequence continues at coordinate 38,540 of NZ_JAVWXA010000016.1, forward strand.
GCGAGCCGGCGAACCACAGTTTGGTGGCCACCACCATCCACCACAGCGGGGCGATCAGTTCCGGCCGCACCGCGTTGGTGCCGAACACATTGACCGACTGGCGCTGGTGCAGGCCGCCGAACCAGTCCACCGAATAGCGGATCACCGGCAGCAGCCCGACCCCGACAATGGCCAGCAGGCCGGCCGCGCGCGCGGCGCTGCGGCGGTCTTCGATGGCGTGGTACAGGCCGATCACGCCCAGGTACAGGAACAGCAGGATCAGCTCACTGGTCAGGCGCGGGTCCCAGTCCCACCAGCCGCCCCAGGTGCCCTTGCCCCAGATGCTGCCGGTGAGCAGGGTGATCAGGGTGAAGCCGGCGCCCATCGGGGCGCAGGCCATCGCCAGGATCTCGCAGATCTTGATCCGCCAGACCAGCGCGATGACCGAATAGAAGGCCATCAGCGCGAACACGAACAGGCTCATCCAGGCGCTGGGCACGTGGATGTAGATGATCCGGAAGGCGTCGTTCTGGCTCTGCTCGGCCGGCACCACGAACAGCCCCTGCCAGATGCCGAGCAGCAGCACCGGCAACGCGGCCACGTAGAACACGCGCGACCAGCGCGCGGCGAAGCGGTCGAAGGTGGGCGGCGAGGCGAGTTGGTGGAACCAGCGGACGATAGTGTGCATGCAGCGGTAGCTATCCAACGAAGGGCGACGATTCAACGGACATGGAGCGGCTTGTTGAACGATGACGCTCGAAACGGTGGTGCGGTGAACGGTGACTCAACTCAACGAAATCCGGATCGCCGCGGCGGTGGCCAACGGTGCAAGCACCAGCGCCACCACCAGCCCGGCGCCCAGCAGCAGCAGCGCCGCGACCGGGTCCTGCCCGCGCGAGGCCGCCGCCACGCTGCCTGCACCGAACACCAGCACCGGTACGTACAGCGGCAACGCCAGCAACGCCACGAGAATACCAGAGCGCCGGATGCCCACGGTCAGCGCGGCCACCACGCCGCCGATCAGGCTCAATACCGGCGTTCCCAGCAGCAACGATGCCAGCAGGATCGGTAGTTGGTCATGTGGCAGATGCAGCATTTCCGCCAGCAGCGGGGTCACCAGGATCATCGGCAGGGCGGTGGTGGCCCAGTGCAGCAGCACCCGCACCAGCACCAGCCAGGCCAGCGGCACCGGGGCCAGCAGCCATTGTTCAAGCGTGCCGTCCTCGGCATCGCTGCGGAACAGCGCGTCCAGCGCCAGCTGGCCGGCCAGCAGCACCGCTAGCCACAACACGGCCGCGGCCACCTGGCCCATCAGCTGCGGCTCGCGGCCCTGGGCCAGCGCGAACAGCACTACCACCAGCACCGCAAACAGCAGCGGCTGCAGTGCATCGCCGCGCCGCCGCCAGAGCAGGCGCAGGTCGCGCGTGGCCAGGGCGCGGGCGGTCTGCCACAGGCCCGGCTCGGTACCCGGCGCGATCATGCCGCCGCTCCCAGGCTGAGCAGCCGGGTCTGCACCGGCGGGGCCGCGTAGGCGCCATGGGTGGTGACCAGGGCGGCACCGCCGGCGCGCAGGTGCGCGGAAATCATCCGGTTGACCAGGTTGATGCCCTCCAGGTCCAGGTTGGCGTAGGGCTCGTCCAGCAGCCACAGCGGGGCCGGCGACAGCCACACCCGGGCCAGCGCCAGGCGCCGTTTCTGCCCGGCCGAGAGCTGGCGCACCAAGGTGTCCTCGTAGCCGGCCAGGCCGACGATGGCCAGCGCGTTGCCCGGCATCTGCCGCGACCGGCGCCCGTGCAGGCCGCACAGGAAATGCAGGTTTTCCAGCGTATCCAGGTCGCCCTTCAGCGCGGGCAGGTGGCTCAGGTAGGCCACGAACTGCGACCGCTCCTTGTGCCCGGCCGGGCGGCCGTCGATCTGCACCTGCCCGGCATCGGCGCGCAGCAGGCCGGCCAGCACGCGCAGCAGCGTGGTCTTGCCGGCGCCGTTGTCGCCCTGCACCAGCAGCGCCTCGCCGGCGTCGATGTGGAAATCGAGCGGGCCAAACACCGGTTCATCGTTGCGACTGAAGGCCAGGCCCTGTGCGGCCAGCAACGGAGGAGCGTTCAAGGGCAGGTCTTTGCGGCGGTAAGGGCGTCCATTGTATCGGGGGCAGGGCGGGGCGGTGTTGCGTACACTTGGCTTTCCCCCTTCCTTCTTTCCGGCCGATGCAACCGCAGACCAAGCTGCCCAAGGTGGGCACCACCATTTTCACCGTGATGTCCCAGCTGGCCGCCGAGCACGGCGCCGTGAACCTGGGCCAGGGCTTTCCGGACTTCGCCGCACCGCAGCGCCTGATCGATGAAACCATCGCGGCCATGCAGGGCGGCCTGAACCAGTACCCGCCGATGACCGGCGTGGCGCCGCTGCGCCAGGCCATCGCGCAGAAGTCGCGCGACCTGTACGGCGCGCAGGTCGACCCGGACACGGAAATCACCGTGACCAGCGGCGCCACCGAGGCGATCTTCAACGCCATCCACGCGGTGGTGCGCCCGGGCGAGGAAGTGATCGTGCTGGACCCGGCCTACGACTGCTACGAGCCGGCCATCGACCTGGCGGGCGCGCGCGCGGTGCACGTGCCGCTGGACCCGCAGACCTTCGCGGTGGATTGGGACCGCGTGCGCGCGGCGATCACCCCGCGCACCCGCCTGCTGATGGTCAACACCCCGCACAACCCCTCCGGGGCGATGCTCACCGCCGCGGACATGCAGGCGCTGGCCGACGTCCTGCGCGGCACCGGCATCTACCTGATTTCCGACGAGGTCTACGAGCACATCATCTACGACGGCCGCCAGCATGAATCGGCGCTGCGTTACCCGGAGCTGCGCGAGCGTGCCTTCGTGATCTCCAGCTTCGGCAAGACCTACCACTGCACCGGCTGGAAGATCGGCTATGCGATCGCCCCGCCGGCGATGAGCGCCGAGTTCCGCAAGGTGCACCAGTACAACACCTTCACCAGCTTCGGCCCGGCCCAGTACGGGTTCGCCGCGATGATCCGCGACGAGCCGGCGCACCATCTGGAACTGGGCGCGTTCTACCAGGCCAAGCGCGACCGTTTCCGTGAGCAGCTGGCCGGCACCCGGCTGAAGGCGCTGCCGGTGCCCGGCGGCTACTTCCAGCTGGTGGACTATTCGGCCATCAGCGATCTGCCCGACCACGAATTCGTGAAGTGGCTGACGATCGAGAAGGGCGTGGCCGCGATCCCGCTGTCGCCGTTCTACGAGACCGCGCCGGCAGGCCAGCGGCTGGTGCGGCTGTGCTTTGCCAAGAACGAAGCCACGCTGGACGCGGCGATCGAACGCCTGCAGGCACTGTGACCGCAAAGGGGCTACATGGACCGTGCCGCTTTCTTTGAACTTCTGAGGCAGGATTTTTTCCCGATCCTGCGGAGAGAGGGATTCCGTGGGTCGGGAAATTCGCTCCGACGGGTGAGCGGGCCGCTCGTCCATGTCGTCAATTTCCAAGCGTCCAGCAGTGGAGGTCGCTGCTATCTCAACCTGGGCGCGCACCTTTCCTTCCTCCCCGTCCCGGGGGGGAAGGATGCCCCGCCAGATCAGCTGGATGAAGCCTCCTGTGCTTTCCGACTCCGCGTTCAAAGCCCAGATCCGTCAGGAGGTTGGGTTTATGGAGAATCGGCGGATCAGGCGAAGGAATCCCTGACCGGCCTGGTGTCCCGCTGGTCTCACGTCGGGAAGGCGTTTTTCGAGACTTTCGCGACGTATCCAGACAGCTTCGTGTCGATCCTGGATAGCCTGGACCCAAGCGCGATGCGCTCGCCCGATCTGCTCATCCACGCCCGCATTGCAATGCACCTGGGCCGGGTGGAGCAGGCAACTCAGCTGGTCGAGGCAGGGCTGCGAGACTGCCCGCCGGTCGCATCGTCGTTGCGAGCGAACCTGCGCCGCGTGGTGCCTCCAAGCCCGTGATCTCCGTTTGATCGGTACTAGAATGCACGCAACTCCTTCTTCCCCCCGATGCCACCCACATGAATGACCTGCGCATCTCCCTGGTCCAGGGCGACACCCGCTGGCACGACCCGGCCGGCAACCGCGACTATTACGGCGCGTTGCTGGCGCCGCTGGCCGGGCAGACCGACCTGGTGATCCTGCCGGAAACCTTCACCAGTGGCTTCTCCAACGAGGCCATCGACAAGGCTGAAGGCATGGACGGCCCCACCGTGGCCTGGGTCCGCGAGCAGGCCGTGCGGCTGGGCGCGGCGGTCACCGGCAGCGTGCAGCTGCGGGTGGGACAGGGCGTCTACAACCGCCTGCTCTGGGCCACGCCCGACGGTGAGCTGCAGCACTACGACAAGCGGCACCTGTTCCGCTACGGCAACGAGCACCTGCGCTATGCCGCCGGCAGCGATCGCCTGAGCGTGGAATGGAAGGGCTGGCGGATCAATCCGCAGGTCTGCTACGACCTGCGTTTCCCGGTGTTCTGCCGCAACCGCTTCGACGTGGAGCGCCCCGGCGAGCTGGATTTCGACCTGCAGATCTTCGTGGCCAACTGGCCGTCGGCGCGGGCGTATCCGTGGCGCACGCTGCTGCGCGCACGTGCGATCGAAAACCTCTGCTACGTGGCAGCGGTCAACCGCGTGGGCGTGGACGGCAACGACCTGCACTACGCCGGCGACAGTGCGGTGATCGATTTCCTCGGCCAGCCGCAGGTGGAAGTGCGCGAGGTGGAGCAGGTGGTCACCACCACGATCTCGGCGGCGGCACTGGCCGCGCACCGCGCCCGCTTCCCGGCGATGCTCGATGCCGATGCGTTCACCCTGGACGGCCCGGTCGACGCTGCCTGAACGCGGGCCTGACGGGCGCGCGTGGCCTCATCCAGGCCACACGCGCCCGCTGCTAGATTCGCCTCGTTCCCACTGCGTACGAGCCGATTGCATGAAGACCTTCTCCCTTGCCCTGATCGCGTTGGCCGGCCTGTCCACGGCCTCGGCCGCGCAGGCGGCCGGCAACATCGACTGCGAGCTGCACTACAACCTGGCCGGCTGGTCGGTGCTGTACAAGACCGCCTCGGGCACCGGCACCATCAGCTGCGACAACGGCGCGCGCATCCCGGTCAAGATCACCGTCAAGGGCGGCGGGTTGACGGTGGGCAAGTCCAAGATCGTGGACGGCAAGGGCAAGTTCTCCGGCGCGTATTCGCTCAACGACCTGATCGGTTCCTACGCCTCGGTGGAAGCGCATGCCGGCGCGGACAAGTCCAGCAACGCGCAGGTGATGACCAAGGGCGACGTGTCGCTGGCCCTGGCCGGCACCGGCAAGGGCTGGGACCTGGGCGTGGGGTTGGGCAAGTTCACGATCGAGCGGCGTTGACGGTTGCGCGATCGCGCGGGAGGTAATGTGCAGCCACCCATGGGGTGGCTCTACCTCCCCCCATGAAAAAACCCGGCCTTGGCCGGGTTTTTTTATGGGACGCGTGGGCGATCAGCCGCCGCGCGGGCCGCCACCGCGGTGGCCGCCGCCGCCCGGGCCGCGGCTGCCGCCGGGACGACCGCCCGGGCCGCCGGGACCACGACCCCCGGGGCCACCCGGGCCACGGTTGCCGCCCGGACCACCGGGACCGCGGTTGCCACCCGGGCCGCGCGCGTTGGCGCCGCCCGGGCCACGGGCACCGGGGGCACGGTTGCCGCCGGGACCGCCCGGGCCGCGGTTGCCCGCCGGGCGCGCGTTGCCGTACGGGCTGGCGCCCGGGTTGGCGTGGTCGGACGGGAAGCTGGGGGCATTGCCCGGATGGCCGTACGGGTGACGGGACGGGCCCTGGCCACTGCGGTTGCCACCGGCGCCGGCACCGGCCGGACGGCCCTGGCCGCCGTAGCCGCCACGGCCCTCGCCACCGCGGTTCTCACCGCCGTAGCCGCCACCGCCGCCGTAGGCCGGACGGCCTTCGCTGCGGCCTTCGCCACCGAACCCACCGCGCCCCTGGCCGCCTGCGCCGCCCGGACCCTTCGGCTTGCCATACGGACGGCCCTGGCCGCCCGCGCCGGCGCCGGCACCCGGACCACGCCCGCCCGGGCCACGGGCAGCGCCCGGACCGGCATTGCGGTGGTTGCTCGGGCCGGTGCTCACGCCATCGGGCACGTACCAGCTGCGGAACGCGGCCGGGTTGCCTTCGGGCAGCGCCCGGTTGCCCTTGTCCGGACGCGCCTTGAACGGACGCTGCGACTGCTTGGCCGCCGCTTCACCGCTGACGGTCAGGCCGCCCTTGAAGCCGCCGCCCTTGCCACCGCGACCGCGGCCGCGGTCTTCGCGCACGTTGTCGAAACGACGCAGCTCGCGGCCTTCATCGGCCTGGTTGTGGCCGTTGACGTAGGCATTGCCCCGGCCACCTTCGCGCGACACGCGCACGGTGGTCTTGGCCGCGCGACGCTGGCCGATCACCGGCTGCAGGGTCAGCGCCGACGGCGCGCCTTCTTCCAGCTTCAGTTCGGCGCGCAGCGCCTCGACCTGCTTGGCCGGCAGCTCCACCGACTGGCCGCGCAGCAGCTCGCGGGGCAGGGTGACCTTGCCGTAGCGGGTGCGCTTGAGGCGGCTCACCTGGCAACCCTGGGATTCCCACAGGCGGCGCACTTCGCGGTTGCGGCCTTCCTTGACCACCACGCGGAACCAGTCATGCGAATCGGTGCCGCCGATGCGTTCGATCTCGTCGAACTTGGCCGGGCCGTCTTCCAGCGCCACGCCACGGGCGAGGCGGTCGACGATGTTGTCGGGCACCTTCTCTTCGCCTTCCGGGGCGCGCACGCGCACCACGTACTCGCGTTCCACCTCGTAGGAGGGGTGCATCATCGCGTTGGCCAGCTCACCGTCGGTGGTGGCCAGCAGCAGGCCGGTGGTGTTGATGTCCAGGCGGCCGATCGCGATCCAGCGCGCGCCCTTCAGGGCCGGCAGCGCTTCGAACACGGTGGGGCGGCCTTCCGGGTCTTCACGGGTGGTCACTTCGCCTTCGGGCTTGTTGTAGGCCAGCACGCGCGAGGTCTCGGTCAGCGCGGTGGCCACGAAGCCACGGCCGTCCAGCTCGACCTTGTCGCCGCTCTTGATCGACATGCCGGTCTGCGCCACTTCACCGTTGACCTTGACCAGGCCATCGGCGATGCGCTGCTCCAGCGCGCGGCGCGAGCCGAGCCCGGCCTGGGCCAGCACCTTGTGCAGGCGTTCTTCCAGCTTGGGCTGGTCGGTGGCGGATTCGCGCTTGAGCGAAAGCTTGTTCAAAGACGGCTTGCGAGGGGTGTCACTCATTTACTTGGCTCCGGCCGGCAACGGGTGCGTCGGCCTCTGGTTCGGGATCGGCTTCGTCAACAGCCACGGTCGTCGTCGCGACGGCGTTGTCTTCGGTTTCGTTCTGGGGCGCCGCGCGCTCTCCCGGCGCGGTATCGGGTTCGCCATCAGGGGCGGTCATTCCTGCATCGTCGTCGGCAACCGGCAACGGTGCATTCAATTCGGTATCGGGGACGTCCGCCGCGGCGGTGTCGGCCCTATTGTCCTGCTCTGCAAGCTGTTGCGCCAGTCGGGCATCGGCCAGCGCCGCACGCTGGGCCAGCCGCGCCGCCGCCGGATCCGCCGGCTCGGCCGGCTCGGCACCCTCGGCACCCTCGGCCGCAGGCGGGGTGTCATCGTTGGCCGCCGCTTCGTCGGCATCCGCATCTGCATTCGCGTTGGCATCGGCCTCCGCCTCGGGCGTGGCGGCACCAGCGGCCAGGCGGCCGGCCGGTTGGCCGTCGCGGTCCAGCGGCAGCTGCGGGTCCAGTTCGCCCAGGTCGCGCAGCTCGGACAGCGGCGGCAGCTCGTCCAGGCGCTTGAGCCCGAAATAATCCAGGAAGCCCTTGGTGGTGCCAAACAGCGCCGGCTTGCCGGGCACGTCGCGGTGGCCGATGACCCGGATCCACTCGCGTTCTTCCAGCGCCTGGATGATGTTGCTGCTGACCGCCACCCCGCGCACCTGCTCGATCTCGCCGCGGGTGATCGGCTGGCGGTAGGCGATCAGCGCCAGGGTTTCCAGGGTGGCGCGGGTGTAGCGGGTCTTGCGTTCGGTCCACAGCCGGGTGATGTAGCCGTGCACTTCGTTGGTGACCTGGAAGCGGAAGCCGGAGGCCACCTCGACCAGTTCCACCCCGCGCTCGGCGCAGCCCTGGCCCAGCAGTTCCAGGGCGCGTTCGATGCTGCCCGGGGGCGCCGGTTCCTCTTCGGGAAACAGGCCCTGCAGCTGCGCCAGGGTGAGCGGCTGGCTGGAGGCCAGCAGCGCGCCTTCGACGATGCGGTTGATCAGCGGTTGATCCATGCGTGGACGTTGCTCAGTCGGATTCGTTGGCGGCGTCGTGGTCGTCGAACTCGCTGTTGAACTGCAGCGGTTCGTTGGTGTTGCCGGCGGCCAGGGACTTGACGTAGATCGGCGCCAGCGGTGATTCCTGGACGATGTCCAGCAGTTGTTCCTTGGCCAGTTCGAGCAGGGCCAGGAAGGTGACCAGCACCCCCAGCTTGCCTTCCTCGGCGGTGAACAGCGTTTCAAACCGGTAGAACCGGCCATCCTCCAGGCGCCCGAGCACATCGCCCATGCGCTGGCGAACGCTCAGGGCCTCGCGTTTGATCGCGTGGCCGGTGAACAGCTCGGCGCGCTTGAGCACGTCGTGCAGCGCCATCAGCATTTCCTTCAGGTCCACCGGCGGCGGCAGCTTCACCGCCGCCCGGTCGGGCACGAAGGCATGGGCCAGGCTGGTGTCGCGGTCCTGGCGTGGCAGGCTGTCGATATCTTCGGCGGCCTGCTTGAAACGTTCGTACTCCTGCAGCCGGCGCACCAGCTCGGCGCGCGGGTCGGCTTCCTCGCCCTCGACACTGGGCGGCCGCGGCAGCAGCATCCGCGACTTCACTTCGGCCAGGATGGCCGCCATCACCAGGTACTCGGCCGCCAGTTCGAAGCGCAGCTCCTGCATGACGTTGATGTACTCGACGTACTGCCGGGTGATCTCGGCCACCGGGATGTCCAGGATGTCCAGGTTCTGCCGGCGGATCAGGTACAGCAGCAGGTCCAGCGGACCTTCGAAGGCATCCAGGATGACTTCCAGCGCATCCGGCGGGATGTACAGGTCCTGCGGGATCTGCAGGACCGGTTGACCATGCACCACGGCCAGCGGCATTTCCTGCTGCTGTGGGGCGGTCGGCCGGGTTTGCGGGTTCGCGTCGAGCGCGAGTTCGGAAGTCATCAAGATTGACGTCAGTATTGCAACGGACCAGTCGCCGTGCCGTGCCCGTGGCCGGAGCATTCCGGGCGGTGCGAAGGCGGGCAATGACACGCCTGTGTCGGCGCGGTTCCACACATCAAACAGCAAGGCGCGCCGCGATGGGCAGCGACAGGACTACGGGGAGGTCGTCTACGTGGACTGGCGTGGGGCAGCGGGTCGATCGTCGGGCGGCGGTGAAGCCTTTGGCCGACGGGGCTGCTGCGGTCCAGCCACGTGCAATGGACCCAAGAGTACGGGTTCAGGCCGGCAGTGTCCAGCCAGGCGGGCTAGAATCGCCGGGTTCGTTTAGCTGAGCCTGGGAGTTGCCTGTGTGGTATGTGATTGAAGGCTATGACGGTGCCGACGTGTTGCCGGCCCGGATGGCGGTGCGCGCCGAGCACCTGGCCCGTTTGACGGCCCTGCGCGATGCGGGCCGCTTGCTGCTGGCCGGCCCGTGCCCGGCCATCGACAGCGAAGACCCCGGCCCGGCCGGCTTCAGCGGCAGCGTGGTGATCGCCGACTTCGATTCGCTCGCCCAGGCCCAGGCGTGGGCCGATGCCGACCCCTACGTGGCCGCCGGCGTCTATATCCGCGTGCAGGTGCGCCCGTTCCGCAAGGTGCTGCCGTGACCCGCGTCGAACGCATCCGCGCGGCCCTGCAGCAGGCGCTGGCCCCGGAGCTGCTGGAGGTGGAGGACGACAGCCACCGGCACGCCGGGCACGAAGGCGCGCGCGACGGGCGAGGGCACTTCAACGTGCACGTGGTCAGCGCCGCCTTCGAAGGCAAGCTGCCGCTTGCGCGCCACCGGGCGGTCTATGCCGCCCTGGGCAGCCTGATGGAGACCGATATCCACGCGCTGTCCATCCGCGCCGAAGTGCCAGTCAAAAACGGCTGAAAGCCTTGTCCTGCCTTGTCCTGGCGAGTCCCGAGCGGGCCCGCCAGGGACAGCTTTACGTTACCGCCGTGCGACATTGGCCTAACGTAGTGTTTACATTCAGGATTGAAAACGCTTACATTCCGCGCCAAGCCCCAGATCTCTAAGCCGTGGAGGGCGGCGAAGTGAACAAGGCAGCCATCACAATCAAAGATGTAGCCCGCGAAGCCCGGGTCTCCGTGGCCACGGTGTCGCGTGCGCTCAATGGGCATGAAAATGTCGCCGAACCGGTCCGCAAGCTGGTGCTGGAGGTGGCCGCGCGCCTGCGCTACACCCCGCATGCCGCCGCGCGCAGCCTGAGCAGCCGGCGCACCAACACCATCGGCGTGGTCCTGCCGGACCTGTACGGGGAGTTCTTCTCCGAGCTGATGCGCGGCATCGACGGCGCCGCGCGCGCCCGCCGCCAGCACCTGCTGGTGTCCAGTTACCACGGCGACCAGGAGCAGCAGGGCGCGGCACTGCGCGCCATGCGCGGCCGCGTGGACGGCCTGCTGGTGCTTTCGCCCTATGCGGAGAGCCCCGGCTTCCTGACCGACAACCTGCCCCAGGCGTTGCCCACGGTCCTGATCAACACCTACCTGCCCGAGCAGGATCATCCGGTGCTGAGCATCGATGACCATGCCGGTGCGATGGCGATGACCCGCCACCTGCTGGAGGTCGGTCACCGCCGCATCGCTTTCATTTCCGGCCCGGACCTCAACTTCGATGCACGCGAACGCCTGCGTGGTTTCCGCGACGCGCTGGCCGCGTTCGGGGCCGGGGCGGCGGGCATCGAGTTGCCCGGCGACTTTGACGAAGCTTCCGGCCATCGTGCCGGACAGGAGTTGCTGGCAGCCGGTGCGCTGCCCGATGCGGTGTTCGCTGCCAACGACATGATGGCGCTGGGTTGCCTGTATGCGTTCGCGCAGGCAGGCGTGCGGGTGCCGGCCGATGTCGCCCTGGCAGGGTTCGATGACATTCCGCTGGCGCGTTTCGTTCACCCTTCGTTGACCACGATGCAGGTGAGTATCGCCGAGCTCGGCGATAAGGCGATGACGCGTCTGTTGCAGTTGATGGACGGCAACAACACGGAAGCGGCCGGTGACAAGCAGACGCTTGTGCCGCGCCTGATCGTGCGTGATTCAAGCAAGCCCAGAAACGAGTCGTAGGTCGCGACCGTTGGTCGCGACGCTTTAAAAAAACAGCAGTCCAAAAAAGACAGGCGGCCGCAACGACGGCCACCACCACCCGGAGATTCACATGACGTATTCCAATCACCGCCACCGTGCGCCCGCGCGCAGCCTGCTGACCAGCGCCCTGGTCACCTGCCTGATGCTGGGCGCGGCCCCGAGCCTGATGGCGCAGTCGGCCACTTCCTCGCTGCGTGGCCAGGTTGCCCAGGCCGACGCCGGCACCGAAGTGACCGCCACCAACGTGGCCAGCGGCACCGTGCGCCGCGCGACCACCCGTGCCGACGGCAGCTACTCGCTGATGGGCCTGGACCCGGGCACCTATGACGTGGTGGCCAACGGCCAGACCCAGAAGGTGACGGTGACCGTGGCCTCGACCGCGACCCTGAACTTCAGCGGCGCGCCGGCCAACGGCGGCACCGCCAACGCCACCAACCTGGATACGGTCAACGTGGTCGCCCCGACCCTGTTGCAGGAAGTGCGCACCTCCGAAGTGGGCAAGACCGTCAGCCTGCAGCAGATCCAGACCACCCCGCAGGTGTCGCGCAACTTCCTGGAGTTCGCCGACGCGGTGCCGGGCATGATCTTCACCCGCGATGCCAAGGGCAACACCTCCCTGCGCGGCGGTGCCACCAATGCCGACGGCACCAACGTCTACATCGACGGCGTGGGCCAGAAGAGCTACGTCAAGGGCGGCGGCGTGGCCGGCCAGTCCGGCAGCGCCGGCAACCCGTTCCCGCAGCTGGCCATCGGCGAATACAAGGTCATCAGCGGCAACTACAAGGCCGAATACGGCCAGGTCTCCAGCGCCGCGGTGACGGCGGCGACCAAGTCCGGTACCAACGAGTTCAAGGGTGAAACCTTCTACCGTTACACCAACGAGGACATGCGCGCCAAGACCCCGGCAGAGCGCCAGGCCGGCCAGACCAAGGAAGTGTCGGCCGAGAAGGAATACGGCTTCGCATTGGGTGGCCCGATCATCCAGGACAAGGCGCACTTCTTCGTGACCTACGAAGCCAAGCGCTTCGACCTGCCGGTCACCATCGCCCCGGAAGGCTCGGTCACCAACCGCGTCGGCCTGCTGCCGGCAGACGCCGCCGCCGGCCTGGGCCCGGCCAGCCAGCCGTTCCAGCAGGACCTGATCTTCGCCAAGATCGACTTCGAACCGACCGACAATGATCGCATCGAGCTGACCTTCCAGGACCGCGACGAAACCCAGCAGCAGTTCAGTGGCCAGACCGCGCCGGAAGCCGGCAAGGAAACGGTCAACACCGACCGTCGCTACGCGCTGCGCTGGAACCACAGCGGTGAGCGTTACTACAACGAACTGATGGTCACCCATGAGGATTCGTTCAACAACCCGACCCCGCTGACCATCGCCAACGGCTACATCTACACCGCCCCGGACGGCACCGAAGACCGCACCCTGGTCCGCATCGGCGGCGCATCGGCGCTGGATTCGCAGGTGAAGGGCCAGAAGGGCTGGTCGATCGAAGACAACCTGACCCTGGACGGCATCGAGTGGGCCGGCGACCACACCATCAAGATGGGCGCCAAGTACAAGGAAATCGACCTGTACGCCTCCGACGCGGCGCAGATCAACCCGGCCTTCACCTACACCCTGGGCGATCCGGACTTCCCCTCCGACATCCCGTACAAGGCGCAGTTCGTCAAGCCGGTGACCGGCATTGGCGGGGTGAGCTCGGAAGTCCGTTCGAAGTCCAAGCAGATCGGCCTGTTCATCCAGGACGACTGGCAGGTCAACGACCACCTGCAGCTGAACCTCGGCCTGCGCTGGGACTACGAAAAGACCCCGTCCTACCTGGATTTCGTGACCCCGACCGAAGTGGTCGACGCGATCTACTCGCAGGATCCGCGCGCTCCCGCAGGCCAGACCTACGCCGATTCGCTGGCGCTGGGCGGCCTGAACATCGGCGACTACATCAGCAACGGCCACAACCGCAAGGCGTTCAAGGATGCCTGGCAGCCGCGCCTGGGCTTCTCGTATGACATCAACGCCGACGAGCAGCACGTGATCCACGGCGGCGCCGGTCGTTCGTATGACCGCGACCTGTTCGACAACCTGCAGCTGGAAACCACCAAGCTGGCCCTGCCGCAGCCGACCATCTACTTCCGCAACCCGGCCACCGGCAGCTGCCTCAACGGCCAGGCCGCCTGCTACGACTGGAACCCGAACCTGCTCAATGGGATCGGCAACCTGCAGAACCTGGTCGGTGCGACCAGCAATGCCGGCCTGGAAGTGGACCTGCTCAACAACAACCTGAAGGTGCCGTACTCGGACCAGTTCAGCCTGGGCATGAGCAACCAGATCGGCGAGTGGCTGACCGATGCCACCATCGCGCGCACGCTGAGCTACGACGGCTTCGCCTTCACCCTGGGCAACCGTTACCCGACCGGCCAGTTCTTCGATGACCCGCGCCTGTGCGGTGGCACCGACCCGGGCCTGAGCCAGGCCTGGAGCTGCAACGTGCCGGGCTTCGGCAGCCTGATCATCGGCCAGCAGGGCATCAAGACCCGCGCGACCCAGGTGCTGCTGTCGGCGCAGAAGCCGTTCACCAAGGAAAGCGGCTGGGGCACCTCGATCGCCTACACCTGGACCACCGCCCGCCACAACCGCGACATCAACGAGCATTACGCCTTCGACCGCGGCCTGATCGAGGACTACCCGACCATCCGCTCCAACGGTGCCCCGCGTCACCGCCTGGTGCTGACCGGGTCGTATGCCGGCTTCTGGGACATCACCTTCGGCGGCAAGATCACCCTGGCCACCCCGACCGCGGTGAACGACTGGTACCCGGTGGTGCAGGCCAGCGGCTTCGACCTGCCGACCCCCGGTGCGGCCGTGCCCGACGGCAACGGCAAGTTCCTGGTCGGTGGCAAGATCTTCGGCTACCGCTCGGTGGACCTGCAGGCCACCAAGACGTTCAAGATGCCGGGCGATACCGAGCTGTACGCGCGTATCGACATCATCAACGTCTTCAACTTCGACAACTTCTCCAACTACAACTACACCAAGTCCAACGGCAAGCTGCTGGCCAGCTACAACGAGACCGGCGATATCGTCGGTACCCCGCGCCAGGTGAAGGCGGAAGTGGGCTTCCGCTTCTGATGGATACCGGCGCCGCCTTCGGGTGGCGCCGGGTGGGACGTACCGGCAGTTTGCCGGTACGGGCAGACCGCCGGCCGGGGCAACCCGGCCGGTGGACTGCACAGGCGATTGTCGTCCCAGGATGGGCAATCGCGTGTGCGGTCGGGACGGAATCCGCCGTCATGCCGCGGATTTTTTTGGATCGTGATCTGTAAACGGTTTCAGTCGGGTAGAGGCTATGCTCTCCAGCACGAACATGCGCAAAAGGTGGTGGTCGATGAATGCACGTCGGGTAATGTCGTTGGCTCTGCTGTCCGCGGCCATCACCGGTTGCCAGCAGCAGGCGCCCGAGCAGCCCGCCAAGCCCAAGCCGCCGGTGATCCTGGTCGAGGCCGACGTGCCGCCCCGGCCGATGAAGCCGGAGCTGCCGCCGCTGTTCGACGACATCGAGCGCCGCACCTTCCAGTTCTTCTGGGACACCACCAACGAAGTCAACGGGCTCAGCCCGGACCGCTACCCGTCGCGTCCGTTCGCCAGCATCGCCTCGGTCGGCTACGCGCTGACCGCCTATCCGATCGGCGTGGAAAACGGCTGGGTCAGCCGCACCCAGGCGGTGGACCGCACGCTGCTCACCCTGAAGTTCTTCCGCGACCTGCCGATGGGCCCGCAGCGCACCGGCAAGGGCGGTTACAAGGGCTTCTACTACCACTTCCTGGACATGCAGCAGGGCCGTCGCTACGACAGCTGGGTGGAGCTGTCCTCGGTGGATACCGCGCTGCTGATGATGGGCGTGCTGTTCGCCCAGTCCTATTACACCGGTGACGATGCGCGCGAGAAGGAGATCCGCGAGATCGCCGACACGCTCTACAAGCGCGTGGACTGGCCGTGGCTGCAGCAGCGCGCGCCGCTGATCTCGATGGGCTGGTTCCCCGAGAGCGGCTTCATCGACCACGACTGGATGGGCTACAACGAGGCGATGATGGTCTACATCCTCGCCCTCGGCTCGCCCACCCACCCGGTCAGCCCCGACGCCTGGACCGTGTGGACGCGCACCTACGACAACGACTGGGGCGTGTACCAGGGCCAGGAATACCTGTCCTTCGGCCCGCTGTTCGGGCACCAGTACACCCACGTGTGGGTGGACTTCCGCGACATCCAGGATGCCTACATGCGCGAGCGGGGCAGCACCTACTTCCTCAACAGCCGCTCGGCCGCGCTGGCCCAGCGCGAGTACGCCATCGCCCACCCGATGAACTGGAAGGACTACGGCGAGAACGTGTGGGGCCTGACCGCCAGCGATGGCCCACAGAACACCACCCAGGAATACCGCGGCGAGCAGCGTCAGTTCCGCCATTACTCCTCGCGCGGCGCCGGCCTGCGCGAGAACTTCGACGACGGCACCATCGCCCCGACCGCGGCCATCGCCTCGGTGGTGTTCGCGCCCGAGGAAGTGATCCCGGCCACCGAAGAGATGCACAAGCGCTACGGCGACTACATCTATTCCAGCTACGGCTTCCTGGATTCGTTCAACCCCAGCTTCAACTACGACATCCCGATCAAGACCGGGCGGATGGTGCCCGATCGCGGCTGGGTGGCCAGTGATTACATCGGCATCGACCAGGGCCCGATCCTGACCATGATCGCCAACTACCGCAACGATTTCGTCTGGGATGTGATGAAGAAGAACCCGCACATCCGCAAGGGCCTGGAGCGCGCCGGTTTCTCCGGCGGCTGGCTCACCCCCGAAGGCGAGCAGCAGCCGATGGAGCTGCAGAAGGATGAAAAGGCGGCCTCGGCCCGCTCGGTCGGCATCGCCGAATCGCGCGCGGCGGCCGCCCAGGAACAGAAGAACAATTCCAATTCGAACCGCAACCAGCCGCAGGGGAAGTAAGCAGTGCCATTGTCGTCGCGCCCTAAGCTGGGGTTGAGCCTGTTGTTGCTGCTGGCCAGCAGCGTGTTGTTGAGTGCCTGCCGGAAAGAGCCGGAAGGGGTGACCGTGCGGTTCTGGGCGATGGGCCGCGAAGCGGAGGTCGTCACCAGCCTGATCCAGGAGTTCGAGGCGGAGAATCCCGGCATCCACGTGGACGTGCAGAACATCCCGTGGACGGCCGCGCACGAGAAGCTGCTGACCGCCTTCGCCGCCGACGGCCTGCCCGATGTCTGCCAGCTGGGCAACACCTGGATCCCCGAGTTCGCCGAACTCAACACGCTCACCCCGCTGCAGCCCTTCGTGGCGCAGTCCAAGGTGGTGGACCCGGCCGACTACTTCCAGGGCATCTGGGATACCAACGTGGTCCACGACGCGCTGGTCGGGGTGCCGTGGTATGTCGATACGCGCCTGCTGTACTACCGCAAGGACCTGCTGGCCCAGGCCGGCTACGACCACCCGCCGCGCACCTGGGCGGAGTGGAACGAGATGATGGCCGCCATCAAGAAGATGCAGGGCCCCAAGCGTTATGCGGTGCTGATGCCGATCAACGAGTTCGAGCAGCAGTTGTCCTTCGCCCTGCAGCAGCCGGACCCGCTGCTGCGCGACGATGACACCCGCGGCAATTTCAGCAGCCCCGGCTTCCGCCGGACGCTGGGCTTCTACGAGAACATGTTTGCCCAGGAATGGGCCCCGCGCATGTCCGAAACCCAGATCTCCAACGTGTGGGACGAGTTCTTCCGCGGCTTCAACGTGTTCTACCTGTCCGGCCCCTGGAACATCCGCGAGTTCAAGAAGCTGCAGCCCAAGGAACTGGAAGGCAAGTGGGGCACCGCCGCACTGCCGGGCCCCGACGGCCCCGGGGCGGGCATCGCCGGCGGCACCAGCCTGG
>NZ_JAVWXA010000017.1:0-9523 GCF_036662295.1 Stenotrophomonas sp.
GCGTAAGCCATAGTTTATGGCTGCGAGGTGTCTACGGAACCCTGGGCGATTCAGTGGTGTGGAAATGAAGTCTCAAAGATGACCTGGCGAGAAGCTGATCACCACAGCTTCAGGAATTTTTATGAATTTTCGATTTGGGATAGCAATTTGACGGCCATTTCCACACCAATCGCGCTCCCATCTTAAGGACTTACCACACTACTTAGCACAGACCCCCAGGTTGGCCTACACGACGACAGACCGCATGCTCATTTGCTAACACGGCATGTCCTGATTGCACTCACCAGATCGCCAGCGATACTGAGATGCATGACGATCAAAGACTGGCCCAAGGACGAACAACCGCGCGAGAAGCTGCTGGCACGCGGCCCGGCAGCGCTTTCGGACGCTGAGCTACTCGCATTGTTCATGGGCACCGGCTGTAAAGGCTTGGACGTTATGGAAAATGCACGTCTTCTCCTCAAGGAACATGGCCCCCTCCGCCAATTGCTTGATATGAGCGCGCAGAAGCTGAGGAAACTGCCTGGGCTCGGGCCGGCACGGGCTTGTAAGCTGGTCGCCGCACTGGAACTAGCCGACCGCCACCTGCGGGCAGAGTTGGACCGAGGCGAGAGCATGTGCGATCCAAAGGCAGCCATGCGGTACTTCAAACAGCGGCTCCGCGGCCGACCGCATGAAGTCTTTGCCGTCATGTTCTTGACTACCCGAAACTGCATGCTGGCTTTCGAGGAACTGTTTAATGGAACCATCGATGCAGCGGCGGTCTATCCGCGCGAAGTGGCTCGCCGCGCCCTGTTCCACAACGCGGCAGCGGTGATCATCGGCCACAACCATCCTTCTGGCAGCGCCGAACCGTCTGCTGCCGACCGGGACATCACCCGCCATTTGGAAAGGGCGCTGCCTTTAGTCGGCATCCGCTTACTGGACCACGTAGTTGTTGGCGAAGGCAGCCCAGTCTCCATGGCTGAACGCGGTTGGATGGAATCCACCCTGTCCTTCCCGGGCTGAACGCCCCGGTCAGCCCAAACGCCCTGTCCAGAACCCCAAAACCACGCCCAGCCGCCCCCAAAGCCCCCTGCCCCAACCCCGTTCAATGGATCGGCCCCCCATCTAGGCTAAAATTACCGATTCCGCCGCTCCAGTCCCAAAGCAGGCCTTGTGAAAAATCTCCTCCGCGCCCTGATCAGCCAAGGCATCGAAGCCTTGCGCGCCAACGGCACTCTGCCGGCCGATACCCTGACCCCGGAATTCGTGGTCGAACGCCCGAAGACCCGTGAGCACGGCGATTTCGCCACCAATGCCGCGATGCTGCTGGCCAAGCCGGCGCGCAGCAACCCGCGCGCCCTGGCCCAGGCGCTGCTGGATGCGCTGCCCAAGAGCGCCGATGTGCTGCGCGTCGAGATCGCCGGCCCGGGCTTCATCAATTTCCACCTCGCCCCCAGCGCCTACCAGCGCGAGGCCGCCAGCGTGCTCAAGGAAGGCGCCGATTACGGCCGCAACCTGAGCGGCAACGGCCGCACCGTGGGTGTGGAGTATGTGTCGGCCAACCCGACCGGCCCGCTGCATGTGGGCCATGGCCGTGCCGCGGCCATCGGCGACTGCCTGGCGCGCCTGCTGGATGTGAACGGCTGGAACGCCAAGCGCGAGTTCTATTACAACGACGCCGGCGTGCAGATCGAGAACCTGGCCCTGTCCACCCAGGCGCGCGCCAAGGGCCTCAAGCCTGATGACGCCGGCTGGCCGGAAGGCGGCTACCGCGGCGATTACATCCAGGACGTGGCCAACGCCTACCTGGCCGGCGCCACGGTGGAGCTGGAAGGCCACGCGGTGGTGGGCGAGCGCGACCCGGACAACCTGGATGGCATCCGCCGCTTCGCGGTGGCCTATCTGCGCAACGAGCAGAACCAGGACCTGGCCGCGTTCGGGGTGGATTTCGATATCTACTTCCTGGAAAGCTCGCTGTACAAGGATGGCAAGGTGGAAGAGACCGTCGCCCAGCTGAAGGCGGCGGGCCACACCTATGAGGAAGGCGGCGCGCTGTGGCTGCGCTCGACCGAGTTCGGTGACGACAAGGACCGCGTGATGCGCAAGTCCGACGGCACCTACACCTACTTCCTGCCGGACGTGGCCTACCACCTGAGCAAGTGGCAGCGCGGCTATGAGCGCGCGATCACCGAGCTGGGCGCCGACCACCACGGCTCGCTGGCCCGCGTGCGTGCCGGCCTGCAGGCGCTGGACGTGGGCATCCCCAAGGGCTGGCCGGAATACGTGCTGCACCAGATGGTGACGGTGATGCGCGGCGGCGAGGAAGTGAAGCTGTCCAAGCGCGCCGGCAGCTACCTCACCCTGCGCGACCTGATCGAGGAAGCTGGTCGCGATGCGACCCGCTGGTTCCTGATCGCGCGCAAGCCCGATTCGCAGCTGACCTTCGATATCGACCTGGCCCGCCAGCAGAGCAACGACAACCCGGTGTTCTACGTGCAGTACGCGCACGCCCGGGTGTGCAGCCTGCTGCGCCAGGGCCAGGAGAAGGGCTTGAGCTACACGCCCACCGAGGGCACCGCCGGGCTGGCCTCGCTGGGCGATGAGGCCTCGCTGTGGCTGATGGTTGAAATGTCGCGCTTCCCCGAAGTGGTGGAAGCGGCGGGTATCGCGCTGGAACCGCACCTGATCGCGCAGTACCTGCGTGAATTGGCGCACGCCTTCCACACGTGGTATCACGGCACGCAGGTGCTGGTGGCTGACGACGCCGAACGCAACGCCAAGCTCACGCTGGCCTGCGCGGCGCGGCAGGTGCTGGCCAATGGTCTGAACGTCCTGGGCGTGTCCGCCCCGGAAAAAATGTAAGCAGTGGAGAAGCAGTAAATGGCAGCACGACGCGGCAAGAGCCAGGCACGACGCAACAGCAACCAGGGCACGCCGGGATGGGTGTGGCTGGTGGCCGGTGTGGCGATTGCGGCCGTGGTGTTTTTGGCGGCACCGAACCTGTTCAAGAGCGACGGCGACGGCTTCCTGCGGGTGGGCCCGCAGCCCAACCCGAACGCCCAGCCGGCGCCGGTGAGCGATGCCGACACCGACGTGGGCACCGAGCTGCCCAAGCCGGGCGGCGCGGCGGCCAAGCCTGCCGAACCGGCCAAGCCGGCCGCCACGCAGTACGACTTCTACACCCTGCTGCCCGGCAAGGAAGTGGAGATGTCCGATGCGGAACTGGCGGCCAGCACGCGGGCGGAAGACCAGCGTCGTGCCAAGGCCGAGGCGCAGCGCGCGCAGGCGGCGTTGGAAGGGCGTCCGTTGCCGCCGGCACCGGCCCCGACCAGCACCGCCGCCACCACCTCGCCGGCCCCGGTGAGCACGGCGCCGTTGCCGGCCCCGGTGGCCGAGCGCCCGGCCGCGACCACGGCCACCCCGGCGCAGACGGCGGCGGCCACCCCGGCTGCACCGAAGCCGACGGCGACCGCAGCGGCGACGCCGGCAGCGGCAGCGGCCGAGCCGGCGGCCAGCAACGTGCGCTACATCCTGCAGGCCGGTGCGTTTGGCGCATCTGGCGATGCCGAGGCCACCAAGGCCAAGCTGGCGATGATCGGCCTGGCGGCTCGGGTGGAATCGGCGCAGATCAACGGCAAGACGGTGTACCGCGTGCGCATGGGGCCGTATGGCAGCGCCGGCGAACTGTCCGAGGCCAAGCAGAAGCTGGATGGGACGGGGCTGCAGGCGATGGCGATCAAGGCGCAGTAAGCCGCCTCCAACCGGCCGAGGCCGTGTCCGCCTGAAGGATCACCGCGTCATTGGCCTTTGAGCCCGTTGCTTCACCTGTTTGGCCTTGAGCCCTGAAAAAGCCCCGCAGCGCGGGGTTTTTTCTTTTCCAAGGGCAGCGGTGGCGGAATGATCCGCCGACCGGTCACAGCTGGGGCGTGAGAATCATCGGCAACGCGTAAGGCGCCGGGTGCGTTGCGTCGCTGACTGGCGTGCGGGCCTCGCTCGCCTGGCATGGCGTGGAGCCGGCCAGCGGCCGGCACTACCCGGGGGCGGTGGGGTATTGTCCGCGGATGTCTTCCCTTCCCGATCCTGCTGATCTGCCCGGCGTTGCCGGTGCCACCGGCCGCTACCGCGAATGGGCGCCGCCGGCTGCGCTGCAGGGCTGCTTCGGGCAGCTGTGGCGCAGCGATCTGCCGGCGGGCCATAGCGGCGAGATCGCGGTGCTGCCCGATGGCTGCGTGGACATCCTGTGGCGCGATGGGCGGCTGTATGTGGTGGGGCCGGATGTGGTGGCTGCGCACCCGCAGCTGACGCCGGGTGCGCAGGTGCTGGGCGCGCGGTTCCAGCCGGGTGCGGCGCGGGCGTGGCTGGGGGTGCCGCTGGGCGAGATGGTGGGCACGGCCGTGGAGCTGGAAGCGGTGCTGGGGCCGCAGGCGCGGCAGATGGCGGCGCGCTTGAATGACGTGGGCGATGGCGATACGCGGCAGCGGTTGTTTGTACAGGCACTGGCTGGGCTGCCCCGCTCTTCCGGTAGCCGCCACGCGG
This sequence comes from Stenotrophomonas sp., assembly GCF_036662295.1. Taxonomy (GTDB): domain Bacteria; phylum Pseudomonadota; class Gammaproteobacteria; order Xanthomonadales; family Xanthomonadaceae; genus Stenotrophomonas. The sequence goes on from NZ_JAVWXA010000017.1 coordinate 4,522, forward strand.
TGGCGGCGCGGGTGTTCGGGCAGGTGCGGGCCGGGGGCAGCGATCTGGCCGCGATCGGTTCGGCGCTGCAGGTGAGCACGCGCAGCCTGCGCCGGTTGTGCCATGAGCAGTTTGGCTATGGGCCGAAGATGCTGGAGCGGATTCTTCGGCTGCAGCGGTTCCTGGCGCTGGCCCGGGCGCGGCCGGGGGATGGGCTGGCGGGGCTGGCGGCGGACGTGGGTTATGCCGACCAGTCGCACCTGAGTCGCGAGGTGCGGGCGCTGGCGGGAATCGGTGCGGCGCAGCTGTGCGCGCAGTGGCGCAGCTGACTGGCCGTTTTGTTCAAGACCGGCGCGGCCGCGGCGGCGATGCTGGGGCTCCTTTCAACGAGACGCCTCCATGAGCACCGCACACGGCAATGATCGCCGGATCGACAACATTGAGTTCAACGTGGCCGACATCGCGCGCAGCAAGGCGTTCTACGGCAGCGTGTTTGGCTGGTCGTTCACCGATTACGGCCCGGGGTACACCGAGTTCGACGATGGCCGGTTGCGCGGTGGGTTCACCACGGGTGAGCCGGTGCGGGCCGGTGGGCCGCTGGTGATCCTGTATGCCGACGACCTGGCCGCCACGCAGCAGCGACTGGAGGCAGCGGGCGCGACGATCTGCCAGGCGGCGTTCGATTTTCCCGGCGGGCGGCGGTTCCACTTCCGCGACCCGGACGGGTATGAGCTGGCGGTGTGGACGGCCACCTGACGGCGCCACCGACCGTGGGCCGGTGGCGCCCGCCGGTCAGTCGCGCGCGACCTGGAAACCGGCAAACGACTGGCTCACCGGCATCAGTTCCAGGCGGTTGATGTTGAGGTGCGCCGGCAGGTTGGCCACCCAGAAGATCTGCTCGGCGATGTCCTCGGCGGTCATCGGGTTGGCGCCGGTGTAGAGGGTGTCCGAGGCGGCCTGGTTGCCGTGGGTGCGCACCAGGGTGAACTCGGTTTCGGCCATGCCCGGCTCGATGGTGGTCACGCGCACGCCGGTGCCGTGCAGGTCGGCGCGCAGGCCGAGCGAGAACTGGCTGACGAAGGCCTTGGTGCCGCCATACGCGTTGCCGCCCGGATAGGGGTACACGCCGGCCACCGAGCTGATGTTGATGATGGCACCCTTGCGCGCCACCAGCTGCGGCAGCAGGCGGTGGGTGAGGGTGACCAGCGCGGTGACGTTGGTGTCGATCATGGTGCGCCAGTCGTCCAGCGAGGCACTCTGGGCCGGGGCGGTGCCCTGGGCCAGGCCGGCGTTGTTGACCAGCAGGTCGATGGCGGCGAAGTCGGCCGGCAGGGCGGCCAGCGCGGCCTCCATGGCGGCGCCGTCGCGCACGTCGAAGACGGCCGCGTGCACGCGCTCGGGACCGTAGGCGTCCACCAGCGGCTGCAGCCGTTCAGCCCGGCGCCCGGTGGCGATGACGCGCCAACCGGCCTGGGCGAAGCGATGGACGGCGGCAGCGCCAAAGCCGGAGGTGGCGCCAGTGATCAGGGCGGTACGGGTCATCGCGGTACTCCGTGGGAATCACGGGTATTTTCGCACCGATGGGGGGGCGCTGTAGCGCCGGATGGGCGCGCGCTCAGCGGATGCGGAACACGCGGGCCTTGGGCAGGTTCTCGTCCACCTGCAGGAACCAGCGGCCGGCGATGCCCGGCACCACGACGATCTCGGGGTTGGCGCGGCTGGCCTTGAGCTTCATTTCGCCCTTGAGCACCTGCCATTGCTGGCCGTTGTCGAGGGTGAACACCGTGCCCGGGGCCCAGCCGTCCACCTGGCCGGTGACCCGGGCGTTGATGGGGCCATCGTCCAGGCCCGGGAACATCGGGGCCGGGGTGGGCGTGCCTGCGGGGACCGGCACCGCGGCGGCCACCGGGGCGGCCGGGGCGCGGGCGTCGGCCTCGCGCAGCAGGCGGTTGAGGGTCTGCAGCTGGGCCGGGGTGAGGCCCACCTCGGCCAGGGCCTGCGGGTCCACGCGCTGCTCGATCGCCACATACGGGGCCTGCGCGGCCGCCGTCGCCGCCAGCCAGACCATGCCCACACCCGCCAGAACCTGCCACCTGCGCATTGCCTGCTCCACTGCCTGTCGATGCTGATGGCGGCACTGTGCTGCACTTTCATGGCAGCCAGATGACAGCGGTAACGCGGCGGCGGGCAGCGGCGGCGCCAGGGGGTAAAATGGCGGCCAGCCGCGCAGCCGCGCCGGCGGTATCGGGACACCCCATGATCAACAACGATGTACTGCGCAGCCTGCGTTACATGCTCGACCTGAGCGACGGCATGATTGCCGACACCTGTGCCCTGGCCGACCCCGCCTTCGTGGTGGACAAGGCCGACGTGCCCGGCTGGCTGCGCAAGGAAGACGAAGAAGGCTTCGTGGCCTGCGACGACCTGACCCTGTCGCATTTCCTCAACGGGCTGATCGTGCACTACCGTGGCCGCGACGAGAGCCAGCCGCTGCGCCCGGTGGAAAAGCGCATCAGCAACAACCTGGTGCTGAAGAAGCTGCGCGTGGCCTTCGAGCTGAAGGACGTGGACATGCACGAGATCTTCAACAGCGCCGGGTTCCCGGTGTCCAAGCCGGAGCTGTCGGCGCTGTTCCGCCAGCCGGACCACAAGAACTACCGCGCCTGCGGCGACCAGCTGCTGCGCAACTTCCTCAAGGGCCTGACCCTGCGCGTGCGCGGCGCCTGAGCCCCACGCCAGCACGTGGCTCGGCCTGCGGGGCCACGTGCTGCAGCAGCTCCTGCATGAAGGCCCGCGCCGCCGGCGTGGGCAGGCGCGACCAGACCGCATGCACGCGCCGCACGGGCGCATCCTGGATGGCCACGCAGGCCACCCCGGTGAAGCCGGCGGCAATGGCCTCCGGCACGATGCCCACCGCCAGCCCCTGCTGGACGAAGCGCTCGATGAGCGACATGTGGTTGATCTCGAACGGCACCCGGTGCGGCAACCCGGCCGCGGCGAACGCCTCGTCGGTCTGCCGGCGTGCACCGGACCCGTACTGGAAATCCACCAGCGGCAACTCGGCCAGGGTAGCCAGCGAGACGCGCCTGCGCTGGGCCAGCGGATGGGCGGGCGGCAACACGGCCACCATGGATTCCTCGGCCAGCAGGCGGTGGCAGGCGCCGTCGATGGCGGTGCCGGGCGAGAGGCCGACCAGGGCCACGTCCACGCGGCGCTCGCGCACGTCTTCCATCAACACTTCGCTCTTGTCCATGCGCAGGCGGAATTCCACCTGCGGGTAGCGCACGTGGAAGGCGGCCAGGCAGGCCACCAGGTCCACGGCGGTGAGCGAGGTGATCTGGCCGATGGTGAGGGTGCCGCGCACCTGGCCGGCCACGGCGGCCACGTCTTCGCGCAGGTGGCGCAGCGAATCGAGCACCTCGCGGGCATGCCGCAGCACCACCTCGCCGGCCGGGGTGACCCGGACCTGGCGCGGCAGGCGCTCGAACAGGGTGGCCTGCAGTTCTTCCTCCAGATGCGCGATCTGGTGGCTCAGCGCGGACTGCACCACGTGGCAGCGCGCGGCGGCGCGGGTGAAGTTGCGTTCTTCGGCCAGGGCCACGCAGAACTCGAGCTGTTTGAGGTTCATGCCGGCATCCCCGTGACCCATCTGATTTTGAGATGCGTTGGATGATAACTATTCATTTCCCTCATCGCGCGCCGAGGCGGACACTGGCCTCCCCCCGAGGTCTGGAACCGTGATGACGGCCGATGTGCATCCCCCCTTGAGCCGCTGGCAGGTGCTGTTGATGGCCTTCGCCACCGGCGTGGCCGTGGCCAGCAACTACTACGCGCAGCCGCTGCTGCACACCATCGCCGGCGAGTTCGGGGTGTCCTTCGGCCGTGCCGGGGTGCTGGTCACGGCGGCGCAGCTGAGTTACGGGCTGGGCGTGGTGCTGCTGGTGCCGCTGGGCGACATGTTCGAGCGGCGGCGGTTGATCGTGGGCATGTCGTTGTTGTCCGCGGCCGGGCTGGTGGTGAGCGCGTTGAGCCACCAGTTCGCGTGGCTGCTGGTGGGCACGGCGATCACCGGGCTGTTCTCGGTGGTGGCCCAGGTGCTGGTGCCGTTCGCGGCCACGCTGGCGCGACCGGAAGAGCGCGGCCGGGTGGTGGGCACGGTAATGAGCGGCCTGCTGCTGGGCATCCTGCTGGCGCGCACGGTGGCCGGGGCACTGTCCTCGCTGGGCGACTGGCGCTGGGTGTACTGGATGGCCGCCGCCACCCTGGTGCTGACCACCGGGGTGTTGTATCGCACGTTGCCGCGCTTCCACCAGCATGCGGGGCTGGGCTATGGCGCGTTGCTGCGCTCGATCGGTACGTTGTTCGTGCAGGAGCCGGTGTTCCGGCTGCGCACGCTGCTGGGCGCGTTGAGCTTTGCGATGTTCGCCATGTTCTGGACGCCGCTGGCCTTCCTGCTGGCCGGTGCGCCCTACCACTACAGCGATGCGACGATCGGGTTGTTCGGGCTGGTGGGCGCGGCCGGGACGCTGGCGGCCGGCGTGGCCGGGCGGATGGCCGACCGCGGCAAGGCGGCGCTGGCGACCACGGTGGCGCTGGTCCTGCTGGCCGGGTCGTGGCTGCCGCTGGGCTTTTCGACGCAATCGCTGGTGGCGCTGGTGGTGGGCGTGCTGGTGCTGGACCTGGCCGCGCAGCTGCTGCACGTGAGCAACCAGAACGTGGTGTTCGCGCTGCGCCCGGAGGCGCGCAACCGGCTCAACGCCGGCTACATGACCGGGTACTTCATCGGCGGCTCGCTGGGCTCGCTGGTGTCGGCGCAGGTGTATGCCGCGTTCGGCTGGATGGGGGTCTGCGTGACCGGCGCCGGCGTGGCGGCAGTGGCGATGGCGGTGTGGGCGGTGGCAGTAGTGGCGGAGAAACGTGCCGCCCGGTAGCGGCGCCCCGGGGTCGGGGGCCGGGCGCGCTGCCCGGGGCGCCCCCCCCCCGGGGGGGCCCCCGCGCCCGGTCAGCACCACCGCGGGCCCGC
>NZ_JAVWXA010000017.1:9533-32816 GCF_036662295.1 Stenotrophomonas sp.
GGGGCGCCCGGGCGGGGGTGGGGTTGGGGGGGGGTGGGCGGCCCCCCCACCCCCCCGGCCCCCGCCACCGGGACGGATCAGAAGCTCGTCTGCACCGCGAACTCGACGCGCGAGCCTGCGTTGCCGGGGAACAGGCGCCTGGCGGCGTTGTCGGTGTCGTGCGCGGTGAGGCGCAGCTCCCAGGGGCCGTGGACGGTCCAGATGGCGCTGAGCTGGCCGTGCAGGTAGTCATCCCCCTGTGCACTGGCCAGCCAGTAGTGGCCCAGCGCCGCTTCCAGCCGCCACTGCTCGCCCAGCGGCAGGCGCGCGCCCAGCTGGGCGTAGGTGCCGGCATGGCCGCCGGCCAGTGCGTTGTCGGCGGTGCCCACCTGCAGCCAGTAGCGCTGCTGCCAGGTCAGCGTGCCGTTGAGTTCGGTCCAGTCCAGGTCCACGTCGCTGCCGGGGTAGAGGTAGCGGGTGAGATTCACGTCCAGCGCCCAGTCCTCACCCAGTGCCCCGCCCCAGCCGGCCACCACGTCGAACTCGCTGCGCGCGCCGTTGTCCGGCTTGAAGGACACGCCCGAGCCCCACACCGAGGCGTACCAGCCGCGCTCGCTGGCCAGCTTGACCCCCGCCTGCACGGTCGGGTCGCCGTCGCTCTGCGAACTGCCGCGCCACACATAATCGGAGGTGAGCGTGGCATTGCCGTCCACGCCCGCCCAGGCCGCGCCACTGACCATCAGGCCCAGCAGCAGCCCGCTGCACCGGCGCAGCCCGCGCCCTTTCTTCTGTTCAACCACCACGGTATGCACTCCATCGGACGGCGGCGCCGTCGAGGGGGGCAGTGTTCCTGCAAGGGCCGTAAAGCTGCCATGGCGCGGCCGCCGGATCGGCGCAAATTCCCTGTAAAACCTGCGTCTGCGGCCGCCTGCGGGGCGCGCGGTATCATGGGCGCCCTGACCTGTTGCGAGTAATGGCGTGGACGCGATCCTGACCCCGGTATCGATTGGTGAGCTGATCGACAAGATCACCATCCTGGAAATCAAGGCCGAACGCATCAGCGACGCCGGCAAGAACGCCAACGTGCGCAAGGAACTGGATGGCCTGTGGCCGCTGTGGCAGCAGCAGGTGGCGGGCCAGCCGGGGCTGGCGGCGCTGAAGGATCAGCTCAAGGCGATCAACGTGCGCATGTGGGATATCCAGGACCAGCTGCGCGACAAGGAAGCGGCCCAGGTGTTCGACGATGCGTTCATCCAGCTGGCGCGCGGGGTGTACGGCACCAACGGCGAGCGGGTGAAGGTGAAGAACGAGATCAACCGCGTGGCCGGCTCCGCGCTGGTGGAAGAAAAGCAGTACCAGGGCGAATAACCGCCCCGCCCGCGCCGGGCTCAGTGCCCGGTGGCGGCCATGAAGCGTTCGCGGTCCTGCTGGGTGCGCCGGCGGATCTCGGCCAGCGCCTCGTTCTCGGTGGCTTCCAGCATCGATTCGAACAGCCGCTGGAAGTGGTTGCGCATCGCGGTGCGGGCGCCGGCCGGGTCGCGCTGGCGCAGGGCATCGAGGATGGCGGTGTGTTCGTCGTCGCGGGTGTCATCGTCGTTGTGGCAGACGTTGGCGTACACCTGCTTCACGCGGGGCAGCTCGTTGCGCATGCGCCAGATCAGCTGCACGCAATGCTCCACCACCGGGTTGCCGGCGATCCGGGCAATGGTGAGGTGGAACTGGCGATCGGCCTCGCTGGCCGCCGCCTCGCCCGAGGCCGGGTCGACCATCGCGGCGATCAGCCCGGCCAGCACCTCCACCTCGGCATCGGTGATGCGGCTGGCGGCCATGGCCGCCGCTTCGGCCTCGATCACCGCGCGGGCGGCGGTGAGGTCGAAGGCGGACACGTCCGGCAGCGCGCCCGGTGCCTGTGAGGGCCGCGCCTTCACATACACGCCCGAGCCGGTCTTGATGGTGATCAGGCCCTGGGCTTCCAGTGCGATCTCGGCCTCACGCACGGTCACCCGGCTCACCCCCAGGCGCTCGGCCAGGTCGCGTTCGCCCGGCAGGCGCGAGCCCGGTGGGAACTCGCCCTTCTCGATCAGCGCGACGATTTCGGCGGCAATGGACTGGTAGAGACGGGGTTCGGACATCTTCAAAGGCCTGGCTGTACGGTGGCTGGGAACCGACACGCGACCCGCGCCCGGGGAGAACGGCGCGGCCGTGAAGGCCGCGCCGCCTGCCTCAGAAGCGGTAGCGCACCCCGAGATAATAGCGCCGCCCGTAGGTGGTGTACTCGCGGAAGCTGCCCAGGATGGGCATATCCGACACCCGCGGCTCGTCGGTGAGGTTGCTGGCCGACAGCGACAGGGACAGGTGTTTGTTCACCTTGTAGGTGGCGCGGAAGTCGAGCGAGCCATTGTCGCGCACGTAGCGGTTCTGCGAGGGGTCGCCGACGAACTGCTGGTAATAGTCCGAGCGGTACTTGTAGATCGCCTGCAGGTCCAGCTTGCCCAGGCCCCAGTAAACCTGGGCCGAGGCCACGTGCTTGGACAGGCCGAAGATGTTGGCCGGCTCCACGATGCCCGGGGTGAACGCGCCGGTGATGGGGTCGGTGGACTCGCCCAGGCGCAGGTCTTCGGTCTTGAAGTTGGAGTGGGCGTAGTTGTAGCTGGCCTTCACGCCCAGCCCGGAGAAAATGCCCGGCAGGTAGCTGAAGGTGTGCGAGCCGGTCAGTTCGAAGCCGATCAGGTCGCTCTTCTGGTCGCTGGTGGCCAGCTGCTCGACCGGCACGGTGACGCTCTGGCCGTCGATGTCGAAGGTTTCGCCCAGCACCACCGGCACCGAGCCGCCATTGAACTGCTTGTAGTAGATGGCCGTGGCCAGCATGGAATCGGCGTTGGCGTACCACTCCAGGGAGACGTCGGCATTCCAGGACATCAACGGCTTGGCGCGCGGGTTGCCGGTGGCGGTGATGCTGCCCAGCGCATCGGCGACGCTGCCGAACTCGGTGTCCACCTCGTCCAGGTTGAAGCTGCGGCCATAGCCCTCGGCGGCCAGGTCCGGGCGCGACATGGCCCGGTAGGCGCCCACGCGCAGCAGCAGGTCCGGGCGCAGTTCGAAGGCGGCGTTGAAGCTGGGCAGCCATTCGGTGTTGCTGGACTTGAGCGTCTGCCGGGTGAAGTCGCCGGTGGGGCGCAGGGTCACGCTGCCGTCGGGGTTGTTGACCACGTCCAGCCCGCTGCGCAGGCCCACCGAGCGCACGTCGGTACGCACCGCGCGCACGCCGATGTTGCCGGTGACCGGCAGGCCGAACCACTCGCTGCTGTAGTCGCCCATCAGGTAGAGGGCGTTGGTCTTCTCGGTGACATCGTTGTTGGCCGGGTCGCGCAGGTCCGCGCTCAGGCCGGTGTCGTCCACGCCGGTGAAGGCCTTGAACAGGCAGCGGCTGTCGAAGCTGGCCCACTGGTCGATGGTGTTGCCGCTGGCGTTGGCCAGGAAATCTTTCTGCGGGAACGCCTGGCGGCAGGCCTGGTTGGCCGCGCGGATGGCCGCGACATTGGTGGTGGTGATGTCGCGGGTATCGGTGAAGTCGGTATAGGTGGCTTCGGAATGGCGCAGGCCGCCCTTGATCGCGGTGAAGAAGCCGCTCTCCGGGGTGAAGGCGGCATCGAAGCGCTGCGCGCGGATGGTGTGCTCGCGGTTCTGCTGGCGGCGGCGGATCAGCGCCGAGTCGGTGTAGTTGTCCGGGTTGTTCACATCGAACGCCGGGTCCAAGTAGATGCTGGGCACATCGCCGTTGTAGTCGTAGGTGTAATCGACATAGCGGGTGTTCTTGATGCCGGCCACCGGCCTGCCGTTGACGTCGGTGCGCCCGGCGCGCAGGCGGGTGGAGCGCTCGATCTGGTCGCGGCGGGTGTTGGAATAGGACAGGTCGGTGGACAGCGTCCAGGCCGGGGTGGGCCGCACGATCACGTTCAGGCCGCCGCCGGTGTATTCCTCCTTGCGCTCCAGGAAATTGCCGGTGGAATCGACCGTGGTGCTGCCGGTGTGGTGCAGCAGCGCGCCGTCGTCGCTGACCACGCGGTTGTTGAGGTTGCGCATCATCGAGGACAGCGACAGGTCCGAACGGTCCTCGGTGTAGTCGCGCTTGGAGTGCTGGTAGTCCAGGTTCACTTCCACCGCGTCGCTGGGGCGCCACTGCAGCGCGGCGAACTGCGAGTCGCGCTGGTCGTGCTCGATGAACTGGCGGTAGATGCGGCTGCTGGGCACCAGGTAGTACGGCACGCCATTGGCGACCTGGTTGCCGTCCACCTGGGTGCAGTTGCGGGTGGCGCCGACCACTTCGCGGCCATCGCAGGCCACCCAGGTGGAGCTGCTGGAGAACATCTCTTCCGGGTTGCTGCCTTCCAGCGCCTGCACGCCGATGGAGACGCCGAGCTTGCCGGCATTGCCCATGTCGAACTGGTCGATGTAGCTGGCGGTGCCACGCCAGCCCACGCCGTCCTTGTCCTTCAGGCGGTCATCGTAGTCCTGCCAGGTGCCGCGGCCATCGAGCTGGAAGGTGCGCTTGCCGTATTCGAGCGGCTTGACGGTTTCCATGTTGACCGTGCCGGCCACGCCGCCTTCGACGAAGTCGGCGCGCTGGGTCTTGTAGATGGCCACGGTGTTGATCAGCTCGGACGGGAACTGGTTGAAGTTCACCGAGCGGTCGCCGCTGCCGTTGGTGGCCTCGCGGCCATTGAAGGTGGACGAGCCCAGGAACGGGCCCAGGCCGCGGATGGAGATCTCCGAGGCACCGCCCTTCTCGCGATGGGTGGAGGCGCCGGTGATGGTCTCGATGGCTTCGCCGATCGACAGCGCCGGCAGGTCGCCGATGTCATCGGCGGCCAGCACGTCGGCGATGACGGTCTCATCGCGCTTCTTGTCGATCGAGGTCTGGATGGTGCCGCGGATGCCGGTCACCTGGACCTGGTCCAGGGTGGTGGCCGGCGCGGGCGGCGCCTCGGCGTCCTGCGCGTGGGCCAGCGGCAACGCGGCGGTGGTGCACAGGGCATAGAACAGCGCCGAATGCAGCGCGGTATGGCGAAGGCCTCGTGGCGAGGCCGTACGGCGGTCATGCAACATCGTGATCTCCCTCCCAGGATGGATCGTCCGACTACACGGATTCGATCCGGACAATTCACGGTTGCTGGACCAATGTCAATAAATTGGTACTAAAGTCTACCCCGCACATCCACCCAGACCACTTTGCCGTGAATTAATGTGCGGATGCAGCAGGAATATGCGCAACTGGCGAACCACATGCACCTAAAGTGGTATGCGATTGTGGTTGACGCACGCGTTGCGGGACCTGTTACGATCCGGGCTCGCGTTCGATGCCACGGTTGATCTGGGAGGGTAAGCCGATGACTCTGCAACAGTCTCACGCGCAACGGGCCATGCGCCCGCTGCTGACCGCGCTGGCACTGGGCCTGGCGGCAGGCGCCCTGCCGGCTGTCGCGGCCGACCACCTGGTCCACGACGCGGCTGAATACGCCGCGGCCACGCGCGCCCTTCAACCGGGCGACACGGTGATCCTCGCCGACGGCGTGTGGCGCGATATCGACCTGCTGTTGCGCGGCACCGGCAAAATTGGTCAACCAATCAAGCTGACAGCCCAGACCCCGGGCAAGGTGATCCTCAGCGGCCAGTCGCAGCTGCGCCTGGCCGGCGCCTACCTGGAGGTCTCCCACCTGGTGTTCCGCGATGGCTGGGCACCGGGCAGCGAGGTGGTGTCCTTCCGCGCCTCATCCAAGGAGTGGGCCACCCACAGCCGGGTCACCGGGGTGGTCATCGATGGCTACAACAAGCCGGACCGCCAGCAGTCGGACAACTGGGTGGGCCTGTACGGCCAGCACAACCGCTTCGACCACAACCAGCTGGTGGGCAAGACCAATGCCGGCACCACCCTGGTGGTGGTGCGCAATGCCACCAGCGGCCTGGACAATCGCCACCGCATCGACCACAACTGGTTCGGCCCGCGCCCCAACCTGGGCAGCAACGGCGGGGAGACCATCCGCGTAGGCACCAGCACCGACTCCCAGTCCAGCTCCAACACCGTGGTGGAGAACAACTGGTTCGAGCACTGCGATGGCGAAGTGGAGATCGTGTCCAACAAGTCCGGCGGCAACCTGTACCGGGGCAACGTGTTCTTTGAATCGCGCGGCTCGATGGTGCTGCGCCACGGCCATGGCAACGTGGTCGAGCGCAATGTGTTCCTGGGCAACAACAAGGCCCACACCGGCGGCGTGCGGGTGATCAACCGCCACCAGATCGTGCGCGACAATTATTTTGAAGGCATCGCCGGGGACAACTTCGCCGCCGCGCTGGCGGTGATGGCCGGCACCCGCGATGCGCCGCTGAACCGCTATGAGCAGGTGGACGATGCGCTGATCGAGCGCAACAGCTTCATCAACGTGCGCCAGGTGTTCCTGGGCGCGGGGCTGGATGACGAGCGCAACGCCATGCCGGTGGACAGCCGCATGCGCGGCAACCTGTTCATCGGCGATGGCAGCCGCGACCTGCTGCGCCGCCAGGGCGACCTGGGCGGCATCGCCTTCAGCGGCAACGTGCAGAGCCCCACGCTGTCGGCCGGCTTCCCGGCCGGGGTGACGGCACAGGCGGTCACCCTGCAGCGCGCGACCAATGGCCTGCAATACCCGGTGGAAACGCTGGCGGCCGGCGCCCCGCGCGACCTGGCGCCGATCGCGCGCACGCAGGTGGGCGTGGACTGGTACCCCAAGACGATCAATGCCGTGGCGCTGGACAGCGGCCCGGTGCGCACCGTGGCGCCCGGCGAGGACACCCTCACCCGCGCCATCGCCGCCAGCGCGCCGGGCGAGCGCCTGCAGCTGCAGGGCGGCCAGTACCGGATCAACCAGGTACTGGACGTGGCCCACCCGCTGAGCGTGCTGGGGCCGGCACGCGGCCAGGCCCGCCTGCAGTTCACCCGCCCCAGCCTGTTCGAGATCCGCGCCGGCGGCGCGTTGAAGCTCTCGCGGCTGGACATCGATGGCGCGCTGGCACCGGACGCGGCCGGCAATGCGGTGGTGCGCATCGCCCCGGGCAGCCAGGCGTTCAACTACACGCTGCTGATCCAGGACAGCCGCATCCATGGCCTGACCAGCAACAAGGCCTTCGACGTGATCAATGCCGGCAAGGGCAGCCTGGCCGCGCGGATCGCGGTAACCGGCACCACGGTGGCCGACATCAGCGGCAGCGTGATCGCCGCGGCCGCCGAAACCGATGACCTGGGCACCTACAACGCCGAGCAGGTGGACATCCTGGACTCGCACTTCCAGCGCATCGGCGGGCCGTTGCTCAGCCTGTACCGCGGTGGCACCGATGAAAGCACCTTCGGCCCCACCCTGCGCGTGCAGCGCAACGTGCTTGACCAGGTGGGCCGTGCCGATGACACCAGCCTGCGCCTGCACGGCGTGCAGACCGCCACGCTCACCGACAACCAGTTCCTGCGCAGCGGCCGCGTGCGCTTCAGCCACCAGGTGGGCGAACCCCGCCTGGCGATGCGCGCCAACGCGTTGACCGACACCGCGGCCGCGCAGACCGATACTCCAGCCGAGACCCTGCCATGACGCGTTCCACGCCCTTGATGCTGCTGCTGGCCGCCTCCTTCAGCGCCGCCGCACTTCCCGCCACCGCCGCCCCTGCCCCGACAGACGCGCAGCATCCGGCCAGCGCCGCCAGCGCGCCGGTGCTGGTGACCGCCGCGCAGTGGCAGCAGATGCGCAGCGACGGCGCCAACTACCCGGTGTTCACCCGCGAACAGCAGCGCGCCGAGCGCCTGGTGCGCGGCATGATGAAAGCCGGGATCGACGTGCCGGTGCCCAAGGACAAGGGCGGTGGCTACACCCATGAACAGCACAAGCGCAATTACCAGGCCATCCAGGCCGCCGGCGCGCTGTACCGGCTGACCGGCGACAAGGCGTATGCCGCGTACGCACGCGACCTGTTGCTGGGCTACGCCAAACTCTACCCGGGGCTGGGCGCACACCCGCAGGGCCGCGGCCAGATTCCCGGCCGCCTGTTCTGGCAGACGCTCAACGACTCGGTGTGGCTGGTGAGCGCGGTGCAGGGCTACGACGCGATCCGCGACAGCCTCAGCGCCGCCGACCGCAAGACCATCGACGACAACGTGTTCCGGCCGATGGCCGACTTCCTCAGCGGCACCCCGGAAAACTTCGACAAGATCCACAACCACGCCACCTGGGCGGTGGCGGCGGTGGGCATGACCGGCTACGTGCTGCGCGATGCCACCTATGTGGACAAGGCGCTGAAGGGCAGCCGGCGCGATGGCAGCGCCGGCTTCCTCAAGCAGGTGGACCAGCTGTTCTCGCCCGATGGCTATTACGAGGAAGGCCCCTACTACCAGCGCTATGCGCTGGCACCGTTCATCCTGTTCGCCAATGCGATCGCGCGCAACGACCCGGGCCAGGGCATCTTCAAGCGCCGCGACGGCGTGCTGCTCAAGGCGGTGGATGCGCTGGTGCAGAGCAGCTACGGCGGCTACTTCCTGCCGATCAACGACGCGATCCTGGACAAGGGCCTGGATACCGAAGAGCTGGTGGCCGGCATCGACATCGCCTACGCACAGACCCAGGACGCGCGCCTGCTGTCGGTGGCCAAGGCGCAGAAGCGCGTGCTGCTCTCGCCCGAGGGCCTGCAGGTGGCCCAGGCACTGGCGCAGGACAAGGCCAAGCCGTTCGCGTTCGTGCCCACACTGCTGCGCGATGGCCCCGACGGCAACGAAGGCGCGCTGGCGATCCTGCGCATGAACGGCGCCGATGGCCAGGCGCTGGTGATGAAGAACACCAAGCAGGGCATGGGCCACGGCCACTTCGACAAGCTCAACTGGCTGTTCTACGACAACGGCCAGCGCGTGGTCACCGATTACGGCGCCGCCCGTTTCCTCAACATCGAAGCCAAGGCCGGCGGCATCTACCTGCCGGAGAACAACAGCTGGGCACGCCAGACCATCGCGCACAACACGCTGGTGGTGAACGAGCAGAGCCACTTCGGCGGCGACTGGAAGAAGGGCCAGCCGCTGGCGCCCACGCCGCTGCTGTTTGCCAGCAGCGATGACACCCAGATCGCTTCGGCGCGGATGGATGGTGCGTACGACGGGGTGAGTTTCACCCGCACCCAGGCGCTGCTGGCCCACCCTGCGCTGGGCCAACCGGTGGTGCTGGACCTGCTGCGCGTGACCGGCACCCGGCCGGCGCGCTACGACCTGCCGCTGCACTTCAACGGGCACATCATGGACGTGGGCTTCAAGACCCAGTCGGCGGTGGCCAGCCGCCCGGTGCTGGGCAAGGCCAACGGCTACCAGCATGTGTGGGTGGATGCCTCCAGCGAGCCGGACACCGCCGCACGCAGCCTCACCTGGCTGCTGGACGGGCGCTTCTACACCTATCGTTTCGCCAGCTCCGCCCCATCCCGGGCGCTGATCGGCGAGAGCGGCGCGAACGATCCGTCGTTCAACCTGCGCCGCGAACCGATGCTGCTCCAGCGCGTGGATGGCCAGGCCGCCACTACCTTCTACGGCGTGCTGGAACCGCATGGCCAGTACGACGGCACCGCCGAGACCGTGCGCGGCGCCAACAGCCGCATCGACGCCATCGCCCATTACCGGGGCAAGGATGCCGATGTGCTGGTGCTGCACCTGGCCGGTGGCAAGCAGCTGGCGCTGGGCATCGCCGATGACCCCAGCCGCCCCGGCGCGCACGAGGTCAGCGGTGGCGGCCAGCAGTGGCGCTGGGACGGTGGCTGGAAGCGCTTTGATACCGCCAGCGGCAAGGACGGCAAATGAACGTGACGACCAAGGCCCGCACCTACGTGCGCTGGCTGATCGTGGGGCTGATTGCCGTGGCCACGGTCATCAACTACATCGACCGCAACGCGCTGGCGGTGATGTGGCCGCAGATCTCCAAGGACGTGGGCGCCACCAAGGAGGACTACGCGCTGCTGGTGACGGTGTTCATGCTGTTCTATGCGGCCGGTCAGTTCGTGTTCGGGCGGTTGTTCGACATCATCGGCACGCGGCTGGGCTTTGCACTCTCCATCGCGGTGTGGTCGATCTCCATCGCATTGCATTCGGTGACCCACTCGATCCTGTCCTTCAGCCTGGTGCGCGCGATGCTCGGCATCAGCGAGGCCGGTGCCTGGCCGGGCGCGGTCAAGGCCAACGCCGAGTGGTTCCCCGCGCGCGAGCGGGCCTTGGCGCAGGGCGTGTTCAACGCCGGGGCGTCGATCGGCGCGATCGTGTCGGCGCCGCTGATCGCGGTGCTGTTCCTGTGGCTGGGCTGGCGCGGCACCTTCATCCTGATCGGTGCGATCGGCTTCATCTGGCTGCTGCCGTGGCTGATCATCTACCGCGCCGGCCCGGACAAGCACCCGTGGGTGAGCGCGGCCGAGCGTGCGTTGATCCTGGATGCCCCCAGCGAACAGCCGGCCACGCCCAAGGCCGAATACGTGCCGAGCATGCGCCAGCTGCTGGGCCACCGGCAGACCTGGGGCATCCTGATCTCGCGGTTCTTCCTGGACCCGATCTGGTGGCTGTTCGTGTCCTGGCTGCCGCTTTACCTGGCCGACACCTTCGGCTTTGACATCAAGCAGATCGGCATTTTCGCCTGGGTGCCCTACGTGGGCGCGATGATCGGCAGCCTGGGCGGCGGCTGGTTGTCCGGGCGGCTGATCGGCGCCGGCTGGAGCGTGGACAAGGCGCGCAAGGTCGTCATCACCCTGGGCGGGGCGATCATGGCCCCGGCGCTGCTGGGCGCGGTGCTGGCCACCGACCCGGTGTGGGCGGTGGTGACCATCGCCTTCGTGCTGTTCGGCTTCCAGATTGCCATCGGCAACATCCAGACCCTGCCCGGCGACATCTTCAGCGGCAAGTCGGTGGGCTCGGTGGCCGGGCTGGGGGGCATGGCCGCGGTGGCCGGCACGCTGATCACCACCTGGCTGGTGCCGGCGATGACCCACGATTCCTACGCGCCCATTTTCATCCTGGTGGCCGCCCTGGTGCCGGCCTCGCTGCTGGCGCTGTGGCTGGTGACCGGCCGCGTCGAAAAACTCGACGGCCCGGCCCAGCCGCGGTGATCCCCTTTTTTCCTTTCCCCCAACCCACGACTGGAGTTTTCCATGACCCATTTCAACGACAAGGTGGCCATCGTCACCGGTGGCGGCCGTGACATCGGCCGCGAGATTTCGATCAAGCTGGCCGCCGCCGGCGCCAAGGTGTGCATCAACTACGCCAACGACGAAGCCAGCGCGCAGGCCACGCTGGAGCAGATCAAGGCCGCCGGCGGCACCGCCTTCGTGCACCGCGCCGACGTCACCGATGCCAAGGCCGTGGCCGGCATGGTCGCCGCCACCCAGGCCGCCTATGGCGATCGCATCGACGTGCTGGTCAACGTGGCCGGCGGCATGGTGCAGCGCCGCCCGCTGGCCGAGATCGACGAAGCGTTCTTCCACAAGGTGATGGACCTCAACATGAGCTCGGTCTACCTGACCACCCATGCGGTGGTGCCGCACATGGCCGAGGGCGGTGCGATCGTGAACTTCGCCTCGCAGGCCGGCCGCGATGGCGGTGGCCCCGGCGCGGCGATCTATGCCACCGCCAAGGCGGCGGTGATGACCTTCACCCGTGCCATGGCCAAGGAGCTGGGCCCGCGTGGCATCCGCGTCAACGCACTGTGCTGCGGCATGATCGCCACCCGCTTCCACGATGAATTCACCAAGCCGGAAGTGCGCACCGCCGTGGCCGGCAACACCCCGCTGCGCCGCCAGGGCAAGCCGGAGGAAGCCGCCGATACCGCCGTGTACCTGGCTTCGGATGCGGCCGGCTTCATCACCGGTGCCAACGTCGACGTCAACGGCGGCACCTATTTCTCCTGATTGACCTGTACTGCCGACCGCCTGGGAGGGCTGCCATGCTGCGCTGGATCTCTGCATTCTCGATTGCACTTGCCACCAGCGCCGCCGCGCTGCCCGTCCAGGCCCAGGTGTGGGTGCCGGCGTGGACCGCCTCGCCGGCACCGGACCGCCAGGACGGCACCCCGGAGGCGCCGGTGCAGTTCGCCCACCAGACCGTGCGCCAGGACATGCGCTTGGCCAGCTCGGCCACCGCGCTGCGCTTCCGCATCAGCAATGAACTGGGCGATGCGCCGCTGACCATCGGCGGCGCCACGGCCCAGCGCACCGGCACGGCCACTCCGGCCAAGCTGGTGACCTTCAACGGTCGCAGCGAGGTGGTGGTTCCGGTCGGCGCCGCGCTGCTCAGCGACCCGGTGGCGATGACGGTGCCGGCACTGGCCGATGTATCGCTCACCGTGTATTTCCCGCAACCCACCAAGCCGGCCGTGCGCCGCACCGCGCTGCGCATTGCCGACGGCCGCCTGGCCGAGGTGGGCGACAAGGTGAAGCTGGCCTACCGGCAGAACGTGGTGTCGGCGGTGCTGGCCGAGCGTGCCAGCAAGCCGGTCGTGGTGGTCGCCCTGGGCGATTCCATCACCGAAGGCGCCACCGCCACGCGCGGCAGCAACGGCGACTGGCCGGCGCTGCTGGCCACCCGCCTGCAGCAGGCCTGCCCGGACCAGGTGGTGGTGGTCAACGCCGGGATCAGCGGCAACAAGGTCATGGACCATGGCCGCAGCCACAGTGCGCTGGCCCGGCTGGACCGCGATGTGATCGCGCTGCCGAACGTGGCCAAGGTCATCGTGTTCGAAGGCATCAACGACATACGTCACGACGGCGGCACCCCACCCACGCCCGGGCGCAACGCCGAGGACATGGTGCTGGGCTACCGGCAGATTGCCGAGCGCCTGCACGGCAACGGCATCACCGCCATCGCCGCCACCGTCACCCCCTTCGGCGGCTCGGACCGCTACGAGCCGCTTTCGGCGGCCACCCGCACCACGCTCAATACCTGGATGCGCGGCGGAGGCAGCGGCTATGACGCGCTGATCGACTTCGACGCGATCCTGCGCGACCCGTCCAACCCCGAGCACCTGCCCGAGGACATCACCCGCGACCACCTGCACCCCAACGACGAAGGCTACCGGCGCATGGCCGCCGGCATCGACCTGGGCCTGCTGGGGTGCAAGGCGCGATGAGCGGCCAGGCGTTTGCGGTGGCGGCCGACACTGGCCAGCGCTGGGAGGCGCTGGCGCTGGGCGAGGTGATGCTGCGGTTCGATCCGGGCGAGGGCCGGGTGCGCAACGCACGCCAGTTCAACGTGTGGGAAGGCGGCGGCGAGTACAACGTGGCCCGCGGCCTGGCCAGCACCTTCGGCCATCGCAGCGGGGTGCTCACCGCGCTGCCGCGCAACGAGCTGGGCGTGCTGGCCCAGCACCTGATCCAGGCCGGTGGCGTGGATACCAGCCAGATCCTGTGGCGCGACTACGACGGCATCGGCCGCAACACGCGGATGGGTCTGAACTTCACCGAGCGCGGCTTCGGCGTGCGTGCCCCGCTGGGCGTGTCCGACCGTGCCGGTTCGGCCGCCTCGCAACTGCAGCCGCACGAGTACGACTGGGATGCGCTGTTTGGCCAGCAGGGTGTGCGCTGGCTGCATACCGGCGGCATCTTCGCCGCGTTGTCCGCGCACAGCGCCCAGACCGCCATCGCCGCCGTGCGGGCCGCGCGCCGCCATGGCGTGGCCGTGTCCTACGACCTCAACTACCGCGCCAGCCTGTGGAACAGCCACCCGGACCCGGACGCGGCGCGCCATGCCAACTGCGCCATCGCCGCCGAGTGCGACCTGCTGGTGGGCGATGAGTACTCCTTCGCGGCCTGCCTGGGCATGGACCTGGCCGACCTGGGCAAGCGCAGCACGCCGATGGACGTGGGCCCGGCCGAGGCCGCCGCGCAGCGTGCGCTGCAGCGTTTTCCGCAACTGCAGGGCGTGGCGTTCACCCTGCGCGATGCTGGCAACGCCGCCCGCAACGGCTGGGCCGGTGCACTGTGCACGCGCCAGGCGTTGTACCTCTCCCACGCGCGCGAGGTGGACCTGCTGGACCGGGTGGGCGGCGGCGACGCGTTCGTGGCCGGGGTGGTGCACGCGCTGCTGGCGGGCAAGGGGGAGCAGGTCGCGGTGGACCTGGGCGCGGCACATGGCGCGCTGGCCATGAGCACGCCCGGCGATGCGGCCTGCGCCAGCCTGGAGGAAGTGGAAGCGGTGGCGCGCGGTGATGGCGCGGCCGCGCGGCGCTGACCCCCTGCCCGGGCTCAACCGCCCGCTGACAGCCGCGCCAGGCCCTGGCGCGCCGACAGGGTGAGCGGGGCCGGCAGCGCATCCGGCCGGAACCATTGGACGGCCAGCAGGGCCTCCGGTTCGCAGCACCGTGCAGGCCGGTCGTCCACGCTGCGCGCCAGGTACACCGGCGCCACCCAGTGCTGCGCCAGGGCCGGCTCGAAGTGATCCACCACGCACAGCAGGCGCTCGATCACCACCTGCAGGCCGGTTTCTTCCTGCACCTCGCGGACCACGGCGGCTTCGACGGTTTCCATCCAGTCCACCTTGCCGCCCGGCAGGCCCCAGTGACCCTGCTCCGGCGGACGCCCACGCTGCACCAGCAGCACCGCGCCATCGGCGCGCTGGATCACCGCGCCGCAGCCCAGGCGCGGCTGCTGGGCCGCCGTCGAATCACCCATGGGCCTGCTCCGGCAACACCTGCAAGGCAATGTCCGCGGCGGCCAGCAGGCGCGCGCGGCCCGCGCCATCGCGCGCCTGGGTGGAGATGCCGTGCAGCACGGTGGCGAAGTAGTCGCCCAGCGCCTGCACATCGGTGCCGTCGGGCAATTCGTCCGTGGCGGCGGCCTGCTGCAGCCGCGCGATGATCTGCCGGGTGCGCTGGCGCCGGTGTTCGGCCAGCCAGTCCATCACCGCCGCGTTCTCCGGTGCGGTACTGGTGGCCGCCGACACCACCAGGCAGCCCTGCGCGCGCCCGCGCCTGGTGTAGGTCAGCACCGCATCGTGCAGCATGCGCTCGATCGCCGGGCGCACCGCCTGCACCGCCAACGCGCGGTCGGCGAAACCGCCGTCGCCGGCTTCGTACAGCGCCACCGCCTCGCGGAACAACTGCTCCTTGCTGCCGAAGGCGGCATAGATGCGTGCCGAGGCGATGCCCAGCGCCTCCACCAGCGCGGCCATCGACGTGCCTTCATAGCCGCGCTCCCAGAACAGCAGCATCGCCTGCTTGAGCGCGTGGTCTTTGTCGAATTCGCGGGGGCGGCCGGCCATGGGCATCACTACAGAGGAAAGCGGTGCGGCAATTCTAGCGATACCCGGCATTGACCGGGGCGATGTGGCGGCCTATTCTTTGTCGCTCGACAAACAATAAGGCGACACCCCCATGCGTACCCTCCAAGGCCCCAGCCTGCACCTGGCCCAGTTCAGTGCAGAGCAGGCCCCGTTCAACGACCTGCCCTCGATTGCCGCGTGGGCGGCCAGCCAGGGCTTCAAGGCCCTGCAGATCCCGGCGTGGGACGCGCGCCTGTTCGATGTGGAGCAGGCCGCGAACAGCCAGCAATACTGCGACGACATGGTGGCGATGCTGGCCAGCCACGGGCTGGTGATCAGCGAGCTGACCACGCACATCTTCGGCCAGCTGGTGGCCGTGCACCCGGCCTACGACGCGCTGTGCGACAGCTTCGCCCCGGCGGCCCTGCACGGCGACCCGGCCGCGCGCAGCGCCTGGGCCATCGAGCGCATCAAGCTGGCCGCCCAGGCGTCGCAGCGGCTGGGCCTGGACCGTATGGGCACCTTCTCCGGTTCGTTCGCCTGGCCGTACCTGTTCCCGTTCCCGCAACGCCCGGACGGCCTGATCGAGGCGGCCTTTGAAGAGCTCGCCCGCCGCTGGCTGCCCATCCTCGATGTATGCGACGCGCACGGCATCGACCTCTGCTACGAGATCCATCCCAGCGAAGACCTGCATGACGGCACCAGCTTCGAGCGCTTCCACGCGGCGGTGGGCATGCACCCGCGCTGCCGCATCCTGTTCGATCCCAGCCACTTCGTGCTGCAGCAACTGGATTACCTGAGCTTCCTGGACATCTACCGCGATTTCATCGGCATGGTCCACATCAAGGATGCCGAGTTCAATCCGAGCGGCCGCCAGGGCATCTACGGCGGTTACAGCGGCTGGACCGAACGCGCCGGGCGCTTCCGCTCGCTGGGCGATGGCCAGGTGGACTTCAAGGGCATCTTCTCCAAGCTGGCCCAGTACGACTACGACGGCTGGGCCACGCTGGAATGGGAGTGCTGCCTGAAGAACCAGGAAGACGGCGCGCGCGAAGGCGTGGCGTTCATCAAGGCGCACATCATCCAGGTCACCGACCGCATCTTCGACGATTTCGCCGGCGCGCCGGTGAGCCGTGCCCAGATCCACGGCATGCTGGGGATCCACTGATGCGCCCCGCACTGGAGAACATCACCCACCGCCATGTGCGCATCGACGGCCGCAGCGTGCATTGCGCGATCCTGGGCGAGGGCCGCCCGGTGCTGCTGATTCCGGGCTGGCCGCAGACCTGGTACGCATGGCGGCACGTCATGCAGGCGCTGGCCGCGCAGGGCTTCCAGACCATCGCGGTGGACCCGCCCGGCACCGGCGATTCGGACACGCCACGCCACGGCTACGACACCGGCAACATCGCGGCCACCCTGCATGCGGTGATGGCCCAGCTGGGCCATGCGCAGTACCAGGTGGTCGGGCATGACGTGGGCATGTGGGTGGCTTACGCGCTGGCCAGCGACCAGCCCGAGGCCGTGCAGCGGCTGGCCATCACCGAGGCTGTGATACCCGGCCTGGCCGACGCGCCGCCCGTGTTCGTGGCACCGGAGGACAACCTCTTCCTGTGGCACTTCATGTTCAACCAGGTGCGCGACCTGCCCGAAGCGCTGATCGCCGGCCGCGAGCGTGCCTACCTCACCTTCATGTTCGACCGCTGGGCGCACCGTCGCGAAGCGGTTGCCTGCGAGGTGTACATCCGTGCCTACGCCGCACCCGGTGGCCTCAGCGGCGGATTCGGGTACTACCGCGCCATCCCCGAAACGATCCGCCAGAACCGCCAGCGCGCGCTCACGCCCCTGGCCATGCCGGTGCTGGCGATCGGCGCCGAACATGCCACCGCCGACATGCCCATGGACACCATGCGCGCCCATGCCGCCGACCTGCGCGGCACGATGATCGCCGACTGCGGCCACTTCGTGATGGAAGAGGCGCCCGAGGCCTTCCTGGCCCAGCTGCTGCCGTTCCTGCTGCCCGAGCTGGCCGCATGAGCCTGGACCCGGATATCGCCACGTTCCTGGCCACCCTGCCGCCGCCGGAGGCGGTGGCCGGGTGGAGCCTGCTGCAGATCCGCCAGGCCAGCGAAACCGCGTTGCCGGCCCTGCAAGGCCCGGCCGAGGTGGTGGCCGCGGTGCGCGAGATGGCGGTGGTGGCGCGCGACGGCCACCGGATCGCGGTGCGCGTGTACTGGCCGCGCGGCCATCGTCCCGGCCATGCGCGCCCGGGGCTGCTGTTCGCCCATGGCGGCGGCTGGTTCCAGTGCTCGCTGGCGGTGTACGACGCGCCGTGCCGGGCGCTGGCCAATGCCACCGGCTGCGTGGTGCTGGCGGTGGATTACCGGCTGGCACCGGAGCACCGCTTCCCGGTGCCGCTGGAGGATGTGTACGACGCCCTGTGCTGGAGCCACGCGCAGGCGGCAACGCTGGACATCGATCCCGCGCGCCTGATGGTGGGCGGCGACAGTGCCGGCGGCAACCTCGCCGCCGCCGTGGCACTGCTGGCGCGCGACCGCCACGGGCCGCCCATCCACCACCAGCTGCTGCTCTACCCGGCGCTGGACACCGCCACCGACACCGACAGCCACCGGCGGTTCGGCGAGGGCTACTACCTCAGTACGGCCTTGATGCAGCGCTGCTGGGCAGCCTACCTGGGCGATGCGATGGCGCGCGACGCGGCCGATGGCCTGGCGGTGCCGGCCCGGACGGCCGACCTGCGCGGCCTGCCGCCAGCCAGCGTGCTGGTGTGCGCCTACGACCCGTTGCGCGATGAAGGCGAGCACTACGCGTTGCGGCTGCAGCAGGCCGGCGTACCGGTGCACTGCGAACGCCTGCCGGGCATGGTGCATGCCTGCCTGCACCTGCCGGGCATCGCGCCGGCCGCCCGCATCGTGCTGGAACGCAGCGCGGCGCTGCTGGCCGCGGTGGCCTGAACGCGGCATCGGCCAACGAAAAAGGCCCGGCAATGCCGGGCCTTTCCTGCCACGCCGATCAGGCGCGTGGCGCTGCGATCACGCCGGGATTACCAGCTGAAGCGCGGGCCGACCGACCATTCCTTGTCACCATGGCGATCCATCTTGATGTCGCCGTTGATGCCCCAGTTCTGGTTCAACTTCACCTGGCCACCCAGGCGGCCGTAGAACTGGCCATCCGGATTGATGCCGTGCTTCTTGCTGTAATCCTCGTAGCCGGCCATCGCATAGACTTCAGCGTGCTGGCCGAACGCGGTGCGGATACCGGCTTCGGCGCTGTAGCCGTTGAAGTCCAGGCCTTCCTTCGGGTCGAACTTGTTGTAGGCAACGCGGCCCACGAAGTCGGTGCTGTTGCCGATTTCCTGGTTGTAGCCCACGCCCACGCGCCACTGGTCAACCTTGAAGTTGCCGATGTCGGTCTTCTGCTGGTTGTACTCGCCAAAGGCGTGGAAGTTCGGCAGGAAGCCGTAGGAACCCTTGACGCCCCAACCATCGGCCTTGCCGCCGTCTGCGTCGGTCTTGACGTAGTCGCCTTCGGCGTAGTTGTAGGACAGGCCTTCGGCAGCGGAGGCGGCGAACGGCAGGGCGGCGGCAAGCGCCAGGGCAATCAACGAAGTCTTCATGGGGGTACACCTCTGTCTTGAACTACTTGCAGCCAGCGCGGACGCCGTGCTGCATCGGAAATGTAAATTCTCCGTTATTCGCCACAACCCGCCCTGAAAGCGATAGGTTTGCCGATAGTGAATTTTGGGGCGCGGTTCAGTTGCGCTCTGGCATACGCGCGCGCCGCGATTTCAGCGGGAAAACAGCGTGGCAACGTGCAGAGGGAGTGAGCATGGAACGCGCGCGACCGAACGGACGTGGCGATCATGCGTGCGATGCGGCGACACGCCAGCATCGGCAAACCTGGAGATGGAATCTGGTCACGACGATGCCCTTGCGGGGCGTCACGCGTTGGGGAAGCCGCTCTTGGGGAGTAGTCGGCTAACGCGTCCATCCTCCGTGATACACCGGCGACGCGCGGTGGCGTCACAGCTCGGCAGCGCGTGGTGGCTTCCTTTCCGGCTCCCCCATAGTCGGCGGTCTGGGCGGCGGCGGATATCAGGATGTTCCTCGCCCTCGTTAGGAGTTTTCTGACCCCCGTACGCATGCAGACCCCGGCGTATTGCGTAAACCACTGAAACATTGGTCTTTTATAGAACACGCCGGGATTCATCACATTCCAAGGGGTCCGGCGGGTGCACTGTCGATCCTTCTCCCCCTGCGTCGTCGTATGCAATGAAGGCGCCCATCCCGGTGCGCCATCTGGAGCCTGGCCATGGCGTATATCGATGGATTCGTACTTGCCGTCCCCACCGCGAACAAGGAAGCCTTCCTCAAGCACGCGCAGATGGGCGATGCGATCTGCATCGAACACGGTGCCACCCGCGTGATGGAGTGTTGGGGCGATGACGTGCCGCACGGCAAGCAGACCGACTTCTACCGCGCGGTGGAGGCCAAGGAGGATGAGGCCGTGCTGTTTTCCTGGATCGAATGGCCCGACAAGGCCACCCGCGATGCCGGCATGCAGAAGATGATGGAAGACCCGCGCATGAACCCGGAGAACAATCCGATGCCGTTCGACGGCAAGCGGATGATCTACGGCGGCTTCGTGCCGGTGGTGGTGCTGGGCGGCAAGTAGGCACTTCATCGTGGCCACACGCTGAGCCCATCGTCGGCCCACGCGCAGGCAGGACCCTGACCCCTCCACGGTCACCGGTCCTGCCGCCATGTCTTCGTTTCTGGGCCACGCCCTCGCCGGCCTCACCGCCGGCCTGTGCTGCCATGCACGCGCGCGTCTGCCGCCGCGATGGGCACTGGCGCCGTTCCTGATCCTGGCGATCTGTCCGGACCTGGACTACCTCGGCATCTGGCTGCTTGGTGACGGGGCGCACCCGCGCGTTACCCACAGCCTGCTGTTTGCGCTGCTGGCCGCGGTGCTGATGCAGCGCCTGGCCGCGGTTACCGGCCGGGCGCTGCCGCTGCACTGGCTGCTGCTGGCCAGCGTGTCGCACCCGCTGATGGACCTGCTGGTGGGCGCACACCCGGTGCCGCTGTGGTGGCCGATGCAGGCCCAGGCATCGGCCCCTGGCGTGCTGCCGAGCGCGGGCGCGCTCTCGCCCGGCAACTTTTATCTGTGGCGCAACCTGCTGATCGAGATGGCGGTGCTGCTGCCGGTGTTTGCCGTGGCGGTGCTGGCGGCACGCCGCGTGGCATGGCGTGCGTGGCGCCGGTGGGCGATCTGCGTTGCCCCGCTCTGGGCAGGTGCGCTGGCGTGGTCGATCCAGCTGGCGCGGTGAGGCGATGACGCAACGGGCCGTAACGCTCAGCGCGCGTGGCCGCTGTCCTCGTCGGTGGCCTGGCCCATCCCCATGCCACCGCCCATGCCACCACCACCGCCACCCTTGCCGCCGGCCTTGTCTGGGTCCTGCCGGCCCTTGGCCGTGGCGGTGGGCCGCGCCGGTCCCTGCTGCGGGATGCTCACGCTGGCCGGAATCGGGGCCAGGTCGAGCGCGGCGCGGATGAAGTCACGCAACGACACCACCAGTTCGGCGGTCTGCACGGTGCGGCCCTGCGCCAGCTCGGTGGCGGCGGTGGCGGCCAGGCGCACCTGGTCGTCGGTGCCAAGCAGGATGATGTCCGACAGCGCCGCTTCCACCGCATCGCGCATGCGACGCGCGCGATCGCTCCCGGCGTCAACGCCATCGGGCAACACCACCCCGTCCTCGCCGGCCGGCGCGCGCAGGTCGCGCAGGTGGCGCGGGTCCACGTGCAGCGCACCGGTGAAGGACCCGCCCAAGGTCTTGTAGGCGGCAATCAGCGTGCGCAGGCGCTCGTTGATCTGGCGGTTCTCGCGCTCGCGGCGCTGCTGCAGGGTCTGCATCACCAGCAGGCGGATGCCCACGCCCACCAGGGTGATCACCGCCAGCCCCAACAGGGTGGAGAGCATTGTCTGCCAGGAACTGAAGTCGAGTCCGCGCATGCCCTTTCCTTCGCAATGCGCCAGCGTAGCAGGGGTATCCTCCCCGCCCCGTCACAGCCCTGGCTACCCGTGCTTGGGCCCTTCACGCACTCAATGCGCAGGCAACGCCCGGGTGCGAAAACGCCACACCTGCGCCGGCAGGACCGTGCCATCCTTGCCGGCAAATCCGCCAGGCATGGAAGGGCTGTTGAGCTCGATCACGTACTCCCTGGACGGCTGCAACGCCACCGGGAGGCGTAGCACACGGCGATCGGCATCCCATCGCGGCGCCCCGGTGAACGTTGGATGACGGTCACCAAAGATTCCCACCCCACTCCCCATGGGGCGGTCGAAGTACAGCTCCAGTTGTGCCAGCGCGGAATCCACCTGCGTATCGCCTGCGGCGGGTACCTGCCTGGCCACCGACACCGAGGTGACGCCGGCAGCGGCACGGGCCTGCAGCTGCGCCACCTGCGCTTCCAACAAGGCAGCCATCGCCCCGGCGGTACCGGCGTTGAGCCATCGCCCACCGCGTGCACCACCGCGTAGTTGGTCGGTGGCCGCCGGCACCCAGCCGAAGCCGCGCGCCGCATCCTCCTGACTGAGCAGAGCCACGCTCGCACTGTCACCGTTGTCCTGGAAATACCCCCGCGTCACCGCGCGCACGAGGGTTTCATAGGCCAACGCCTGCCAACTGCCGTAGGCCTGGATCGCCATCCGTTCGGCAGTGGCACCCAGCAGCGTGGTGGCCGCAGGCTGCAACGTCGCCGCCTGTCCATCGACCCATGGATTCACCCAGGAATGGGCGAACTCATGCACCAACAGGCGCTGCATGGCGGCAAACGGCCATGCGTTTGCCTCCCCCGGCGGCACTTCCGGCACGCCCAGCACCGCGTACATCTGCACTGACCCGTCACTGCCGCGCAGGCGCGGTCCGTAGTTGCCGCGCCCGTGCAACAGCCCGGCGATGATCTGTAACCGGAGCCCCGGCTGCGGCCCGAGCGTCTGTTCAAACCAGGCAACGTCCGGCCATCCCTGCAGGCCGGGGCCCAGCTCGGCCTCCACGCGGCGATAGAAGCGCTGCTGCGCGTGGAAGAAGGCCGCCGCGTCCGTATCCCGCTCGAAGGCGGCCATGGCCTCCAGGTAGGCCTGCGCCGTGTCCAGGGTCCAGTTGCTCGACGTGTCGCGCAGCCACAGGGCCAGGGGTTGCTGCGACTGCCAGCGATGCGGTGTTGCCGCCAGTGCAAGCGCGACGGTGTCGCTGTAGCCGATACCGTGCTGCTGGCGCAACGCCCGCAGCAGCTGCACCACTGGATGGTCCTGGTAGCGCTGGAAGTGGGTCTCTACGGCGGCGTCATAATCGGCAATGCCCGGCGCGGAAAACTCTTCGAAGCCGGCAAGGCGATTTGCCACCGCCGCCAGTTCGACACGGGTATCCACCACCACTGGGCGGGGCGACGCATCCAGCCGCTGGCTGCCAAACAGGCCAAGCACGACCAGCAACGCGGCCAACCACGGCCGATGGGAGGGGCGAACACGATCCACGGCAGCCATCCTGTTGGCCTGGGTTCCAGGGCACTATTCCACGCGGCATCCGCGGCCCGCATGGGGCGCAAGTCATGGTGCTGGCAGGCGGGTGCGCGAACGCGGCTTACGCCCTCATCGGCGGTGCAGCCACGGGCGGTGCCTCGTGGGCATGCGGGCAACAACCCGTCTGCAACCGCGTCACGGCGCCCGCCCGAAGGCAGGCGCCGTGCGTGTGCACTTACTTGCGAGCGCGCTTGGCCGGGGCCTTGCGGGCCACGGTCTTGGCAGCGCTGGTGCGCTTGGCCGGTGCCGCCTTGCGGGCGACGGCCTTCTTGGCCACGGCGGTCTTCTTGCCGACCACCTTCTTGGTGGCGGCCGACTTCCTGGCCACGGTCTTCTTGGCGACGGCGACCTTCTTGCCGACCGACTTGCGGGCGACGGCGGTCTTCTTGCCGACGACCTTCTTGGCAGCGGCGGTCTTC
>NZ_JAVWXA010000017.1:32916-54117 GCF_036662295.1 Stenotrophomonas sp.
ACCTTCTTGGCAGCGGCGGTCTTCTTGGTCACGGCCTTCTTGGCGGTGGCGACCTTCTTGCCGGCAACCTTCTTGGCGGCCTTGGTGGTCTTGGTCACGGCCTTCTCGGCGGCGGCCTTCTTCTTGGCGACCTGCTTCTTCAGCGCGGCGGCCTCGGCCTTGGCGTTGCTCTTGGCCACTTCCAGCTTCTTCTTGGCGGTGGCCAGGCTCTTGCCCACCGACTTGGCGGCCTTGTCAGCCTTCTTGGCGACGGTCTTCTCGGCCTTCTTGACGGCCTTCTTGACCTTGGCAACCTGGGTGGTGGCGGCCTTGCGTGCGCGCTTGACGGTCTTCTTCACCGACGCCACGGCATCTTCAGCGGTGGTGGCGATGGTCTCGCCCACCTTGCCCGCCACTTCCTTCACTTCGTCGACGCCCTGCGACAGGGTCGCGGTCACACCATTACCGTTGCTCATGATTGCCTCCTAAGGGGCCTGGTTAGTCAAATCGCTGGCGATGCTATACCGGCGCGGTCCATCGTGGAACGGTCTTGTCGCACGCCATGAGTCGCACCTGTGCTTGGCGAGCCGGCGATGCGCGCGCCCGGCGAACCGGGCATCTGCACCAAACCCCTTTAAAACAGCTTCGCTACCTGGATCACGCCATCGCGTGGTCGCCTTCCCCTTGCCGGTCCAATGCGCTGGCGATGGCGTGCAATTGGTCGTCGTACTCGATCTGTTCGTTGCCCATTCCCTGCACAACTGCGCCGCCGGCGAGCACAGAACGGCCGATGCCATGCGCCGTCGAACCGGTCGCGCGGGCATTGCCGTCGGCGGTTTTGCCGTGTGCATGCGCGGGTGCGGCGGGGTGGTGTGCGGTCTCGATGGGCGAGTCCCTCGTCGGTTGCCGGCGACCGGTCCGTGCATCGACATGCATCGCGGTGGGGCGTCGTTGGCCGCCACGACGTTGGCCGGCAACGGCACGTCGGTGCGGGTGACACGCGGCACCCTGCGCAGGGTGAGCCGGTACCGGCAGACCCCTCACCCGACCATCGGACCTGTTGCGGATCACGACCAGCGACGCGGTACGCATTGCCTCGGCTCCCCCCGGCAGCAGGCGTGCCCGGGCGTGGTGGAAGTAGGTCGATGCCCCCGGGGCGACAAACCCAACGGCTTGGGGCAATCCCGATCGGCAACGCTACATGTTGTGGCCGATGCCAGGCCAGCTTACCCGGCCGCCGGGCGCTGTCAACGGCGCGGCGTGGCGGCGCAGGGGCGAGGATTTCATTCGCGGTTTAGGCGCTGGCCCACACACTCATTCAGCTTGCTTTACCGTATGCGTGTCTTTACCTCTTCTGTCACGGAACCGCCGGACCATGCGACCGCTCCCGACCCTGCTTACGCTCGCGCTTGCCGCCGCCTTCGGTGGCTTTGTCGCCTCGGCCATCAACGTGCACCTGGACAATCGCGCCGAAGCGGCGCCGGTGTCGCTGGCCATTCCGACCACCGCCGCGCTGCCGGCCTCGGTGGCCGGGCAGGCCGTGCCCTCGCTGGCGCCGATGCTGGAGCGGGCGATGCCTGCGGTGGTCAGCGTCAACACCAAGCAGGTGGTGCGGGTGCGCAACCCGTACTTCAACGATCCCTTCTTCCGCCGGCTGTTCCCCGAGGTGCCGCAGGAGCGCATCAACGAGTCGCTCGGCTCGGGGGTGATCATCGATGCCGGCGCCGGCCTGGTGCTGACCAACCACCACGTGATCGACAACGCCGACGACGTGCAGGTGACCCTGGCAGACGGGCGCACGGTGAAAGCCGAGTTCATCGGCTCGGACCGTGACACCGACATCGCCCTGATCCGCATCCCCGCCGACAAGCTCACCGCGCTGCCGCTGGGCAACAGCGAGCAGCTGCGCGTGGGTGATTTCGTGGTGGCCATCGGCAACCCGTTCGGCTTCAGCCAGACGGTTACCTCCGGCATCGTCTCGGCGGTGGGCCGCAGCGGCATCCGCGGGCTGGGCTACCAGAACTTCATCCAGACCGACGCCTCGATCAACCCGGGCAACTCCGGCGGCGCGCTGGTCAACCTGCAGGGCCAGCTGGTGGGCATCAACACCGCCAGCTTCAACCCGCAGGGCAGCATGGCCGGCAACATCGGCCTGGGCCTGGCCATTCCCTCCAACCTGGCGCGCGACGTGGTGGACCAGCTGGTCAAGCATGGCGTGGTGGTGCGCGGCACGCTGGGCGTGGAAGCGCAGAACCTGACCGAACAGATCGCCAAGGGGCTGGGCCTGAGCGAGTCGCGCGGCGCGCTGGTGACGCGCGTGCTGGCCGGCTCCGGCGCGGCGGCGGCCGGGCTGCGCCCGGGCGATGTGGTGGTGTCGGCCAATGGCCAGCGCGTGGACAGCGCCCAGGCACTGCACAACATCGAGGGGCTGCAGCCGGTGGGCAGCGTGCTGACCCTGGACATCCGCCGTGACGGCAAGCCGCAGCAGCTCAAGGCCACGCTGAAGGAACAGGCGCGCGCGGTCAGCGGCGACGGCCTGGACCCGCGCCTGGCCGGGGCCACCTTCATCGACCTGCCCGAGTCGTTGCGCCAGTCGGGCATCAGCGGCGTGCAGGTGAGCGAGGTCAAGCGCGGCAGCCGCGCGGCCAGCTCGGGCCTGGCCGCCGGCGATGTGATCATCGAAGCCAGCGCCGGCGAGTTCGCCGACCTGGCCAGCTGGCGCGCCAATTTCCAGCAGCGCCC
Source organism: Stenotrophomonas sp. (assembly GCF_036662295.1). GTDB lineage: Bacteria > Pseudomonadota > Gammaproteobacteria > Xanthomonadales > Xanthomonadaceae > Stenotrophomonas. The sequence goes on from NZ_JAVWXA010000017.1 coordinate 35,638, forward strand.
GCCGCAGCTGGTGCTGCGCATCATCCGCGGCAACACGCCGGGCGTGCTGGTCATGCGATGAACGGGTCAGCATGCCCTAACGCCCCTTACACCCCCCCGATGCTATTACCTTGTGTTCGTTACCGCGGTACTGCCTGCGGTCACCTTCCCCATCGCACATAACGGAGAGTCACGATGAGCCCCACCAATACCGAGAACCTGAAGGAACACCTGGGTGAAGCCGGTTCGCACCTGAAGTCGGCGGCCAGCGCCGCCGGCGGTGCGATCAAGGGCGCCACCGGCGCAGCCGGCGACGAACTGCGCATCGGCAAGGCCAACGTCAAGGCCGAGCTGTCCGACACCGCGCTGTCGGGCCTGGCCGCGGCCGAGTTCGGCGGTGCCGCCGCCAAGGAACAGGTCGACGCACTGATGGACAAGGGCAAGGACCTGGTGGACAGCGCCGCCGAGCTCATCCGCGAGCGCCCGCTGGCGTCCTTCGGCGTGGCCTTCGCCGCCGGCTGGATCATCGCCAAGCTGGCCCGCAGCGGCGGCGACAAGTAAGTCGGCGTGAGCGATACCGCCCAGTCGACCGCTGCCGGTGGCGCGCCCCCGCCGCCACCGGACAGTGGTGAAAAAGCGCCCCACCTGGACGAAAGCATCCGCCAGGTCGGGGCTGCCGGTCGTGACACCGTGGAATCGGCCAAGCACACGCTGCGCTCGCTGCGCCGCCTGGCCTCGGCCGATTTCGCGCTGGCCCGCAGTGCCTTCGGGCGCGCGCTGGCTTGGAGCGGGGTGGCGATCGTGTTCGGCGCGTCGGCCTGGCTGTTGCTGGCCGGCACGCTGATCGCCCTGATGCAGCGCTGGGGCCTGTCCTGGTTCCACTCGCTGCTGATCACCTCCATCCTCAGCCTGCTGGTGACCGGCTATGCGATGTGGCGGGTGTCGTTCTTCTTCCGCCATACCGGCATGCATGCCACCCGCCGCCAGTTGTCGCGGCTGGGCCTGTATGACGAACCCAGCGAAGAAGATCCCGACGCGGACGTGGATACCACCGGGGTGAAGCGATGAACTTTGAAGCCTTGCGGCAACGGGTGCAGCGCGCCGAACTGGTGGTCGCGGTGCGCGTGGAAAAAACCCGCAGCAGCTGGTTCACCCTCAGCACCGCCTGGCGGGCGGGGTGGACGCCGCTGCGCATCATCACCGTGGGCCTGGCCGGTGGCTTCCTGGCCGGCCGCCTGGAACCCACCGGGTTGGGCGCCAAGGTGCAGGGGGCCCGCTGGTTGCAGATGATCGGCTCGGTCTCCAACCTGGTGGCCAGCACGCAGGCCGCGTTTGCCTCGATGCAGGCCAGCGAGGCGGCCGACACCGCCGAGGAAGCGGCCGACAAGGTGGACGAGGCAACCTCCGCCCCCGCGCGCTCGCCGACACCGGCGCCGGCCCCGGCCGCCCCCGCAACGGCCCGCGCCGAGCCGGCCGTGCCGCGCCAGCCGCAGCCGGCCGAAGCGGCCACCGATCTGTCCGAACGCTGAGCCCCAGGCCCCGTCGCATGCCGCGCCGGGGCCTCGCTTTTCGTGCACGGGCACAACACGCCGCACGCACCCGCCTTGCCCAATAATGGTGCTCCTTTCCTGCCCGGCGCCCGCATGAGCGTTCCTGCCGTCTCCCCCGATCCTGCCCTGCCCGCCCCGCCACCGCCGCGCCCGCGCGCGCCGATGTCGCTGGTGGTGCTGGCCACGCTGGCGGTGTGTTTCACCCTGTGGGCGGCGCAGGAGGTGGTGTTGCCGGTGCTGCTGGCGATGTTCCTGGCCCTGGTGTGCAACCCGATCCTGCGCCTGCTGGGCCGCGTGTGGATCCCGCGGTTCCTGGGCGCGGTGCTGGTGCTGGGCGTGGGCTTGAGCGGCACCGCCGCGCTGGGCGTGCAGCTGGTCGGCCCGGCAATGGAGTGGGCCCAGGAAGCGCCGCAGCAACTGCGCAAGGTGGCGCGCCAGGTGCAGAACCTGACCAAGCCGGTGCAGCAGGCCAACCAGGCCGCGGAGAACTTCGCCCGCGTGGCCGGCGGCGAGGGCAGCCGCCGCGTGCAGGTGGTGCGCACCCAGCTCGATGACCCCTACAAGGTGCTGACCCGCGCGCCGCGACTGGCCGCCTCGGTACTGGCGGTGGTGCTGCTCACGCTGTTCTTCATGATCTACGGGCAGACACTGCAGAAGCATGCGATCGCGCTGTTCCCCAGCCGCCAGCAACAACGGTTCACCACCGACATCCTGCGCTCGATCGAGCGCGAGGTGTCGCGCTACGTGCTCACCATCACCGTGATCAACACGCTGGTCGGGCTGGTGTTTGCCGGGGTGTTGCTGCTGCTGGGCATCAGCCTGCAGGAGGCGTTGTTGTGGGGCACGGTGGCAGCCCTGCTCAACTTCGCCCCCTACGTGGGCCCGTTGATCGGGGTGGCGCTGATGCTGCTGATGGGCTTTGTGGAGTTCAGCGATCCGCTGCATGCGCTGCTGCCGGCGGCCTGCTACCTGGCCCTGCACACCGTGGAAGGGCAGGTGGTGACCCCGATCGTGCTGGGCCGGCAGATGGCGATTTCCCCGCTGATCCTGATCCTGGCGCTGATGGTGTTCGGCTGGCTGTGGGGCATGGTCGGGCTGCTGCTGGCGGTGCCGCTGCTGGTCTGCATCAAGCTGGTGCTGGCCCGGCTGGACGGCATGCACGGCTGGGCGCGGCTGCTGGAATGAACCGATCCGGTCATGTCCGGCGCCGGTGGCGGGAGTAGAATGGCCGGGTGAATTTTCCCGTCCAAGCCATCACCCTCGACCTCGACGACACCCTGTGGCCGTTCGCCCCCATCGGCGCGCGGATCGACCAGGTGCTGTTCGACTGGATGCAGCAGCACAGCCCCGCCACCGCCGTGATGTACCCGGTGGCGGCCATGCGGGAACTGCGCGAGCGCTCCTTCCATGCCAACCCGCACCTGCACCACGACCTGAGCGCGCTGCGCCGGTTGACCCTGCAGGAGGCGCTGGAGAAAAGCGGGGCCGACCTGGCCCTGCTGGAACCGGCCTACGAGGCGTTCTACGCCGCGCGCAACCAGGTGGAGTTCTACCCCGACGCGCTCGACGCGCTGGCGCGGATCGCCGCGCGCGTGCCGGTGGCCGCGCTGAGCAACGGCAATGCCGACCTGCAGCGCATCGGGCTCTCGCACCATTTCACCTTCCAGCTGGGCTCGCGCGAACACGGCGCGGCCAAGCCGGCGGCGAGCATCTTCCATGCCGCCTGTGATCGCCTCGGGGTCGCCCCGGCCCACGTGCTGCACGTGGGCGACCACGCCGAGATGGACGTGGTGGGCGCGATGCAGGCCGGCCTGCGCGGCTGCTGGATCAATCGCGAGGCCCACCCCTGGCACCATCCTTCGCTGCAGCCCGACCTGCAGTTCGACACCCTGACCGGGCTGGCCGACTGGCTGGATGCCAACGCATCCGCCGGGCGTCCCTGAGCCGGCCGCGAACGGAGCACGACCCCGCATGACCCAGATCAACGGTTTCACCACCGATGCCACCCAGGCCCTGCCGCTGCACGTGATGAACCGCGAGCAGTTCGCCACCTGGCGCGCGCGGCAGCATGCCGGGCTGGGCGCCTGGCTGGATGCGCAGCACTTCAACGGCAGCGGCGGCAGCGTGGTGCTGCTGCCCGGCGAGCACGGCCTGGCCGGCGCGATCATGGGCGTGGGCGATGCCGGCGATGCCTATGCCTATGCGCACGCCCCGTTCGCCCTGCCCGAGGGCAGCGTGTGGCAGCTGGCCGATGCGCTGCCGACCGAGATCGAAACCCTGCTGCACCTCGGCTGGGGCCTGGGCAGCTACCGCTTCGCGCGCTACCGCAAGCCCAACCGTGCCCCCGCCCAGCTGCTGGCCACGCCGTCGGCCGAAGTGCGCGACGTGGTGGCCGCCAGCCTGCGCGTGCGCGACTGGGTCAACACGCCCACCGAAGACATGGGCCCGCAGCAGCTGGAAGACGCCGCGCGTGAGCTGGCCGCCGCGCACGGTGCGCAGATCGAGGTGATCGCCGGCGACGCGCTGCTGGAGCAGAATTTCCCGTCCATCCACGCGGTCGGTCGCGCCTCGCACCGCGCACCGCGCCTGATCGCCCTGCGCTGGGGCAGCGTGGGCCAGCCGCACGTGGCCCTGGTGGGCAAGGGCGTGTGCTTCGATACCGGCGGGCTGGACATCAAGCCCGGCGACGGCATGCGCAACATGAAGAAGGACATGGGCGGCGCCGCCCATGCACTGGCTCTGGCCGGGCTGGTCATGGCCCAGCAGTTGCCGGTGCAGCTCACCCTGCTGATCGCCGCGGTGGAAAACGCGATCGGCCCCGATGCGTTCCGCCCGGGCGAAGTGATCGCCACCCGCAAGGGCCTGAGCATCGAGATCGACAACACCGATGCCGAAGGCCGGGTGATCCTGGCCGATGCGCTGACCTACGCCAGCGAACAGCAGCCGGAGATCATCCTGGACTTCGCCACGCTGACCGGTGCGGCCCGCATCGCGCTCGGCCCGGACCTGCCGGCGCTGTTCAGCAACGATGACACCCTGGCCCAGCAGTGGCTGCACGCCGGCGAGCAGACCCGCGACCCGGTCTGGCGCATGCCGCTGTGGCGCCCGTACCTGCGCTATCTGCACAGCAACATCGCCGACCTGGCCAACGCCGGCTCGCGCATGGCCGGCTCGGTGACCGCCGCGCTCTACCTGGAACGCTTCGTGGCCGAGGGCCAGCGCTGGGCGCACCTGGATGTCTACGCCTGGAACGATGGCGAACGCCCCGGCCGCCCGGCCGGTGGCGAAGCCCTGGCCCTGCGCTCGGCCTGGACGATGCTGAAAACGCGTTACGCCGGCTGAGCCCGCGCACCCGGCGCCGTTACCGACAGATCCCCGCTCCGGCGGGGATCTGCGTTTTGAACAGTTGTCGAAAATGTGAATATCGGTGTCGGCAGCGTTCTGACACCATGGCCCGGTCGCCCACCCACACGCATCGTGAAGGCAGGATCCGGACATGTCCCTCTTTGGTTATTCCCGTGCCGGCCAGGCGCCGGGCGGCCCGCGGCCCCCCTCGCCGCTGCTGTGGCTGGCGCTGATCGCGCTGATCGCCGGCCTGCTGGTGCTGGCTTTTGCCTGGCTGGCCGGCTGGATCGGTCGCGACCGCGTCACCGCCCAGGCCTTCACCGACAGCATCGAGGCCACCGGCCCGCCGCACCCCGGCTTCCGTCGCGCGCACAGCAAGGGCGTGTGCGTGAGCGGCACCTTCCAGGGCACGCCGGACGGCGTGGCGCTGAGTTCGGCGCGCGTGTTCGCCCAGCGCCAGGTGCCGGTGCTGGGCCGGCTGTCCATCGGTGGCGGCGACCCGCACGGGCCCGATGCCAATGCGCGCGTGCGCAGCATGGCCCTGCAGCTGGTCAGCGATGACGGCCAGGAATGGCGCACGGCGATGAACAGCTTCCCGTTCTTCGCGGTGCCCACGGCCGAGGCCTTCCTCGAACAGACCCGCGCCGGCATCCCCGACCCGGCCACCGGCAAACCGGACCCGGCGAAGATGGCCGCGGTGCTGGAGAAGTACCCCAGCGCGCGCGCCTTCCAGCAGTGGGCCAAGACCGCACCGTGGTCCAACAGCTGGGCCAACACCGCCTATAACGGGGTCAACAGTTTCCGCTTCACTGCCGCCGATGGCCGCCACCACGACGTGCGCTGGAGCATGCGCCCGCAGGCCGAGTTCGTGGAGATGACCGCGGCGCAGCGCGCGCAGGCCGGCGGAGATTACCTGGCCGAGGAGTTCCAGCAGCGGCTGGCGCAGGGCCCGGTGCGCTGGGACATGTGGGTGACGATCGCCGAAGACGGCGATGCCGTCGACGACCCCTCGCAGGTGTGGCCGATGCAGCGCCGCCAGGTCAAGGTGGGCACGCTCAGCCTGGTGTCGATGCAGCCGCAGGCCGAGGGCGCCTGCCGCGACCTCAACTACGATCCGTTGATCCTGCCCAGCGGGATCGCCGGCTCCAACGATCCGATCCTGGCCGCGCGCTCGGCGGTGTATTCGCAGTCGTTCAACCGCCGCGAGCGGGAGATCGCCAACGGCAAGGGCGCGGCGGCCACCGGCAAGGAAGGTGCGAAATGAACCGTGATACCGGCCACTTCAACCTCACCGCGCGGGTGCTGCACTGGCTGATGGCCGCGCTGATCCTGACCATGCTGTTCGTCGGCGTGGGCATGGTGGCCGCGCTGCACTGGCGGCCGATGCTGGTCGACCTGCACCGCCCGTTGGGTATCGCGATCCTGCTGCTGGTGATCGTGCGCCTGCTCAACCGGCTGCGCCATCGGCCGCCCGCGCTGCCGGCCGACCTGCCGCGCTGGCAGGTGGCGGCCGCGCACGCCTCGCACTGGGTGTTGTACGCGTTGATGCTGGCGATGCCGCTGGTGGGCTGGTCGATGCTGTCCGCTGGCGGCTACCCGATCGTGATGTGGTCCGGCTTCAACCTGCCGCCGATCGTGCCGCACGATCCAGCGCTGTACGCGGCATTGCGCAGCGCGCACAGCCTGCTGGCCTATGTGTTGTTCGCCACGGTGGTGATGCACCTGTCGGCCGCGCTGTTCCACCTGTGGGTGCGTCGCGACGGGGTATTCCAGGCGATGGCGAAGGGCCCGGCGAACAGCCGCGACGACCCCACCCGGTAGTGCCGGCCGCTGGCCGGCTCCTCACCATCCAACCCGGCGCGCCGGTCATTGGCCGCTGGACCGTGGGTCGAGAGCCGGCCAGCGGCCGGCACTACGTGGCAATGCGGAACTCTTTGCGCCCAGCACCAGCCACGCCCGGCGCGCACTTTCCCGGGAACGCACAGGATACCGGCCTACAACCAGCCCTTCTGCCGCGCCAGCCGATACGCTTCGATCCGGTTGGCCACGCCCAGCTTGCCGATGCATTCGGACAGGTAGTTGCGCACCGTGCCATGCGACAGCCCGAGCTGGGCGGCGATCTCGCTGGCCGAGCGCCCATCGCCGGACAGCCGCAGCACCTGGCGCTCGCGGTCGTTGAGCGGGTCGGCCTGCGACCAGGCATCGAGCGCCAGCTGCGGGTCGATCGCGCGGCCGCCGTGCTGCACCTGGCGTAATGCATCGGCCAGGCGTTCGGCCGGCGCGTCCTTGAGCAGGTAGCCGCACACGCCGGCATCCAGTGCGCGGCGCAGGAAGCCCGAGCGCGCGAACGTGGTCACGATCACCACCTTGATCGGCAGTTGCTGGCGCGCAATGCGCTGGGCCAGTTCCAGCCCGGACAGGCCGGGCATCTCGATGTCGGTGACCAGGATGTCCGGCTGCAGCTGCTGCAGCATGCGCCAGGCCGCTTCGCCATCGGCCGCGCTGCCCAGCACCTCGATATCCGGCTCCAGCCCCAGCAACGCCGACAACGCGCCGCGCACCATCGCCTGGTCTTCGGCCAATACGATGCGGATCATGGCGCGGCTCCGCCCGGGACGGCATCGGGGGCGAGCACCGGCAGCACCGGCGCGGTCGCCGCCGGCAGGGTGACCCGCACCGTGACGCAGGTGCCCTCGCCCTTCACCGACTGCAGGGCCAGCGTGCCACGCAGCGCGCCGACGCGTTCGCGCATGCCGCTCAGGCCGTTGCCATCGACGTGGACGCCGCCGCGGCCGTCGTCGCGGATCTGCATCGACAGGCTGCGCCCGTCCTGTTCGAAGCTGACCCATGCCTGCCGCGCCTGGGCGTGGCGGGCGACGTTGGTGACCGCCTCGCGCAGCACCAGGGACAGCGCGCGCTCGATATCGACCGGCATCGGCGGCGGCGGTGCGTAGTGCAGGTGCACGTGCTGGTACTCCAGCAGCAACCGTGCCGAGGCCAGCTCGGCGGCCAGATCGCTGGCCCGGATGCCGGTGACCGCACTGCGCACTTCGGCCAGGGCCTGCCGCGCGATGGTCTCGGCCTCGGCTACTTCGCGGCGCGAGCCCAGCGGATCACGCTCGGCCAGCTTGCGCGAGAGCTCCAGCTTCAGCGTGATCAAGGACAGGGTATGCCCCAACAGGTCGTGCAGGTCGCGCCCGATCCGCTCGCGCTCGGCGGTGGCGGCCAGCCGCCGCACTTCGTCCTGCGACAGCTGCAGCGCTGCATCGCGGTCCTTGTTGAGGCGCTCCACGTTGACGATGATGCCGATGATCAGCGCCATCGACGGGATCCACACCACCAGCTGCCACTGGTAGCCCACCCACAGCGCGATGCCCACGAACAACCCGTTCACTGCCAGCAGCTGCAGCATGTGCCGCCACATCGAGGTATCCCGGCACACCCGCAGCATCACGCAGCCGAAGATGAAGTAGCTGATACCCGAGGGATACCACGGCAGCAGCACCAGGCCCAGGGCCAGCATCGCCATCGCGTAGCGCGGCCCATGGTGGCGCGGCGCCAGCAGCAGGCGGACGTACAACGCCAGGAACAGCGGATAGGTGAGCAGGGTCAGCCACAGCCAGCGCAGCGTGTAGCCGTTGCTGAAGATCGGGGTGAAGAACACCCAGCCGGTCCACAGCAGGTGGATCGCATCGGCCCAGGCCGGCTTGCCACGACGCAGGTTGTCGGCCACCGACGAATCCGGCGCGGGGCGCAGCAGCGAGGCGATCCAGCGCGAAGGCACGGGCGGTTCCAGGGCGGGGCGGTCAGGCGCGATCATGCCAGTTTCCGTCGCCGCTCACCCAACCCGGCGCAGGCGGCGCCGGGCCAGCGCCAAGGCCACGACCGTGACCGCCAGCAGCACCGCCACGTGCCCCGCCGCACTGCCCTGCCCCGGCATGCCGACCGCCGGCAGCGCCAACTGGGCCAGGTGCCAGGTGGGCCACAGCGGCGCCAGCGCGGCAAACACCGGCGGCAACCCGGACAGCGGCAGCCACAGGCCCGACAGCAGCGCCATCGGCAGGTACACCAGGTTGACCACCGCCGGTGCGGCGCTGGCGCTCACGTGGCTGCCGATCCACAACCCGATCGCGCCCAGCGGCAGGGCGGCGAAGGCGGCCACCAGCAGCAGGCGCAGCACCATGGCCGTGGACAGGCCGACCCCGGCCAGCGCCGCCACCGACATCAGCACCGTGGCCACCAGCAGCGCGAACAGCGCCGCCATCAGCAGCCGTGCCAGCAGCGGGGCCATCGGCGGCATCGGCAGCGCGCGCTTGAGCGTGAGCAGCCCGCCCTCGCGGTCCAGCGCCAGCTGCACGCCGAACCCGAACAAGGCCGGGGCCATCGCGCCGAACACGCAGTAGGTGGCCAGCAGGTACTGGGCGGCATGGCCGCGGCCCAGCAACAGGCCGAACAGCGAATAGAACAGCACCGGGAACAGCAGCGAGGGCAGCGCAAAGGCCGGCGTGCGCCAGGCACGGCGAAGCTCGCACAGCGCTTCGATGCGATAGATGCGCCAGGCCGACGCGCGCGGGCGGGCGGTGCCGGTATCGTGGGTCAAGGTAGTCATGCGGCCTCCCGGGTCAGTTCCACGAAGGCGTCGGCCAGGCCGCCGCCACGTACGTCCAGTTCCTGCAATTGCGGGTCTTCGCCCAGCAGCCGCGCCACCACCGGCTCGGCCGGTTCGGCCAGCAGCTGCAGGTACTCGCCCTCGCGTTGCACCTCGCGCACGCCCGGCCAGGTGCCCACGCGCTGGGCATCGAGCGCGCTGCGGCAGCGGATGCGACGCGGTGCCCGCTGCTGGCGGAACTGGGCCAGCGGCCCATCGGCCAGCACCTTGCCACCCTCGATCACCACCACGCGCTGGGCCAGGGCGTCGGCTTCCTCCAGATAGTGGGTGGTGAGCAGCACCCCGCAGCCTTCCGCGGCCAGCTGCCGGATCGCCTGCCACAGGGCCTGCCGGGCCTGGATGTCCAGGCCGGTGGTGGGCTCGTCGAGGAACAGCAGCTGCGGCCGCCCGCACACCGCGATGGCGAACTGCACCCGGCGCTGCTGGCCGCCGGACAGCTGCCCGTAGCGACGCGTGGCCAGCCCGGTCAGCCCGGCCAGCGCCAGGCACTCGGCCAGCGGCCGCGGGTCGTCATAGCAGGCGCGTGCCAGCTCGATCAGTTCGGCCACCTGCAGCACCGGCGGCAACGCGGTGCTCTGCAGCATCACGCCGATGCCACGCCGGCTGGCGCGCTGCTGCGGGTCGCCGCCAAGCAGTTCGGCGCGCCCGCCATCCACCGCACGCAGGCCCAGCAGCACCGCGATGGCGGTGCTTTTGCCCGCGCCATTGCGGCCAAGCAGGGCCAGCACCTCGCCGCGCTGCAGCGCAAGACTCACCCCCTGCAACGCGGGCACCGCGCCATAGCGCACCTGCACATCGTGCAGGCGGGCCAGGGGAACAAGGGAGGCATCGGACATCGGGGTACGCTCCATGACGGGACAGGCACAGCCTCGCCCCGCCGGCGGCCGGCGCCCAGTGGCCGGCGTCAGCGCAAGCAGGTGACAGCTGTCACTGCCGCCGCGCCGGGCGCGCAGGCATGCTGTGCACCGCCCGGCCCGCCGCGGGTTTGCCCCGCGACCATCGTTGCGGTCACACTCGGCCCGATTCCCCGTCCAGACTCACGATGAACGCATCCGCTGAACTGCTCAAGGAACTCCGCATCGACCGCAAGGCGGCCTCGCCGCCGCCATCCTCGCCCCGCCGTGGGCGCTGGATCGGGCTGGCGATCCTCATCGTGCTGCTGCTGGCCGGCATCGGCTGGTACATGTTCGGCCGCTCGCCGGTGATCGAGGTGACCACCGCGCCGGTGGTGGCGATCCAGCAGGGCACGGCCAGCAGCTCGGTGCTCGATGCCAGCGGCTATGTGGTCGCCCGGCGCATGGCCACGGTCTCGGCCAAGATCACCGGCAAGGTGCGCGAGGTGATGATCGAGGAAGGCATGCGGGTGGAAGAAGGCCAGGTGATGGCCACGCTGGACCCGATCGACGCCAACGCCCAGCGCAGCCTGTCGGCCTCGCAGCTGGAGGCCGCGCGCAGCCAGCTGGCCGGCCTGCAGGCGCAGGTGACCCAGGCCAATGCCGAGGCCGGGCGCCTGCAGACGCTGGTGAACCAGCAACTGGTCTCGCGCTCGCAGTACGACCAGGCCATCGCCCAGCGCGACAGCCTGCGCGCGCAGCTGCGCACCGCCGAACGCAATACCCGCGTCGCCAACGACGCGCTGGCCATCGCCGACCTCGGCGTGGACAACAACACCGTGCGGGCGCCGTTCTCCGGCGTGGTCACCGCCAAGGCCGCGCAGCCGGGCGAGATCGTCTCGCCGCTGTCGGCCGGTGGCGGCTTCACCCGCACCGGCATCGGCACCATCGTGGACATGGAGTCGCTGGAGATCGAAGTGGAAGTGGGCGAGTCCTTCATCGGCCGGGTGCAGCCGAAGATGCCGGTCGAGGCCACGCTCAACGCCTACCCGGACTGGAAGATCCCGGCCGAGGTGATCGCCATCATTCCCACCGCCGACCGCGGCAAGGCCACCGTCAAGGTGCGCGTGGCGCTGAAGGTCAAGGACCCGCGGATCGTGCCGGAAATGGGCGTGCGGGTGAGCTTCCTGGAGGCGGCGGTGCCAGCGCAGGCGGCCGCGCCCAAGGGCGTGCGCGTGCCGGCAGGGGCCATCGTCGAGCGCGGGCAAGGCACCGTCGCCTTCGTGGTGGGCGATGACAGGCAGGTGGAACAACGCGTGGTGGTGGCCGGTGCGGCCCTCAACACCGACCGCCAGGTCAGCCAGGGGTTGGCCGCCGGCGAAGTGGTGGTGGTGGACCCGCCGGCAGAACTGCACGACGGCAGCACGATCGTGGAAAAGCAGCAGCCGTAATCGGCCGCGCCCCACCGGGCGCGACCATGCAACACAGGTACGTGCGCCCCCGTCGCCGCAGGCCGGCGCGGCCGCCGCCTGCCCGTCCGTCTTCGATCCGCCCTGATCCACGGAGAATCCCGATGTCGACCCTGGTTTCGCTCCGCAACATCACCAAGACCTACCAGCGTGGCCCCGAGAAGGTGCAGGTGCTGCATGGCATCGACCTGGACATCCAGCGCGGCGACTTCGTCGCGCTGATGGGCCCGTCCGGCTCGGGCAAGACCACCCTGCTCAACCTGATCGGCGGCCTGGACACGCCCAGCGATGGCGAGATCGAGATCGAGGGCGAGCGCATCGACCGCATGAGTGGCGGCCAGCTCTCCACCTGGCGCAGCCACCATGTCGGCTTCGTGTTCCAGTTCTACAACCTGATGCCGATGCTGACCGCGCAGAAGAACGTGGAGCTGCCGCTGCTGCTCACCCACCTGGGTGCGGCCCAGCGCAAGCGCAACGCGGAAATCGCGCTCACCCTGGTCGGCCTGGCCGACCGCCGCAGCCATCGCCCCAACGAGCTCTCCGGTGGCCAGCAGCAGCGCGTGGCCATCGCCCGGGCGATCGTCTCCGACCCCACGTTCCTGATCTGCGACGAGCCCACCGGCGACCTGGACCGGCAGTCGGCCGAAGAGATCCTGGGCCTGCTGCAGCAGCTCAACCGCGAGCACGGCAAGACCATCATCATGGTCACCCATGATCCCAAGGCGGCCGAGTACGCCACCCACACGGTGCACCTGGACAAGGGCGAACTGGCCAACGCGCCAGCGGCCCACTGACGGAGGACGCCGCGATGAAGTATTTCTCGCTGATCTGGGCGCAGTTGTTCCGCAGCAAGACGCGGACGCTGCTGACCCTGCTGTCGGTGGTGGCTGCCTTCCTGCTGTTTGGCATGCTCGATTCGGTGCGCGTGGCCTTCAACTCGGGCGGCGACACCATCGAGGGCGCCAAGCGGCTGGTGGTGTCCTCCAAGCTGTCCATCACCCAGAGCCTGCCGTTGCGGCTGCTGCGCGACATCGAAGCCACCCCCGGGGTGCGCAAGGTGAACTACGCGATGTGGTTCGGCGGCATCTACCAGGACCCGAAGAACTTCTTCCCCAGTTTTTCGGTGTCGGACAACTACATGGACCTGTACCCGGAGTTCGAGCTGCCGCCGGCGCAGGCCGAAGCGTTCAAGAACACCCGCACCGGGGCCATCGTGGGCGAATCGCTGGCCAAGCGCTTCGGCTGGAAGCTGGGCGACACCATCCCGATGCAGGCCACCATCTTCCCGCGCAAGGGCAGCAATGACTGGCCGCTGCAGCTGGTGGGCATCTACCGCGCCAAGGATCGCAACAACGCCGGCGCGGAGAACCAGCTGCTGCTGCACTGGAGCTATTTCGACGAGTCCAACGACTACATCAAGAACCAGGTGAGCTTCTACACCGTGCAGCTGGACGACCCGGCGCACGCCTCGCGCGTGGCCCAGGCCATCGATGCGCTGTCGCTCAACTCCGACCGGGAAACCAAGTCGCAGACCGAAGCGGCGTTCTCCCAGGCCTTCGCCAAGCAGTTCGCCGACATCGGGCTGATCGTCACCGGGATCATGGCCGCGGTGTTCTTCACCCTGGTCCTGCTGACCGGCAACACCATGGCCCAGGCCGTTCGCGAGCGCATCCCGGAGCTGGCCATCCTCAAGACGCTGGGCTTCAAGGACGGCACGGTGCTGGTGCTGGTGATGGTCGAGTCAGTGCTGTTGATCGTGCTGGGCGGGCTGATCGGGATGGGCCTGGCGGCCGTGCTGATGCCGCTGATCAGCGCCAACAGCCAGGGCATGATCAGCCTGCCGGGTGTGCCGGCGCAGACCTGGGCGATGGCGCTGGGGCTGATGGCGGTGATTGGCGTGGTAGTGGGGCTGCTGCCGGCATTGCGCGCGCAGCGGTTGAAGATCGTCGACGCACTGGCCGGCCGCTGAGGAGCCCCCATGAAAACGCACTGGATGTGGAACGTGTTGACCGTGCTGCTGCTGGCGGTGGCCCTGGTGGTCTGGATCGTGCTGCCGTGGCAGGCGGTGCTGGTGCTGGCGGTGCTGCTGGCGGGGTGGTTGTTGTTCACCCGCAGCGGGCGGCTGTCGCTGGAGGCCGCGCGGATCGGCATTGCCAGCCTGCCGCAGCGCTGGGGCGCCTCGTCGGTGATCGTGGTGGGTATTGCGGGCGTGGTGGGCGTGCTGGTGGCGATGCTGGCCATGGGCGATGGCTTCAAGGCCACGCTCAACCGCAGCGGCAGCGACCAGGTGGCGATCGTGCTGCGCGGTGGCTCGCAGGCGGAAACCAACTCGGTGATCATGCGCGACCAGTTGCCGCTGATCGAGAGCCTGCCCGGGGTGGCGCGCGGCAAGGATGGCAAGCCGCTGGTGTCGGCCGAGCTGTCGCAGGTGATCAGCCTGCCCTCGCGCAGCGACCATAGCGACACCAACGTGCAGTTCCGCGGGGTGGGCGACAAGGCGTGGGAGGTGCGCAGCAACGTGCGCATCGTGGAAGGGCGGACGTTCAAGCCGGGGCTGCGCGAGATCGTGGTGGGCAAGGGCGCGCAGGCGCAGTTTGACGGGCTGGCGGTGGGCAGGACGTTGCAGCTGGGCAAGCAGGCATGGACGGTGGTGGGCGTGTTCGCCTCCAACGACGTGCACGAGTCGGAGCTGTGGGCCGACACGCAGACACTGTCGACCACCTACAACCGCAGTGCCTACCAGTCGGTGAACGTGCGCACGGACGGCAAGGCCGGCTATGCGCGGTTCAAGGCGGCGATGGAGGGCGATCCGCGCTTGAAGCTGGATGTGGAAACCACGAGCGCGTACTACCGCAAGCAGTCGGGCGGCTTGAGCAAGCTGATCAGCATCCTGGGCACGGTGATCGGCACGATCATGGCGGTCGGGGCGGTGTTCGGGGCGTTGAACACGATGTATGCGGCGGTGGCGACGCGGGCGCGCGAGATCGCGACGATGCGCGCGATCGGCTTCCGGGGGTTGCCGGTGGTCACCGCGGTGATGCTGGAGACGATGCTGCTGGCGCTGCTGGGCGGGCTGTTGGGCGGGCTGGTGGCCTGGGCGGTGTTCAACAACTACACGGTGTCCACGCTGGGCAACAATTTCAGCCAGGTGGTGTTCCAGTTCCAGGTGTCGCCGCAGCTGCTGTGGACGGGGCTGAAGTGGGCATTGGGCATCGGCCTGGTGGGTGGCCTGTTCCCGGCCCTGCGCGCGGCACGCCTGCCGATCACCACGGCGCTGCGGGAAACCTGACCCGGCACAGGCAGGATGCACGCGCGTGCGCGTTGGCGCGCACGCAATAGCAAACGACGAACCGCATCCGCAAGGGTGCGGTTTTTTTGGCGCTACCGGGAATGGCGATACGCCTACGCATTGAAAAAGATAGTGCGCCAACCCGCGAATTTGTCAGCAGGCGTTCATTTTTAGCGTTTTTTATGCTTTCAGATGAAAGTAAAAAATTTGAAAAGTCATTAGACTCCCGCCCCCCGCGTCGTGATGTTGTTCCCCACGCCGCCCGCAAGGGCGCTTGTTTTTTACGAGAAAGAGAAATTGCACGGATGTATTTGAAGACCCACCCGCTGCGCAACGCGATTGCCATCGCCCTGGTTGCCAGCTGCAGTGCCCCTGCCTTCGCCCAGACTGCCAATGACGGCACCACCACCCTGGATCGCATCGAGATCACCGGCTCGCGCATCCGCCAGGCCAGCGTCGAAAGCGCCCAGCCCGTCGTCGCGATCAACCGCGCCGAGATCGAAAAGAAGGGCTACGTCAACGTCGCCGATATCCTCCAGGATGTGACCGCCGCCGGCGCGCCCAGCATGAGCCGCGCCAACTCGCTCGAGTCCGGCCGCGACTTCGGCGGCATGTACGTCAGCCTCCGCAACCTCGGCCCCGAGCGTAGCCTGGTCCTCATCGACGGCCGTCGCATGGGTGTCTCCGCCGCGGGCTATGCCGACCTGGCGTCCATTCCGTCCTCCATCGTCGACCGCGTGGAAGTGCTCACCGACGGCGCCTCGGCCCTGTATGGCTCCGACGCCATCGCCGGCGTGGTCAACATCATCACCCGCAAGAACTTCGACGGCGCCGAAGTGAACGCCTACGTCGGCCAGTACAGCGAAGGCGACGGCCAGAAGACCAGCTACAGCGCCACCTTCGGCAAGACCTTCGACCGTGGCTGGGTCACCGTCGGCGGCGAATACACCGACGAAGACCCCATCCTCGGCGGCGCGCGTGACTTCACCGCCTATCCCAACGGCCCGCGCCACCCCACCGACGGCCTCAGCGGCGTCACCCCGTGGGGCTACGCCACCGTCGATGGCCGCAACCTCAGCGTCGGCCCGGGCGGCGACCCGACCCAGCTTGGCAACTTCGTCCCGGCCGACAAGGCCAACGATGCCAACACCAAGACCAACATGAGCCTGCTCACCGGCCTGCAGCGCAAGTCGGTGTTCGCCAACGGTGGGTTTGCGATCAACGACAGCCTGCGCCTGGTCGCCGACGCCCTGTACACCGAGCGCGAATCGACCAAGCAGCTCGCCGGCTACCCCTACCAGAGCACCGGCAACCGCGCCCTGCTCTCCAAGGACAGCGCGTTCAACCCCTTCGGCCGTGACGTGGCATTCGCCCACCGCACCGAAGAACTGCCGCGCGGCACCGAGAACAACCTCACCACCAAGCGCGCCAGCGTGGGCGTGGAAGGCAGCTTCGAAACCGGTTCGCGGTACTGGGACTGGAACGTGAGCTACATGTACAACCGCAACGAAGGCGAGCGCATCGGCACGGGCAGCATGTACCAGCCGAACGTGAACCAGTCCGTCGGCCCGTCGTTCATCGACGGCCAGGGCGTGGCCCACTGCGGCAGCGTCGGCAACGTGATCGCCGGCTGCACCCCGTGGAATCCGCTTGCCCCCATGGGCTACACCGGCCCGGGCGCGCTCGGCAACCAGGACGTGCAGGACTACCTGTTCACCCGCTTCACCGACACCATGCAGAGCACCACCAAGGTGGCCAGCGCGAACATCTCCGGTTCGCTGTTCACCCTTGGCGCCGGTGACATCATGGGCGCGATGGGCGTTGAACATCGCAGCGAAGAAGCCAGCTACGCGCCCGACCTGATGGTCCGCAACGGCCAGATCGCCGGCACCAGCGGCCAGCCCACCCGCGGCGACTACGCGCTCAACGAGGCCTACCTGGAACTGCAGGTGCCGCTGCTGGCCGACATGGCCTTCGCCCGCGAACTGTCGCTGGACGTGGCTGGCCGTTATTCGGACTACAACAACTTCGGCTCGACCACCAACACCAAGTTCGGCCTGAAGTGGAAGCCCATCGACAGCCTGCTGGTGCGCGCCACCTACGGCACCGGCTTCCGCGCCCCGACCGTGGAAAACCTGTACGGCGGCACGGTCACCACGCGTGACTCCTACACCGACCCGTGCGACACCACCTTCGGTGCGGCCGCCAACAACGCCCAGGTGCAGGCCCGCTGCCGCGCCACCGGCGTGCCGGCCAACTTCCGCCAGCTGGCGGCCGACGGCTCGCCGGCCACGGTGCCCGGCCAGCAGGGCGGCACCGACTTCACCTCCGGCTCCAACGACGCGCTCAAGCCGGAAACCGCCAAGACTTGGACCGTGGGCCTGGTGTACAGCCCGGAGTTCGTCTCGGGCCTGGACCTGAGCCTGGACTGGTGGAAGATCCGCATCAACGACGTGATCGTGGGTGAGTCGGCCACCGACATGCTCAACCAGTGCTATGTGCAGGGCGTGGACGCGGCGTGCAACCGCTTCACCCGTTCCAGGTCGGGCCGGACCATCGGCCAGGTCAGCGCGCTGGACCGCACGCTGCTCAACGCCGGCTACCAGGAAACCGCCGGCTACGACATCGCCGTGCGCTACCGCCTGCCGGAGCTGGCGATCGGCAAGATCGCGCTGTCCTGGAACACCACCTACGTGGATTACCTGGAGCGCAGGAACGACAACGCCACCACCACCCCGGTGCGCCAGTACGTGGGCTGGGAAGGCAACTTCCGCGTGCGCTCCAACCTCAACGTGGATTGGCAGTACGGCAACTTCGGCCTGGGCTGGACGGCCCGCTACTACTCCGGCATGCAGGAAAACTGCGCCTACGCCACCGAGTGCAGCAACCCCGGCTTCAGCTCGCCGTACACCGGCAACCAGGGCATCAACAAGGTGGGTTCCAACACCTTCCACGATATCCAGATGCGCTACCTCCTGCCGTGGAACGGCACCGTGTCGATGGGCCTGAACAACGTGTTCGACCACCAGGGTCCGGTCATGTACAGCCAGCCCAACAGCAGCTTCACCTACTACGGCGGCTTCGATATCGGCCGCTACATGTACATGAAGTACCAGCAGCGTTTCTGATCAGGCCCGCCTGATCACCCGGTTCTGATCCACGGCTTACTCTCTCCAAGCCGTTGAATGGAAGGAAGACGGCGCCCTCGGGCGCCGTCTTTTTTGGTTCTTCGCCCATTTGCGGGGTTCCGTTGTCGCAGCGTATGAAGCCTTGCGAGTGCCGGCTCTGTCGCGCGGGGTGGGGGTGTGCGGGTTCGCGGGACACGCTGCAAGTCCCGCTCCGCGGC